>JAFWXY010000123.1 GCA_017522905.1 Clostridia bacterium
ATGGTAGAGCTTGCAGAATTTTTCGGTGTGAAATACAGAAAAGACTTTTTGAATTTATAATTCGGGTCAATAGTTTATACTAAGGAGGAACAGCAATGAAAAATTACAAGACGCTTTTTGTATTGCTTGCGGTGTTTTTGATGTGCATCGTTCTTATTGCTTGCAATAACAGCAGCGGTAACGACAACTCCGACGGAGTGATGACATCAGGTGATAATACCGAAGAAACCATCCCCGTTGAAGAAACAAAGGATGATGGCCAAAAGCTTTCCTTGCCCGATGGAATTGATCCTGAAAACTTTTATAAATTTGTTGAATTCTCTCTTGCAGAGGGTGAGCCCAGACAGGTAGTAGTTGACTATATGAGAAAGCAGGCGAACATTGAATGGATCCCTGCAAATGATATAAAGTTGAAGGACGATCTTGGGTCTTGGGGGGTAGATCTTACTTATGTAAGAGGCAAAACATACCACGGTATGATCTATTCCAACCTAAATTCAAGCTATCACAAATTTGCATCAGAACTTGAAGCAAGTGGAGGCAAATTCAGTTCCGACGCCACCTCTTGGGAAAATATTATCGGTGTGGGATGTTGCTCAGCTATTCTTAATGCTCTACAGCAGGTTTCCAACGACGTGTACGGCGAGACTGCAAACTTTGTTCCCAACGGAAAGAGTACCTGCAGAGCCATCAAGCTTGGAGATTATAAGGTCAAGGATGGCTGTATACAAACTGATGAGATAGTTGCCGAAAACGATGATCAGACTATGTATAGAGCCTATGCTCAGCTTGATGTGGGCGATATAATCGTAAAAAGGGTAAACGGAGCGCCTCATATCCGTATGGTTACCGAAAAGGCAACGGTTTTGAATACGGGCAACAAAGTGAACCCCGGAAGAAGCTGTGTCAAGTGTATTGAGCAGACCAATGCCTTTGATAAGTCGAGAACAGACGGCAAGCTCACCACATGGAGAGAGGATAAGGTGTACACCTTCTACGATCTCTATACGAAAAACTATCTCCCCGTGACATTGGGATTTTATGAAAATCCCGAAACAGAGCTTCCTTACTTGGCTCTTGATAAGGAGATCACACCTTCCATTCTCGAAAAAAAGAGCTTAAACGGAACAGTATCTTCTAACTACCCTCTGAAGCATGTTTATCTTAATGTGTACAATGCCGACGGTAAGATCGTTAATCAGGTAGTCGTGGGCGGTATGGATGATGCATTTAAGGTGAATTTGAGAAATAAGGCGTCAGGAGTGTTTGAAGGCTTGGCTGCAGGAAAATATACTTTTGTTATTGATGCGGGTATAGCACTCGGTTCTTCCGAGCTTTGCAGAGTTGAATTCAATTTGTTTTAGGCGTTTGAAAATTGACAAAAGCAATATAGTGTAGTATAATATAATCGATATTAGGCGTATCGTTATAAAATGATGATTAAGGAGTGTTTTTATGGCAAACAGATTTGTATTGAATGAAACAAGCTATCATGGCAAGGGTGCGATACTTGAGATCGCAAACGAAGTAAAGGCAAGAGGTTTCAAAAAATGTCTTGTATGTTCTGACCCCGATCTGATAAAATTCGGTGTTACAAAGAAGGTAACAGATGTACTGGATAATGCATCCATAGCTTATGAGATATTCAGCGAGATAAAGCCTAACCCCACTGTTGAAAATGTTCAGGCGGGCGTTGCGGCATATAAGGCAAGCGGAAGCGACTGTCTTATTGCCATCGGCGGAGGTTCGTCCATCGATACTGCAAAGGCTGTCGGCATTATTATAAACAACCCCGAATTTGCAGACGTTGTATCCCTTGAGGGTGTTGCTCCCACCAAGAATAAGTGCGTTCCCATAATCGCTGTTCCAACTACGGCGGGTACTGCGGCAGAGGTTACTATCAACTACGTTATTACAGATGCCAAGGCAAACAGAAAGCTCGTTTGCGTTGATGTTCACGACATTCCCGTAGTTGCAGTTGTTGACCCCGATATGATGTCAACAATGCCTAAGGGACTTACCGCGGCAACGGGTATGGATGCTTTGACCCACGCTATCGAGGGTTATATTACCAAGGGCGCTTGGGAGCTCAGCGATATGTTCCATATCAAGGCTATCGAGATCATCGCAAAGTCCCTCCGCGGTGCCGTTGACAACACACCCGAAGGCAGAGAGATGATGGCCCTTGGTCAGTACGTTGCAGGTATGGGCTTCTCAAACGTGGGACTTGGCATAGTTCATTCTATGGCTCATCCTCTCGGTGCGCTTTATGATACCCCCCACGGTGTTGCAAACGCTATTATTCTTCCTACGGTTATGGAATACAACGCACCCGAAACAGGCGAAAAATATCGTGATATTGCTAAGGCGATGGGCGTTGAGGGAACCTGCTGTATGACTATCGAGGAAGCAAGAAAGGCTGCAGTTGATGCGGTCAAGCAGCTTTCTGTAGACGTAGGTATTCCTGCGGATCTTAAGGAGATCGTAAAGAAGGAAGACCTTGACTTCCTTGCTCAGTCGGCTTATGATGATGCTTGCCGTCCCGGTAACCCCAGAGACACAAGCGTTGAGGAGATCAAGGAACTCTATCTCAAGCTTATGTAATTTATACTTGATCAGATAAAAAAGAAGACAGCTCTCTCTGCATTCTTAGCGGAGAAATAGGCAGGCACAAAACTTCGGCAGAGAACTTGTTTTCTCTGCCGAGTTGTGATATAACGGAACTAACGGAAAGCCTTCCTCCGAGAGGAAGGTGGCACGGCGTAGCCGTGACGGAAGGAGCCTGCGAAACTTTGAGTTTGGAGTAATCTCATTGTAACGCACTCTCCCTCAGTC
>JAFWXY010000124.1 GCA_017522905.1 Clostridia bacterium
CGTTTTTTCGCCTCTATCATTTTGGCAAGTATACTTTGCTATCCTGTGGCGGCGCTCTTTTACTCAATCGGAGTTCCGTCGGCAATCTCGGGAATTATAGCATATATTGCGGTCTTTATTGCGGCCATGCTGCTTTCAAAGCTGTTGATCAATCTTTTAAGCAAGATAAAGATTCCACTTGTCACACGAGTTGACAAAATTTTGGGCTTCTTGCTTGGACTTTGCCTCGGACTTATAATTACGTCACTTTTATCGACCTTGATTTACACGGTGCTTGAGGCTCGCGCAGTGATATCATCCGAGGCAGATGCTATGAGCGCGTATTACGACTCCTACGTTTTTAAGTTCATATACGAGCTTAAAATCTTTGAATTTATCAGAAATCTTTTCTAAGAAAGCGAATTTATTTATGGTAATGTGTTCTAATTGCCACAAGAGGGTGGCAGTGATCTTCGTCACGAAGGTCGAAAACGGCGAGAAGACCTCGCAGGGTCTTTGCGTCCAGTGCGCAAAGAGCTTAGGACTTCCCATTGAAAATATGGTTGGGGATATATATAAAAAGATGGGCATTTCTCCCGAGCAGATGGAGAATATGGAAAACGAGCTTGCCGAAATGTTCCCCGAGGGAGAGGACGGCGGCGCACCCGCAATTGATTTCCCGAAGCTTTTCCGCGATAGCGGACTTATGGATACACTTAAAGCCGTAACGGACAATCACGCAAACGATTCGGACTCTAATATCGTTCCCATTCCGAAAAACCCCACTGACAACGGCAAAAAAGATGCAAATAAGGGCAAAAATCAGCCCAAGACATATAAATTTCTCACAACCTACTGTAAAAATCTGACCGAAAGCGCCCGCCGCGGCAAGCTTGACAGAATTGTCGGACGCGATGCCGAGACAGAGAGGGTAATTCAGACTCTTTGCCGCCGTCAGAAGAATAATCCTTGCCTTATAGGTGAGCCCGGTGTAGGTAAGACCGCAATTGCAGAGGGATTGGCTATCCGCATTGCGGACGGCAACGTGCCTTATAAGCTTCGTGATAAGGAGCTTTTCCTTGTCGATCTTACAGCCCTTGTTGCGGGAACTCAGTTCCGCGGACAGTTTGAGTCGAGAATTCTCGGACTTTTGGCAGAGGTAAAGGAGCACGGCAATGCTATTCTTGTTATTGACGAGGTTCATAACATCGTCGGCACGGGTGATGCAGAGGGAAGCGTTAACGCGGCTAATATCTTAAAGCCCGCACTTTCCCGCGGTGAGATAAGAATAATTGGCGCTACCACCCTGACGGAGTACAGAAAGTATATCGAGAAGGACTCGGCACTTGAGCGCCGCTTCCAGCCTGTAACCGTCAACGAGCCCTCTGTTGCCGAGGCGGCAGAGATGCTTCGCGGAATCAGTCATTATTACGAGGATTTCCACAATATTCATATACCCGAATATATTCTTAAGTCGGCAGTAGTTCTCTCCGAGAGATATATCACCGACAGATACTTGCCAGACAAAGCAATTGACCTGCTTGACGAGGCGGCATCAAAGCTTTCTCTTTCCTCAAGCGAGCTTAACGAGTCCTTTGAGATACGCGATAAGCTTTTAAAGCTCAAGAACGAGAGAGAAGAGATCGAGGCAACCATCACCTCTGACGACAAGGAAAGCCAGAAGAAATATGAAAAGATGGCGCACGTTCAGTCCGAGGAGATGCGGCTTAGGGCAAGGCTTGACGAAATTCAGGGCATTTGTGAATCTATCACACTGACAGAGGAGCATCTTGCTTCGGTTATCGAGCTTTGGACGGGCATTCCCGCCACAAATATCACCGCAAACGAATATGAACGCATAGATTCACTTTCCGAGCGTCTTAAAAAGAGACTTGTCGGTCAGGATGAGGCTGTTGATGCCGTTTCACGCGCGATCAAGAGAAACAGAGCAGGAATCTCCTATAAGAGAAAGCCGGTCTCCTTTATATTTGCAGGACCTACGGGTGTTGGTAAGACCGAGCTTGTAAAGACTCTCGCGGCAGACCTTTTTGACTCGCCCGAGACACTTATAAGACTTGATATGTCCGAGTTTATGGAGAAGCACTCTGTGTCAAGAATCATCGGCTCTCCTCCCGGATACGTCGGATACGACGATGCGGGACAGCTTACCGAGAAGATCCGTCGCCGTCCTTATTCGGTAGTTCTTTTTGATGAGATAGAGAAGGCGCATCCCGACGTTTTGAACATCCTTCTTCAGATACTTGACGACGGAAGAATAACCGATGCCCACGGCAAAACAGTCAATTTTGAGAATGCAGTCATAGTGATGACGACAAACGCAGGCTCGGATAAGAGAAGTGGCGTCGTAGGCTTTGCAAGTGATTCGGTGAAGAGCGAGAACGAGCGAACCGAGCGCGCTCTTGCAGAATTCTTGCGTCCCGAGTTTATCAATCGAGTTGACGAGGTGATCACCTTCCGCTCGCTTGACAAGGATGATTTTGCCAAGATAGCAAAGATAATGCTCGGTCAGCTCAGAGATACACTTATAGAAAAGGGCATATCGCTTTCGTACACCGAGGAAGCGGCAAGACTTATCGCTGAGCGTTCATTCTCCGAGAAATACGGAGCAAGAAATATGCACAGATTCATCCAGAAGAACGTTGAGGATAAGCTTGCAGAAAAGCTGATTGCCGACTATACCCATAGCTATACTCAGGCGCTTATTTCGGTAAGTGACGGGGAGATCGCCGTAAACTGTATGTAATTTTAATTTGGTTTAGGAGTTACAATGAGTAATAATCGACATGTTCTTTCATTGTCAGAGCTTGAGAATGCTCTTAATACTGACATTTCCGAGGGGCTTTCCATAAGAGAGGCAAGAGCACGCTATCAGAGTGAAAAAAAGCGTGCAGGCGGAGAGAGATACTCACTCTTTGTCCCGAGAAAAAGCAACTACTTTAAGCTCGCGCTTTCATTCTTCGGTTCTCCGGGAATAATAATTTTGCTCGTAATTTCACTTTTAGCGACGATTTTTGGAAATATGCTGACAGGCATCTCGGTCTTGACCTTAACCGTGGCAGGTGCAATTGCAGGGGGAATTATACTTCAGACCTCGCGCAAAAGGCTTGAATCCATGCGTGACTTTGCAAGTCCGATGGTCAGGGTCAAGAGGGGTGGAAATAAGTTCTATACGGACGACAGAAATGCCGTTGTGGGTGATGTCTTAGCCTTGTCTGCAGGTGATCTTTTGCCTTGTGATGCAAGGATAATCTCTTCACGCGACCTTGTAGTCAAGGAGCTTATAAACACCAAGGACGGAATCAGAAACAGAGTTGTGTCAAAGGATCATTCCGTTGTGTATACCGATGATTCTGTCTCATCACCCGGTGCAGAGAATATGCTTTACGCAGGCAGTGCAATTCTTACGGGAGAGGCATATGCTCTGGTTGTGGCAACAGGCAAGGACGTCTATCTTTCAAAGCATATTACCGAGGGAGCTCTTGGCGGTAATGACGGCACGGGAGCGCACATAGAGAAGCTTAAGCCCACGTTTTACCGTGTTTCATTTATAGCAATCTCTGCCCTTGCAATTCTCTCGCTTCTGAGTCTTGTTACCCTTAGCGGGACAAGCTTTGTCGCCAATTTCCTTATGCTCCTTTCCTCGGTGGCTATGCTTTCACTGGAGCTTGTTAACATGGGTCATGAAAATGTCTTCTCCTCAGTGGTGGAGAAAATGTCAAGATCGGGAGCTACTAAGAAAAAACAGGACGTTACAGCCTATGTGCGCGGATCGTCAACCACTGATATTCTTTCGGGCGTGAGCCGACTTGCTCTTTTAGGCAGAGCTGCACTTTATGACGGCGTTTCACACGTAGAGGGCGCATACGTTTCGGCAAAAGGCGAGATCTTGTCATCCCTTGACCCCAAAACGGCAATTGGACACAAAATTCTTACCTGCGTCAATACATACGTTAAGGCGGTGCGCGAAAGCGGAGCCGAAACCGACATTGTACGTGACGGTGTAGCAGATTCTCTTGCGGAATACCTGAAAACATCGGGATTTGATATAAGTGGAGCATCACTTGTTTTGAGATCTCTGTATTTTGCCGATGATGCCAGCGGTAAAAACGGTTATGCATGTGCGGAAACCGCAGATATGCAGTATCGCGTTGCTTTAACATTTGACCAGAATATTTTGTCATTTTGTGAGCGCGTGCGCGATATGGACGGCAAAAACGTTGACAGACTGAAGCTTGAGGGCGCTTGCTCCTCCTTTATTGCAAACGTAAAGGAACGCGGAGGCAGATGTCTCTTCGTTGTCTCGGAAAATGACGGAGAAGCGGTGCTTGAGGGGATCTTATCCCTTTATGAGAATCCCGCACAAGAGCTTGAGGGAGCGATCTCCGAGATGAGCAAAATGTCTGTCCGTACAGTTGTGATGCTTACCGAGGCTGAAAAATACATACTCAATGAGCCCGGGTTTGCATCTCTCTTTGACGGTAAGATAGCTATTGCATCGCAATTTAAGGCACGCGGTCAAAAAATCACCGACGGCAGATTTGACTATTGCGCATATCTGGGCTTCACCCCCGAGGAGTATGCATCGCTGATAGTTGCAATGAGACAGACGGGAGAAACTGTTGCCGCCTACGGAATAGACAGCAAATATTATAATGTAATGTCTCGTGCAGATATATCGATTAGCTGCGACGTGTTGAGATATTCCTCTCAGAAATATAAGGAATCAGTTTACGAAAAGCTTGCCTATGAGGGAAGAGACAGTAATATCAGATGCTCGCAGATGACGCGCCTGCTTTCCAGAGTGATTGTTCATAGAACTCATGCACACGGCGGCGGACTTTTGTCAGTAGCCAATGCTATCAGACGTTCACGCGCAGCATACCTTTCCTTTGCTTACTCAATACTGTTCTTTGCTGCTCTCATGTCCTCGGTAATTTCTGCATCTGCAATGTCAGCACTGCTTGGAATACAGCTTTTGAATGCAGTCCAGACCTCCTGTCTTGCAATTGTCGGCGCAATACTTGCAATGACGGTCTATGCAGGCGCACAGCCAAGGTACGAGCTTTTATATTCGAAGAAGGACTTTGCCGGCTCATCCTTAAGGATTCTCGAGGAAAAGCTTATTCGTATCCTTGCGCGTGTCGGCGTTGTGTGTTCCTTTGCAATTGGGTTAAAGGTGCTTGACGTTCTCGGTATATTCGGAGATACACCGTCATATACAATGCCCGTTTTTCTGAGCATTCTGCTGACGGGAGCGGTTGACCTCTTTGTCATTAATCTTGATTTCACAAGACGCGGAGAGGGAAGAAGAACATCCTTTACAAGGTTTTTGGTCGCGTATGCCATCGTTCTCCTTGTAGGAGGCGTCATAACGCAGGAGATATTTGCGGCAGAGCTTTTCCCGAACGGTATCGGAACCTACGAATTCCTTATTGTACCTGCTTATTGCGTTATCTATATCTGCGTCGTGTTTGGCATCAGACTGATAGAAAAAAACAGAAAAAAAGGGTAAGATGTGGCATATAATTACACTGAACGGAGGTAGTTATATGCGTAAGATGTTTACTGATGAATTCAGATGCCTTGAGGTAATAAATCTATGCGGTGGGGAACGCTTGGGCTTTCCCTGTGAGCTTGAGATAGACCTCGAGTGCGGAAGCGTTGTTGCCTTCACGGTAGTACGTGAGGGAAGCGGATTTGCCTTTTTTTGTGAGCGTGAGGAATACGTTATTCCGTGGTGTAAGATCGAGTGTATCGGCGAGGATGCTATTCTTGTAAAGCTCAACAAGAACGATCTTTGCTCGTGCCAAAGGGGAAAAATCAGGAAAAAGCACAAATAATTTGTAAATATTTTGTAAACAGTGTATGTCGCTGTTGAAATGGAAATAATTATATGTTATAATATACACCGTTGTGCAGAGAACACAACGAAAATCAATACACACACAGTACCACGTCTGCGATGCCGGTGTCCTTTTTCAGTGATAAAGACGGGAAAGGATTGCATTGCCAAAGCTACTGTGGTGGAAAAACCGAAGGAGGACATTAAAATGTCTGTAATCTCTATTAAGCAGCTTCTCGAAGCTGGCGTCCATTTCGGACATCACACAAGAAGATGGAACCCCAAG
>JAFWXY010000125.1 GCA_017522905.1 Clostridia bacterium
CCTTAGGGAAAACGCAGACTGTAAGTCCGCTTTTATGTACTGCTTTAAAATATTCTTCTCCAAGAAGCCGGGAGGAAAACCTTTTGACATCATTCATCGTATGCTTCCTCCTCGTGTCCGTTCATAAAATACACAGTGTCGAGTACAACCTTTTGGGCAGCTCTGATAACGTCTGCCTTGGTAAGTACGGAGATTTTATTTCGTGAATCCTCAACACTCTCCTCTGCTCCAGCTAAAATTCGTCTGAAGGTGTATGCCTCGATGCCGGACGGACTGTCGTTGACCTGTCGGAGTCCTGCAATCATCGTGCGCTTGGCCGTCTCCATTTCCGTGTCGCTGATATCTCCCGACTTCATTGCTTTAAGCTGAGTGGCGATCTCGGAAAGCGTATCCTCCTTTTTAGACGGGTCTATTCCACAGCCGACCTTGATAGTTCCCGTCGCGCTGTGAAGCGATGAATAGCAGTAGTAGCAAAGGCTTTTCTTTTCTCTCACATTCATAAAGAGCTTTGAGGTAGAGCCACCTCCGAATATCTCGTTAAAGAGCGCCATAGCGTAGTAATCATCATCGGAAAGCACCGTGTTGCATCTGTATCCAAGCACAAGTCTTGCTTGTGAAACGTCATGCTCCTCTTCGATGTTCTGCTCTGCCCTGTTGCACTCAAGGGGGCTTTCTGCATAGTTTATTTTTGAGTCAAAGCCGCACGGGAACGGGAAATTTTGCTCAACAAGAGATATAATTCTCTCGTGGGATTCATCTCCCACGTAAAAGCACTCGATTCTGCATTCCTTTAAAAATTTCTCTATGCTATCGGTCAGCTCACGGGGGGTAAAGGATTCAACAATCTTTGCATTTCCTCCGAAAACCTCGAATTTTGTGCCCCTAAGCATGTGTCTTGAGCACTGCTCGGATGCATATGCCTTAGGATCGTTTATTCTTGCGTTTATATTGTCTATTTCAATTTTCTTTTCGCTTTCAACCAAAGCAGATCTGAGCAATCCGTTACCGTCCTTTACCGGGTGGAGCAAAATGTCCGAAACGATCTCAAGAACCTCGTCGAGTATCCTTGTGTTATCGCCCTCAAAAACGTATTTGTTTTTTAAGAGCTTGCAGGAGATCTTGTATATACTCTTATCTCCGACACGCGCGTTGGTATATGCTACCGTGGTGTCGTATCTCTCGTCAAGCGCACGGTTTATATCTGTTATCGTGGGATATTTTTCCGAGCCGCGCATCATCACCGCAAGCATAAGCTTATAGAGCGGTGAGTAGTGGGCGTCGCTATTGACTATAAAATTAATCGAGAAGCGCGACATCTTGAACCTATCGGTGGTAAGAGTGTGCAGTCTCAATTTCCCATTATATATTTCGCTATGTCTTATTTCCATCATAAAAGCCCCTTGGGGCATCCTTCCAAACTTATGTATAACTAATTTATTATACACCTATTTGTAATTTTTTTCAAGCGTTTGTGCAGATTTATACAAAAAAAGGGCTACTTTTTGCCGTAGCCCCATATTTCTATATACATAAAAGCATATCTTTAACTCTTGCAAGTATTTCTCTTAACTCACGAACGAACTGATTTCGGTAGGGCCTTAAGTCCGCACTTACTCCGACAGCCTCTATCCCCGCGTCCTCCGCTATGTAAAGCGCACGGTAGAGATGATACCTTTGGGTTATCACCACAACGTTGTCAAAGCCGTATTCATCCTTTACGCGCGTCATACTCTCATAGGTGGAAAATCCCTTATCATCTATGAGAATTTTTGATGGATCAACGCCCATTTCCTCAGCGTATTTTTTCATTGCCGCGGGCTCGTCGTAATACTCTCCCGATTTGTCTCCGCTCATAAGGATATAGTCTGCGCCCGTGCGGTCAAGCACATCTACTCCGACCTTAATTCTATCCTCAAGCATATGGCTTGGTTTTCCGTTCGACTGAAGTCCCGCGCCAAGCACTACGACACAGTCTATCTTTTCGTTTTCGGGAACGTCAGTCGCAAGATCGAATACCTTGTCCGTTTGCGAAATCCTTACGTATTCGCTGATTCCGACGACGGTTAGAATTCCTGCAAAACATATCGCGGAAATTATTACTGTAATTTTGATAATCAGTCGCTTAACGCGATTCTTATCTGTCAAGGTCATTTTACACTCCCTTGCCTGCGCACTTTTGTGCAAGCCTGTCTGCGGCGGCGTCAAGATAATCACAGATGATGTACTCTATCATTCCCTTGTCAACGTAGCTTGCAACAGAGGTGTCTATCGGAAGCTTGGCAAGAAGCTCGTAACCAAACTCCTCTGCTATCTCCTCAATATGGCTATCTCCAAAAATCTTTATTTCCTTGCCGCAATCGGGACACCTTGCAAAGCTCATATTTTCAACGAGGCCAAGCACGTCTACGTTCATCATATCAGCCATGTTAGCCGCCTTCTTTACGATCATTGAAACAAGATCCTGAGGTGTTGAAACTATAACGCAACCGTCGATCGGAAGGCTCTGGAATACCGTAAGCGGTACGTCGCCCGTTCCGGGAGGACAGTCTACAAGCAAGAAATCAAGATCTCCCCACGCGGTATCGGTCCAGAACTGACGGACTGTGCTTGCGATAAGAGAGCCGCGCCATACTACAGGTCTTGTCTCGTCCTCAAGCATAAGATTTACCGACATTACCTTGATACCTGTCTGTGTTGCGGGAGGTATCATGGCTCCGTTTTCGTTGCCCTCTACGTCGCCGCAAAGACCGAATGCCTTGGGAATAGACGGACCCGTGATATCAGCATCCAATATTCCAACCCTATATCCCTTACGGGAAAGATGAACGGCAAGCATCGAGGTGACGAGAGATTTTCCTACTCCGCCCTTTCCGCTCATAACTGCTACTATATGCTTTACGTTACTGCCCGCGTTTGCCTGATCCTTTTGAATAGCTCCCTTTTTGGAAGGACAATCCAAGGAGCAGGACGAGCAATCGTGTGTGCATCCACTCATATTTATGCCTCCTTGTAAATTCAACTTTAACTAAAGGATATTATACACCGATTTTTATCAAAAATCAAGTAGTATAATGCTTTTAAAAAATAAAAAAGAACTCTTTTTCAGAGTTCCTTTTTATTCTTCGCGGTAGAATTAAGCCTCTTTAACGTTGAGAACCTTCTTGCCGTTGTAGTAGCCGCAAACCTTGCATACGCAGTGAGGCTTGAGCATCTCGCCGCATGCGGGGTTGGAGCACTTTACAAGTCCGGGCATTGTGAGCTTGGAGTTGTTGGATCTTCTCTTATCTCTGCGTGCGCTGGACACTTTCTTCTTCGGTACTGCCATCTTGAACCTCCCTCTCGAAGCACACCTATGTATGCCGTCGATTATATAAATTATTTTTTAAACTTATTTTCGCGTTTAGTCTTTCTTTTCAAGCAGAGCTGCAAGTACTGCAAGACGTGGGTCAACCTCTTTTGTAGGACAACCGCAATCTCCGTCTTTCAGTGACTTTCCGCACTTGGGACAAAGCCCAGGACAATCCTCCGAGCAAAGTATCTTTCTCGGAAAATCAAGCAAAAGTGCTTCTGCAAGCTGCTCGTCTATATCGAGTCTGCCGTTTTCAACGATAACGTATTCGTCAACATTGTCCTCGATCTGCTCATCGGTCAGAGTTCCCTCGTCGGCAACCACACGCTCAAAGTCAAGCACAAATTCACCCGATACGCTGTCAAGACATCTGTCGCACTCGGTCTCATACGCAAGATGAGCCTCGGCCTTCAGCTGCATATAACCTGCACTGTCGGTAATTTCGCCTATAACGTGCGCGTCTTCCTTAAAGCTTACTCTGTCCATCGGAATGGGGGGGAGCATATAGTCAAAGGTTATTCGGCTCTTTTCTCCGCGGAGAAGCGGA
Source organism: Clostridia bacterium (assembly GCA_017522905.1). Taxonomy (GTDB): domain Bacteria; phylum Bacillota; class Clostridia; order Oscillospirales; family CAG-272; genus SVTX01. Next base: position 3,897 of record JAFWXY010000125.1, read on the forward strand.
CCTACGTCCAATACCATATATTTTTCCTCCATAATTGCATAAAACGCGACTTTAGTTATTATATATTATGTTTTGCATTTTGTCAAGAGTTTTTTTGAATTTTTTAGGGGATATTTTCAAGTTTTCGCGAAAAATTTTATCCTTGACATTAGTGGATAAAGATGATATACTCTTAATAATAAGAAAAAAGGAGGGGCGATGATGCGCACGGCAGGTATTATTTGCGAATATAATCCGTTCCACTCAGGACACAAGCGACAGATAGATATTTTGCGCCAAATGGGCTACGAATGTATAGTCTGCGTTATGAGCGGTAACTACACTCAGCGCGGCGAGCTTGCGATTTTTGATAAGTATACGCGCGCAGAATCGGCTATCATGGGCGGCGCGGATATTGTTCTTGAGCTTCCATTTCCCTACTCCTCCTTTTCTGCAGAGGGCTTTGCAGGTGCAGGCGTGCACATTCTTGCTTCTCTTGGCACAGATGCGATTTGTTTCGGTTCGGAATGCGGTGACGCTGCTACTCTTGAGCGCGCGGCAGAGGCAATAATTTCCCCCGAATTCAAGGAACTCTACTCCGAGATTCTACGAAGCGGACGCGGCTCTGCGGCGGCGTATTTTGATGCGATCGGTTCTATAACAAAGGAAAACGCATCCTTGCTTTCCAACGACATTCTCGGCATTTCATACATTGCCGCTATCAAAAAATCAGGTGCCACGCTTGATGTGATCCCGATCAAGAGAGAGGGCGCGGCTTACAATGAAAAGTCCTTGCGCGAAAACATTTTGCCCAGCGCTTCGGCTATCCGGGAGAGGATCAAGACGGCAGGCGAAGATATTGAATCCGCCCTCTCGGAATTTATTCCAAAGGAATCTTTGTCAGTGCTTACAAAAGCACAACGCAGTGGATCAGCACCCGTATTTGCTGATAAAATCGGAGATAAAATACTCTCATTTTTCAGACTTCTGTCCGCAAATGAGATCTCAGATCGCGCGATCTCGCGCTCGTCAAGCGGTGAGGCTATTGCCGAGGACGGCTGCGGAATTTGTCAGCGACTCTGCAACACTGCCAAGGAATCTGAGAGCCTTGAAGATTTTTTGACCGCATCCTACACCGCAAAATATACCGACGCGAGAATCAACCGCGTGCTTCTCTTCTCACTTTTGGGTGTTTCCGACGCTATTGTTCACACACTCCCCGAATACACAACCCTACTCGCGGCTAATGCCACGGGGCGTGCGTTCCTCTCGGATAAGAGAAAGAGCTGTGATCTCCCCATTATAACCAAGCCTGCGGATGCGCCAAATTCAGTTCAAAAGACCCTCTCAGAGGCGGCGGATTCACTTTATGCTGAGGCCATGGAGAGCGGAAAAGGATTTGATCTTTTCATTAAATCACATCCATTTATGCTCAAATAAGCAAAAAAAGATTTTTTTCTTGGAAATATTGTTGACTTGACTCTATTTCCGTGATATAATATATTGGATATAATACTGAAACTCGAAAGGATAAGCTTGATTTTCAAGCAGGTGTAATATATGGCAGCAGAAACACGTAAGCAGGCTACGGGCTCTTACTTATACTACAAAAACAAGCCCCTTGTAAGAGAAAAGGACACTATTTGCTACGGTGATTTTTCCGAAAGATGCGTTCTTCTTTTTGAAATCATGTCTTACACAGAGAAAAACGGAATCAAGGTTCCCGGCAAGATCCTCATTCAGGTTCTTGAATCCGAGAGTGGTGCAATTCTCAAGCAGGCAGATAAGGACGGTCTCCACGATGCATTCACATACGGAATGTTCTGGTACGAAAAGTTTTTGTCAGAGGCAAAATAATCCCCAAGCCAAAAAAGCGATTCGCTCTTGCGAATCGCTTTTTCTTATATTATATCATTGCCGACAGGTGTGTAGAAGAGCTTTGCAAACTCACCTGCACTCTTTGATCTGGGTAAAGCCCACATTACCTTGGCAACGACAGCCTCGGTTGTCATATCGTATGCCTCGGGAATCTCGTACTTCTGCTTTATGCGAAGCCCCACCTGATAAACTCCCATGTCACTTCCTTCGTGAGGAACCTGAGTGGTCATGATAATTCTGACGCCCTTATTGATTAGCTTTTCAATCTTTTGGACAAACTCGTCGTTATCATAATACGGCAGACCGCCTACACCAAAGCTTTCAATAATAACGGCATGGTACTTGTCTGCTATAAAATCAAAAATTTCCGCGCTCATTCCGGGGATAAGCTTAACGACGATGACCGACGAGTCGATCTCATCAAAGAATTTCACCTCACCGCAGACGCGCTCGCGAATATAGTATTTCACCTCTCCGCGTATAAATCCGATCTCGGGATAGTCTATGCTTGAAAACGCGTTAAAGCTCTTTGTTCTCGTCTTTCTCGCTCTTGTAGCCGCGATTATCTTGTCACCGAAGATTATGTGCACTCCGCACGCGCCGTCATCTGCCGCGTACATAACCGCATCGGTCAGATTCTCTCTTGCATCTGTATCCCTCTTCTCAATCGGTATCTGTGCGCCCGTCAGTACGATAGGCTTTTTGCTGTCCTGAATAAGATAGTAAAGCATTGCCGCCGCATACGCCATCGTATCGGTTCCGTGTGTAATAACAAATCCGTCGTAGTCATTGTAAACCTTACGGATATATCTCGCAATCTCAAGCCAATACTCGGGACGCATATTCGTACTGTCAAGGTTATAAAGTCCAACCGTAGATACGCGGCAGAGCCTTGATACCTCGGGAACGTGGCGCAGAAGCTGTTCTGAGGTAAGCGCGGGAGCAAGACCGTTTTCGCTGTCCGCAGAGGCTATCGTGCCTCCTGTTGTAATTAAAAGTATATGCTTCATTTTAAGGCCTTTCAGATTATTATTTCAGTTAAACGCTGAATCCACCGTCAACTCCAATTATTTGAGCTGTTATAAAGGACGCCTTTTCGCTTGCAAGGAAATAAACAAGCTCTGCCACCTCCGAAGGGTCTCCGATCCTGTAAAGAGGCGTCTGCTCACAAAGCTCGGCAATATCATCGTCATCGTAGCACGCGTTCATATCGGTATCGATAACACCGGGCTCAATGCAATTGACTCTGACTCCCGATGGACCGAGCTCCTTTGCCATAGACAATGTAAGACCGCGAAGGCCCGCCTTGGATGCCGAATACGCTACCTCACACGATGCTCCGCATCTGCCCCAGACAGAGCCGATATTCACTATAGCACCGCTTTGCTGACGAACAAAATCATGCGATACCGCACGGCTCATGTAAAATGCACTTGACAAATTTGTGTTGATCACGTGCAACCATTCCTCGTCGGTCATATCTGTAACAAGACCGGATGAGCTGACACCCGCATTGTTGACAAGTATATCAACACCGCCGAGATACTCCACTGCCTTATTATAGGCCCATTCTGCCTCCTCTGCATCGGAAAGATCCGCCTTTATCGCGTATGCGCCCGTTTCATTGGCGCACTCCTCTGCCGCTTCGTCGTTTGAGCAGTAAATAAATGCTACCGCACAGTCATTTTCAGAGAAAAGCTCTACGCACGCACGACCTATTCCGCGTGAACCGCCGGTAATGATAACCTTTTTCATCTTTTTCACCTCGTAAAGTCTTAATTGACATTTTGGGTATAATTTTTCTTTATTATATCATTTTGCAATAGAATTTTCAATAGATTTTATACTTTTTTAAAAAAAGCACTTGAAAAAACAGTATTTATACTGTATAATTATTTTGTTTGAAATAATATTTGCTTTTGGAGGTTATTTATGGCAAATAGTGCAAGATATCAGTCTGCAAAAGAGATCTACGCAAAGTACGGCGTTGATACAGAAGCGGCTATCGCAAAGCTTTCCGACGTTCGCATTTGTATGCACTGCTGGCAGGCAGACGACGTTCTCGGATTCGAGGGCTCGACAGGTCTCACAGGCGGAATACAGACAACAGGTAACTATCCCGGACGCGCAAGAAATCCCGAGGAGGTCTTTGCTGACCTTGACAAGGCACTCTCGCTCATTCCCGGTACACACAAGATAAACGTTCATGCAAACTACGCTATAGCAGAGGACGGCGAGGTCATCGACAGAGATACTATCGAGCCCCGTCACTTCAAGAAGTGGGTAGAGTTCGCAAAGGCTCACAACTGCGGTCTTGACTTCAACCCCACCTTCTTCTCCCACCCCAAGGCTTCGGGCCTTACCCTTTCCAGCCCTGATGAAGAGATCAGAGCTTTCTGGATCAGACACGGTATCGCATGCATCCGCATCTCCGAGTACTTCGCTCGCGAGACAGGTTACCCCTGCGTTATGAACATCTGGACAGGCGACGGAACAAAGGATATACCCGGCGACAGAATGGGTCCCCGTCAGAGATACGCTGACTCTATCGACCAGATCATCGGCTGTGGCTACGACAAGAGCCTCGTTTACGTCACAGTTGAGTCCAAGGTATTCGGTATCGGCGTTGAGGCTTACACGGTAGGCTCCGCAGAGTTCTCTCTTGCATACGCTATGACCAGAGGTATCACTCCTCTTATGGATAACGGTCACTATCATCCCACCGAGGTGGTTTCGGATAAGATCCCCGCGCTCCTCGTCTTCTCTGACAAGATCGCGCTCCACATCACACGTCCTATCCGTTGGGACTCCGACCACGTTGTTGCATACGACGACGAGACAAGAGAAATGATGAAGGAGGTCGTTCGTTGCGATGCTCTTGACAGAGTATTCCTTGCGACCGACTACTTCGACGCTTCCATCAACCGCGTAGCGGCTCTCGTTATCGGTATGAGAAACGTACAGAAGGCGCTCCTCAATGCTCTACTTACTCCCAATGCAGAGATCAAGAAGCATCAGGACGAGGGCAACTTTACAATGATGCTCGCGCTTCAGGAGGAGGTCAAGACACTTCCTATGGGCGACGTCTGGGTAGAATTCTGCGAGAGAAACGGCGTTTGCGGCTGCTCTTGCTGGCTTGACGAGATCAAGAAGTACGAGGAAGAGGTTCTTTCAAAGAGAGTTTAATTCCTTGACTACATAAAAAATCGGCTGTCGTATGACAGCCGATTTTTTTAGATTAGACCTTTTTTACAACGTTTCCGTTTGCTTTATAGATAGAGCGCTCGGGAACTATGCCTCTTACGGGAGAGAGAGGATAGATATTCGACTCTCTGCCGACAATTGTTCCGGGATTGAGAACCGAGCCACAGCCAACTTCAACGTGGTCGCCGAGCATTGCGCCGACCTTCTTGCGCTCTGTTCTGTATTCCTCGCTCTTATCCTGTGTCTTGATAACAACAAGCGTTTTATCCGACTTTACATTACTCGTAATTGAGCCTGCGCCCATGTGTGACTTGTATCCGAGGATACTGTCGCCTACGTAGTTATAGTGAGGGACCTGAACGTTATCAAAAAGAATTACGTTCTTAAGCTCGGTAGAGTTACCTACTACGCAATTATCACCGACAAGAGCACTTCCGCGAATGAACGCACCAGGGCGAACCTCGGTATTATGTCCGATAATGCAGGGACCTGCGATATAGTTATTGGGGAAAATCTTTGCGCTCTTGGAGATCCATATATCCTCACCGCGCTTTTCATAAAGCTCAGGATCAAGCTTTGCGCCGATTTCAAGTATGAGATCTTTAATTCCTGCAAGTGCTTCCCAGGGATAGGTATACCCCGAAAGATACTCGCTTGCCTGTGTGTGAGAAAGATCGTAAAGATCTGTTATTTTTACGTTTGCCATTTTATTTTCTCCTAAAAATTTATTTCAATTCAACTATTGTAACTCCACCGTCGCCCTCTCCGAATTGTCCTATTCGGAAGGAGGATATACGTTTATCACCCTTCAAGAACTTCCAGAGCGCGACCTTAAGAGCGCCCGTGCCCTTTCCGTGTATAAGTCTTACCTTGCGGAAGCCTGTCAGGATTGCCTCGTCAAAGTATTTATCAACGGCAAGCCATGCCTCGTCGCCCGTCATTCCGCGCAGATCGATCTCGTCCTTGAAGGACGTGGAGCGGCTTACGGTATAGGAAGAGGTCTTCATTTTCTTATCTCCGCTCTGCACGGTAACCTCGTTTTCGACAAGCTTAAGATCCTTGACCTTTACTCTTGTCTGTAATATTCCCGCCTGAACTCTTACGTTGCCCGACTTATCGGGATCCTCAAGCAGGGTTGCCGAGCTTCCAAGTGTCATAATTATGACCTCGTCTCCCTTTTTTAGCTTTCTCGGGAGAACGTACGCCTCGTCTCGCTTTCGCTCAACCGGGTCAAACTTCTCGGAATTTGCCCTTAGATGCTCGCGCACAGCGCGTCGTGTATTCTGCAGCTCGTCACCAAGTCTCTCGGAGTCCCTTGCCTTCTTGAGCTTATCCATCTGCTCCAAAATAAAGTCACTTGACGCCTTAGCGCTTGCAACCATGCTTGCCGCCTTCTGCTGAGCCTTTTCAAGCTCCTTTTGAGATTCGTCAAGCCTCTTTTTGATTATCTTCTCGGACTCCGCCTTAAAGCGCTCGTAATCGGCTCGCATGGCCTCGGTCTCCTCGCGATTCCGCTCCATCTCCATACGGGTGGACTCAAGCTGACCGATAATGTCCTCAAATTTTCTGTTATCAGAGCTTACGTATTTCTCCGCATGCTCGATTATCTCTCGGGAGAGTCCCAGCTTTTCGGAAATTGCGAATGCA
>JAFWXY010000126.1 GCA_017522905.1 Clostridia bacterium
CCGCACCCCTATCCTTTTCAAAAACTTCCCAAATAGATAAAAATTTTTTTAAAAGCTATTGCAAAATTTGCAGACGTGTGGTATAATAGTCAAGTCGCTGGTGTGGCTCAGGGGTAGAGTAATTGATTCGTAATCAATCGGTCGTGGGTTCAAATCCCACCACCAGCTCCAAAAGGTACGGTGTTTTCTAACCGTGCCTTTTTTGTTTTAACTTACCTATTCAAATTTTGATTTATCGGGGACTTCACGGCTGTAAACAATTTTGTTTTCCGTCGCTTTTACAAAAAGCGACCGCAGGTGGAGGGCGCGGAGCCCTCCTCGCTCGTCGCAACGAGCGAAACCTCCCGCACAGGCGGAGTAGTGGCACCCACTGCGACGCCGTGGTGCGTATGCGGCATTTCTTTTTTGCCAAGCTTTTTTCTTTGGGCCTCTTGTATCAAAGAAAAAAGCGGATAACGGAGTAAGATATGCCTATGTAGCAAAAGGGGAACTCCCCACTTGTGCAGTTCCCCTCTTTCGGCTACGCCGAAATTAACCCCTCAGTGGCGCTTTCTAACGATAAGGAGTTTCGCCGCTTGCGAGCGGCGACCAACGCTCCGCGCGTTGGATCGGCGCAAGCCTTTGAAAAGGCTTGACCTAAACTTTAATGCCGCTTCGCGCCGTTGCCGTGACGATCCCGACAAATCGCAATTTACCAAAAAAGAGAGGGTTTCCCCTCTCTTTTGTTATTTTTTTAGATTTGTTCAAGCTTCGCCATCTCGTCGGGGTATCTGATATCGATAAATCTCGTATATCCCTCTGCTTCAAGCTTCTGCTTCTGGAAGCCGACGTTCTTGTTCATCCTCTGCACGAGAACGATCTTTCCTCTCTCTCGCGCCGCCATAGCCGCCTTCTGCATAAGGGCGTAATCAGAAACGCTCATGCGCTTGTCGTAGAGTATCGCGGTCTTCTCTGCGGCGCCATCGGGCTTGAAGCTCTTGTCCACGAGAGCCGAAACGATCCTCTCAAATCCGATGGAGAATCCGCACGCGGGTGTCTTCTGACCCGTAAAATTACCTATCATATTGTCGTAGCGACCGCCGCCGCCAACGCTTGCGCCCTTGAAATCCTCGGAATGGATCTCAAAGATAACACCGGTATAGTATCCCATTCCGCGAACGAGAGTAGGATCAAATTCAAGATTGAAGCGACCGCCCGAAATCGTCGCGACAGAGTCAACTATCTCCTTGAGGTTATCGATGATACCCGCCTCGACGTTCTCGCCAAGAGCCTCGCCGAGATATGCAAATCTGTCCTCTGCCGCCATAGCGCCGCGGAAGATCTCCATATATTTAGCAACGCAAGCCGCGTCGTAGCCCGACTCAAGAAGCTCCTTTTCGATTCCACTTTCACCGATCTTGTCGTACTTGTCGAGAATAATGAATATCTGCGAGAAATTCTCCTCACTAAATCCGCTTGCACGAGCCATAGCCGCAAGTATCTTGCGGTCGTTGATAACGATAGTAACGCCGCCGACGCCAACGCTCTCAAGGTAGGTCGAGGTCGCGGTGATAAGCTCTATCTCTGCGGAATTGGTCGCATCGCCGAAAATATCGATGTCGCACTGAACGAACTGCCTGAATCTTCCCTTCTGCGGACGGTCTGCGCGCCAAACGGGACCTATCTGCATCGCCTTGAAGGGCAAGGAAAGATTAGCCGCGTTGTTCGCATAGTAGCGCGAAAGCGGAACTGTCAGATCATAGCGAAGTCCCGAGTCAACAAGCTCGTCAACATTAAGGCTCTCTGCGCCTGCCTGGAGCTTCTCTCCTCTCTTGAGGATCTTGAAAATTAGCTTCTCGTTATCGCCGCCCTGCTTGCTTGTCAGATTCTCGATATGCTCCACGCAGGGAGTCTCTATCTGCGAAAAACCGAAAGAAGCGTAGGTCGTTTTCATTTTATTAAGAAGATATTCTCTTATCTCCGCCTCACGCGGAAGAATATCTCTCATTCCCTTTGTTGTTTCCTTTACAAACATGTCATTTATCCTTTCTTATCCGAAACCAATTTCTCTGCAATGTTCGGTAAACTTGTAGGGCGGGTGGCAAGCTCGGAACCCCCAAAGCTCACTTTATTCGCTTCGGGGAAACCCCACGCGCTCCCGCCGCATTTTATCTATAATAAACGTAGTGAACGATAACCGTTCTCATCTTACCGTCATGCTCAAGGTCGGGCGCGGTGATTACCACTCCGTCCTTGCTCAGCAGCTCCCAAGCCTGCATTTCTTCAACCTTGCAGCGCATAAGCACGTCCGCAGAGGCGAAAACAAGCAGCTCGTCGCCCTTGATATTAAGTCCGCCCGAGCGACCTATCACCTCGTGCGTGCCGTTTATCTCCTCGGTGACGTACTTTACGTGGTGCCCGCAGATCTGCCTTGCCATATCCCACTTGAATCTCTTGCTGTCGGGGTTCTTGCTCTTTGTCAGATTACTGAATATCTTTTTTATAAGTCCCATATCTTACTCCAGAATCACGGTCGAGCCGCTCTTAACCTTGTAAATTTTGCCTGAAGCCCAGAACCAAACGTCAATAAGCGTAGGATTGTATACCCTGCCACCGTCCGCGCTGTAAATAAGCGACTCGTACGCCTTGACGTAATCGCATATCTCGATATTCGTCGCGTACCAGACGTCATCCTTGCCCGAGAGCTTCTCGCATATAGCCTCGATATGCTCCCAGTTTCCATTTCTCTCAAACTCGTAGCTGTGTCCCCATATATAGAACAACAGCGGCATTTTTGAGGAATAGTAGAGCTTGTCCTCCGAAAGCGCAAGGAACTTATCTATATATTCCATTATTTTCGGGTTATCGTGATGCGCGGTGGGCATCCACGCGTAAAAATCCTCGGGGAGCATAAAGGAATCGTTATCTCCCGCAAGCGTTCTCGCATAAGCAATTCCGAGCGCGCCGAGATACTCCCTGAGTTCCGTGTATGCCACAGATCCGGGGGTCTGCATTCTTATTCCCGAATCGGGATACGCCATACCGCGAATTATCACACCAAAAGCTTCTTCAAGCCCAAGTCTGCAATTCAGTGTGTCCTGAATAGCCATTATCGGTCTCTGCTTGAGCGGTGCGCGATGCTCTGCTCCGTGCGTAGCTACCTCGTGTCCGCGATCAATGATATGCTCCTTGATCTTTTCTGCGGTGAGCCTGCGCTCACCCTCGCCCATAAGCGCGCTGTTTATATTGAAGGTCGCCTTCAGATTGTACTTGCAGAATATATCGGCAAGACGAACGTCCTCAATAACTCCGTCGTCGTAGCTGAAGGTAACAGCCTTGACCTTGCCGCCCGGAAAACGGATAAACTGATATCTCGGTGCCATATTACCTCCTGCCCCACACGGGCTCTTTTCCCGTAAGGAATTTATAGGTATTTACATATTCCGCGTAAAGCGCCTGCGCCTTATCGGAATTAATGTCGAAATTATTTTTGCGGATACCGCGAAGCATTATGTTCTTCGGCGTTTCCTCTGGGTCGATAAGCTCAAGAGCAGCGGTATCGTAGCCGTTTGCCTCCATAAGCTTAAGACGGAGCGCATCGGTCGCCGCATCGCAAAGCTTTTGCTTGAGCATTGAGTAATCCGCGATAAATGAAAGGCTCTCGCAATCAAGCAGCCTGTTCATCTCGTGATGACAGCAGGGGGTTGAAAGTATGACCTTTGCCTGCCACTCGATCGCCTTGCCGATGACAATATCGGTTGCAATATCGCATGCGTGGAGCGACACGACCATATCGACCTTATCGTCGGTGTTGTAAAGGTTTACGTCACCGCACAAAAATTCAAGACCGTCAAAGCCGACCTCGCGCGCAACGCCCGAGCAGTACTCGATAACGTCGGCTTTAAGGTCAACACCCGTCATTTTGACCTCTCTGCCCTGAATTATTGCGAAGTAGTGATAAAGCGCAAAGGAAAGATAGCTCTTGCCGCAGCAGAGGTCGCAAATGCGAAGCTTACCCTCGGGCAGATGCTTCTCCACGTCGCGGACAAGCTCCAAAAACCTGTTTATCTGCCTGAATTTAGCCTGCTTTTTGTCGTAGACTCTGCCATTCTCGTCGCTGACTCCTATGAGCCTCAAGAAAGGCTCGTCTCCCTTCAAAATATAGTTTTTCTTCTTGTTATTCTGTGTCGGCGCAATCCTCTTGGGGCTTTCTATACCGATAGAATTTGCATTCTGAAGCGCCCTTTTCAGCTTCTCGCCGCCAATGAGCGCACTGTTTAGCGATTTTGACAGCTTGTACTCGGCGTCTCCAAGAGTAGTCAGAAGATTTATCTGCGAGTATCCCGAGATAAGCAGCGAGAGCGCGTCAATGTCACCAAGCTCAATGTTCTTATGCTTTGCCTTATTGTCGGTGTAAAAGCTCTCTGCCTGCAGGACCGTGCGCGTGGAGATGCTTTTAAGCGTCACTACCGTCTTTTTTATAAGACTGTCGTGCGGCTTTGAGAGTACCAGCTTTTTTAATACTCCGCTCTCTGCCGCAAGCTCGACCAAGGACAAAAGCTCAGCTGCATTTTTATCAAGCGTTGCCATTTTCGTCTCCGCCCTTCTTTTTGGAGCCAAAGGAGATCTTGGACTCCTTGCCCGCCATAAGTCTCTTGATGTTCTCTCTGTGCATAAAGACTATTATCACCATAATGACGATAGACGCAATGGTAGTCCACGCCTGCATAGGATAGAACGCAAAGTGTATCACGGGCCAAAGCATTACGCACATAACAGAGCCCAGGGACACGAATCTTGTCATAAGCACTATCGCAATAAAGAGCGAGATCAGAATAACGAAGGACATCGGAGAGAGCGTAAGCACGACGCCTGCAAGACAGGCAACTCCCTTTCCGCCTCTGAAATTGTAGTATACGGGGAAGCTGTGACCGAGAATTACGAAAATTCCCGCAATCGCGCCGCCCATCTCACGCGTCAAGATCAAGGAGCCGATGACTACCGCAATTACCGCCTTGAGAAGATCAAGGAAAAGTATCAGCACCGCCATTTTTTTGCCGTAGGTGCGAAGCGTGTTGGTGGTTCCCGCGTTACCGCTTCCGTGCTCTCTTATATCATCGTTGAAGAAGAGACGGGAGAAGATTATCGCGGGATTGATGCTTCCCAGAAGATAAGGAATAAGAATACACAAAACCACGCCCGCAAGCATAAGGTAAAGCGCAGGCTCTGTATTGCCAAGGTTATATTTGTCAACAAGGAATGAATAAATATTCCAATTCGTTCTTTTGATAGTCTCTTCTGCGGCAGTAGCCGCAAACATATAGCTTGTAATCATTTGATGTTCCTTTCGGGAATGTCAACGTCTGTTTTTCGTTTTTCTTGCAAGGGCGTGCAGCCTTTCGCGGTTTTCCGCAAGTCTGTGCTCGCGCTCCGCCTCGTCGGGCTCGATCTCCGCAAGCGTGTCGTCTTCCAGCCTCGCCCTGAATACGTCGCCTGCCCTCAGTCCGCCTAAACGCGATATCGGCACAACGACAACGTCGTCATCGTCGGAGATGCAGACGGCTAAGTCGCCCTCAAGCCTGTCGAGTGAAAATATCTTTTTATCCATATCAGAAAAGCTCAATGAGGTCCTTGCGGCTGTGCGTGAAATTATACATACTGCCGTCGGGCATGATGCCTATCATATCCTCAATTCTGCAGCCGTAAAGTCCCTCGATATATATACCCGGCTCAACGGTCACGATATGACCTCGTTGGAGCTTATAGTCGGGAGCTACCGCCTGAGAAAAACGGGGGCTCTCGTGGATATACATTCCTACTCCGTGTCCAAGCGAGTGTCCGAAATAGCCCTTGTAACCCGCGTTGTCTATTATATTGCGCGCAACTGTGTCTGCCTCCTTGCAGCTAACTCCCTCCTTGATGAAATCAAGAGCCGCAGTCTGTGCCTCAAGGACGGTATTGTAGAGTCGCTTCATCTCGGCATCCGCCTTGCCGATAACAACGGTCCTCGTCATATCGGAGCAGTATCCGTCAAACTTTGCGCCAAAATCCATTGTAAAGAAGCCGCGCTCAAGCTTGACGTTTCGCGGAACACCGTGAGGAAGTGAGGAAGCCGAGCCCGAAACCGCGATAGTCTCAAAGGCAACACCCTCGCTGCCCATTTTTCTCATAAAGAACTCAAGCTCGAGTGCCGCCTCGATCTCGGTCATATTGGGAGTGAGCACGTCAAGCATGTGCAAAAAGCCCGCGTCGGTTATCGCCTGTGCCTTCTTTATCTTTTCAATCTCTTCCTCATCCTTGTAAAGGCGGAGTCCGTCAGCGATCTTGGAGGCGCCTGCCTCAAGTGTCTTGCCGACAAGCATTTTCTTCATTCTCTCAAGGTCGGACACAGAAAGAGTTACGTCCTCGAAAAGCACTCTCTTGCACTCGTTCTCGTCGAGAAGCGAGGCAAGGCATATCATCATAGAGGTGTCGGGCATTACTACCTCGTACTCTGCCTGATTGACCTTTGCTCTTGCCGCCTCAATGTAGCGGAAGTCTGCAAGCACGTAGGACTTGTTCTTGGTTACAAGAACGTAGCCGTCCGTGTAGTCAAATCCTGTCATATATCTCTGGTTTACAACCGAAGAAAGGATCGCCGCATCGGCTCCCGCCTTCGAAAGCTCTATTTTAAACTTACTCAGCTTGCTCATTTTATTTTTCCTCCATAAGCTTTTCGTAATAATTCTTCATCGCCTTGGCGTCCTCTGCCTGCGTTCCCGCAGACTCGCAAATTATGCGAGGGGTCAGATTTTCCTTGACAATAGCCTCTATAAGGGGCTCAAACTCAGGCCCGTAGACCGTGTCGGCAAATGTGAGGTGCTTTTTCTCGCCCGCGCCTGTAAATTCGATCTTGGAGAAGTGGCAGTGGAGATTTCTCGCCACCTCGTCACCTAACCCTAACGCTATCTTATCAAAAATTCTTCTGTAGTCGTCGCTTGTAACGAAGTATCCGCCAATCTCGCGCGCGTTCATATGGCCGAAATCGACCACGGGAACGTAGTGCCTGTCAACGCGGCACTGCTCGATTACCTCGTCAAGAGTACCAAGTTGATTGACCTTGCCCATTGTCTCGATACCGAGCCTTACGGGTGTGTCGCCAACCGCCTCGATAACCTTCTCGAGCGTGTCGCAGGAAAGTCTCATAGCCTCCTCGCGGCTTATCTTTGCCGCGCTTCCGCTGTGAATGACTATCTCGTCTGCGCCAAGCAGCTCTGCCGCCCAAAGCGACTTTTGAATGTAATCTATGCTCTTAAGTCTCTTTTCGGGGTCAACACCCGAGAGAGAAATAAAATACGGTGTGTGAAGCGACATTGAAATATTGTATTTTCTCGCCTCGTCACCTATTTTGCGAAGCGTCGCCTCGCCTGCGGCGATGCCGTTGCCCGCCTCAAACTCGTAGGCGTCAAGGCCGTAGGAGGAGAGCCACTTGGGGGCATCTATACTTGCCTTTCCGCCCGTAGAGTAGAAAAGATCGCCGTTGCCGCCGGGGCCGAATTTTGCTCTTGTCATATATTTTTATCCTCTTTTTTCGTTAAATCTTTTGTTCAGCCAGAAATCGCATATCAGAGCCGACTCTCCGCCGTGTTTTTTTACGTACGCCTTGATGGTAGGCACCTCAAGAGCGCGCTTTGAGCGGAAGAAGAGATTGCTCTTGTCGCGAATGGGGGGCACGATGATGGTGGTAAGACCTATGTGCTTGCCCGCCGCGGCGTCGGTCAACAGCTGATCGCCGAGCATCGCGGTGTTGGTCTTGTCGCTACCCATAGCCGCCATTGCCTTTTTCAGATTTTTGGCAAAGGGCTTGCCGCTTTTGTAGTAGTACGGGAGACCTAAGGTGCGGTTGAAAAGCTCGACTCTCTCGCGGCCGTTGTTTGAAACGAGGGTAGCGGAGATTCCCCTCTCGCGGAGCATCTTAAACCACTCGGCTATCCTCTCGTCGGGCTCTGCAACCTCGTAAGGAGCAAGCGTGTTGTCAATGTCGATAAGGAGCGCCTTTATCCCCCGTGACGCGAGAAAATCGACGGTTATATCGTCAAATTTTGCGAATATGTAGTCGGGTAAAAACCAGCTTGACATAAGACCTCTCCTCTCGTATTGGCAAAGAACACATTCTTCCCCATTATCTTATATATTATACTACATAATTCTATATGTATCAAGAGTTTTTTCAAGATTTTTTACCCTTTTGAAAAAAAGAAAATATTTTCAAAAAAATTTCCGAAAAAGTATTGACAAAAGGGGAGGCTTGTGGTATGATATATAAGCGTTGAGCGAGGAAGGAAAAAAATCCTTGTAAAACGAGCATTTGCGAGTGTAGTTCAATGGTAGAATTCCAGCCTTCCAAGCTGGTCGCGTGGGTTCGATTCCCATCACTCGCTCCACCGGCAGTGCCGGTCCCAAATAGGGGAGGCACTGCTGATTTTTTGTAAAAACAGACTTTCAACAAAGTCCGACACCATGTGGCTTTAGCTCAGCAGGATAGAGCAACTGCCTTCTAAGCAGTAGGTCGGGGGTTCGAATCCCTCAAGCCACGCCACGGTATGGTGGGCGTAGCTCATTTGGCTAGAGCGCCAGGTTGTGGCCCTGGAGGTGGAGGGTTCAATCCCCTTCGCTCACCCCATAAAGCAAAAGGCACCCGTTTGGGTGCCTTTTTGCTTTACGTTGTGAGCTTCGGGTAATCAACCCTCCACGCGAGCAAGCGATAGCGCCGCGAGCGGTGGAGCGACCGATTGCCAAAGGCAATCGTGTCGGTTAGCAAAGCCGCAAGGCTTTGCGAATGGTTCTAATCCCCTTCGCGCGCCGCACAAATTGCGATTTGTCGGTGAGTTGACGGCTACAAATTTTGTTTTCGATTTCGCCTTGCACCGTAGGGCGGGGGTTTACTCCCGCCGTATAAACGATACTAAAACCAACGACGCGGCGGCACCAAGGCACCGCCCTACGATGTTATTTCAAATCGGCAGTTTATCTGTCACCGTAGGGGCTGGCGCCCTCGACAGCCCGCCTACGTGGAATTTAGTTGAATTTTATGGCTACGGGACGCCGAGACGTCGTCCCCTACGATTTAGAGAGATGCTTAATTTGTAGCCGTAACACCCCGACAAATTAAAATTTGAACCCCTCATAACGTATAAAATCAAAAGAGCAGAAACTCGCGTTTCTGCCCTTTTTTATTTCAATATTAATAATCGTAATTAACTCCGACGTTCTTTATGCTTCTTGCCTTCCCTATATTCTCCTCGTTAAGCTCGATCTTGTCAAAATACTTTGCGCACTTGTCGTAGAAAAGCTTGTCGATAAGGCTGTCGTTAAACTCCGAGAACCACTCGGCGTATTCGCTGTTTTCGTACTTGCCTGCATCAAGCTCGTATCTCATAATAACGTGATATCCGCTATCGCCCTCAACCACTCTGACTTCACCTACCGCCATAGTCTTGAGCTCTGCGAGAATGTCTCTCATGCTCTTATCGTATGCCGAGACCTCAATATCGCTGAGATAATATCCGTCAGGGCAGTACTCACCTGCGCCAACGTAGACCTGCCAATTGGGTATCTCTGCTTCAAATGCGGCGTAATTCTTATTTGCCGCAGCTGCCAGAATACCCTCGATCTTGCCGATCCTCTCTGTCATCTCCTCTTCGGAATACTTGTGCTCGATAGCCTTGCCGTCCTCGTCCTTAGTCGGCGCGGGCTTGCCGTTTTCCTTATCGTAAAGGATATTTCCGTCCTCGTCGTATCTTATCGCCACGCCGTATTCGTCAACGATCCTCTCGCCCTCCTCGGTGTAGTGATACTCGCCATTTGTATCATAAATGGGCTTTCCGCTCTCGGAATCGTAATAGATAACGTCGCCCTGCTTGTCGGTCACGTATTCATAATAGAAATTCGAAATAAGTATCTGCTTGAAGCGGTAGTAATTTGCCTTGTAGTGCTCGTCCTTTACGTTGCCCGCGATCAAGGATGCGTCCTCGCCGTAAAGCTCGGAGATGATCAAGTTGTACTTTGCCTCGACCTCGTATATCTTGCGAAGTCCCTCTGTCGTTGTTCCGTACTTTGAAAGAATAAGGTCAAGCTTTTCAACAGAGCCCTTGCCGTCGTAGTCAACGTAAAGGCTATCTCCTCGTCAATTGCCTCAAGAGTGTAGTCGGAGAGCTCAATTCCCTCCTCGCGACACATAGCAAGTGCGGCAAGATAGTTTTTGCAGGTGTCTATAACCGCGTTTGTGTAGAATTCCTCGTTTGTAAGTCCGCTGTCGCCGTGCATCTCTGTCCAGAAGGAGCTTGTCGCGCTGACATCGTAGCCAAGTCTTGCAAGGCTTCCCTTCATGCGCGAGAGCACGAACTCGTACATCTCAAGCGAGATCCCCTCGCCGTCATATTCCATTATCGGGTCCTTTACCTCGTTTGCACAGGAGGCAAGCGCCGCGGTGAAAAGCGCAACTGCAAGAAGAAGGCACAAAACCCTTATGATATTTTCTTTTTTAATAAGCTTCATTCCCCTTCTCCTTGATCAATACATTGAGTTGGACGCAACGTCCTTCATAGAGGGCGCGCCATCGAATACTTCCTCGTTAACAACAACGTCACCGCTTCTGCTTACACAAAGCCCGTCGAAGAGATACGCGATGAGATCATCGTAAAAGCTGCCGAATATATCCTCGTTTTCCTTCTTATCATACGCGCCCGCCTCGTTTTCATACTTGCAAAGCACGTGGTAGCCGTATTTCGACTCGTAGATCTCGCACTCGCCTGCCTCGAGCGTCTTTAGCACGCTTGAGATCTCGTCAAAATACGCCGCGGATGCGTTTTGCGCCGAATAATATCCCGTAGAGCAGTTGAGATAGATCACTCCGTCTCCCT
Source organism: Clostridia bacterium (assembly GCA_017522905.1). GTDB lineage: Bacteria > Bacillota > Clostridia > Oscillospirales > CAG-272 > SVTX01. Next base: position 10,881 of record JAFWXY010000126.1, read on the forward strand.
CGCCCTCGTTGTAAAGCTTAAGGTACTCCTCAAAGAGAGAAGCGTCGCCGTTGCATACGGAACGGTACTCACGCGCCTTCTTGTAAAGCTCGGATTTCTTCTCGTCCGAGATTGCAACCGTTGCGGGGTCTCCGCTCTCGGTCAATACGTAGCCAAGCACGCCGTTTACCTTATCGTATGCTATCTTGCCGTCCTCGGTGAAGTATTCGGGGTTGCCAAGCACGTCCTTTATCGGCTTGCCGAACTCGTCGTTCTTTGTCTTGCCGTTTACAGTATCGTATGCAATTGCCTTGTGCTTTTCGTCGGTGTAGTAAACCTGATCGCCGAACCTGTCCTCGTCGATAACGTACTCGTATGTAGCAAGGAATATCTGCTTGAAGGCAACGTAGCTTTCATTAAAGAACTTTTCCTTGTCGCCGCTCTCTATCTTCTCGCCTTCCTTGCCGTATAAATGTGCCTTGAGTGCCTGCATCTTTGCCTCAAGGATATAGACCTCGCGGAGAATGTCGTAATTGACACCGTACTCCTTGAGAATAGCGTTGAGCTTTGATTTTGAGCCCGCCTTCTCAACGTATCCCGCAAGTATCTTGTCAACGCGCGCTATCTCCTCGTCAGAAAGGGTCAAGCCCTCCTCGTCAAAGAGCTTATCGGCAACGACGTAGTTTATCGCCTGATCCTTGATGGTCTCTCTGAAATAATCGTCGTAGGTAGTTCCCTGCATATCGACGATAGTGTTCCAGAAGCTGTCGCTCTCAACGTCGTAGCCGTAATAGCCAAGCGTTCCCTTCATTCTCGTCAGCAGAAATTCGTATACGTTTACGCTAAGCGTCTTGTCCCCGTACTCAATCATCGGCTTTGCCCCACAGGAGACAAGAGTCGAGAGAAGCATCAAAAGAGCCGTCGCAAGCGCGATAATCTTAACTGTTTTTCTCATTTTATCTTCCTAAGTTTATTTTGTCATTCTACATTATACATCAATTTTCGTCGAAATTCTTTTCATTTGTTTGTACTGTTTCAAGATAATTTTCAAACATTTTGTTAATTATCTTCAAAGAATTCTCGCCTTGACGCAATTTCAAGGTCACGTAGCTGTCTCCAACCGTGCCAAGCACTACCCTGAGTCTGCCGCCTACGATAAAGGACATCTCCTGCCACATAGGGATATCAAGCTCGGATTGGTACATTCGAATCTCACCGTTAATCTCGGTGATCTGCTTGATGCCGAGGTCGATAGCGGTCGCGCGGATGAGCGCGATATTGAGTAGGTTTTCAACCGCCTGCGGCATCTCGCCAAAGCGGTCGAGAAGCTCGTCGGCAATATCGTCCATATCGTACTGATTGCGGATGAGAGCTATGCGCTTATACAGCGTCATTCTCTGCCCCGGGTAGCGGACGTATTTTTCGGGGATAAGCGCATCGTGCTCAAGCGAGATAAGGCAATCTCCCCTCTCCTTGACGACCTCTCCCTTTTCCTCAAGCACCGCGTCGTTTAAAAGCTTGATATACAGGTCGTAGCCGATAGCCTCAAGGTGACCGTGCTGCTCTGCGCCGAGAATGTTACCCGCGCCGCGAATCTCCATATCGCGCAAGGCAATTCTGAAGCCCGCGCCAAACTCGGCATACTCGCGTATCGCCTCAAGTCGCTTCTGCGAGACCTCCGAGATAGCTCTGCCCTTGGGGTAGGTGAAATATGCATACGCGCGACGCGACGAGCGCCCTACTCGTCCGCGGAGCTGATGCAGCTGTGAAAGTCCAAGCCTGTCGGCTCTGTCTGCGATAAGGGTGTTGGCATTCGGCACGTCAATTCCCGTCTCTATTATCGTTGTGCAGACAAGGACGTCAATGTCGCCCGAAAGCATCCTTGACCAGATGTCCTCAAGGTATTCCTTGTCCATTTTTCCGTGCGCAACCGTTACTCTTGCCTCTGGTATCGCCTCGGAGATCTTAGCCGCCACGCTATCTATTGACTCCACAAAATTGTGGATATAAAATACCTGTCCGCCGCGGCGAAGCTCACGCTTGATGGCGTCCATTATAATTAGGTCGTCGTACTCAAGAACGTAGGTCTGAACGGGGTGTCTGTCGCCCGGCGCCTCGTCAAGCAGAGAGATGTCGCGGATTCCGCCCATCGCCATATTCAAGGTTCGAGGTATGGGGGTCGCCGTCAGGGTAAGCACGTCGATGTTGTTGCCAAGCTGCTTTAATTTTTCCTTTTGCGCCACGCCGAACCTCTGCTCCTCATCTACGATTAAAAGTCCAAGATCCGAGAATTTTACGTCTTTGCCCAGTAGCTTGTGCGTACCGATTATTATATCGGTATCTCCGCGCTCAAGACGGCGCAGGCTCTGCTCTATCTGCTTTGGCGTGCGGAAGCGGGATAGCATATCCACGTTTACCGCGAAATTTCTAAAGCGGCTTATCGCCGTCTGATAATGCTGGAGCGCAAGGATCGTTGTGGGCACCAAAATCGCAACCTGCTTGCCCGACAGCACCGCCTTATACGCGGCTCTTAGCGCGACCTCGGTCTTGCCGTAGCCAACGTCTCCGCAAAGCAGGCGGTCCATAGGCACAGGGCGCATCATATCCTGCTTGATGTCGGCGACCGCGTCAAGCTGACACTCGGTCTCGGAGTAGTCAAAGGAGCCCTCAAAATCCTTTTGCATCGCGTCGTCGGGGTCGAATGAAAATCCCGGGCGGCGCATTCTCTCGGCGTAGAGCTTAATGAGATCCTTCGCCATCTCGCGCACGGCACCCTTTGCCTTGTGCGTGGCTCTCCTCCAGGCCTCACCGCCCATTTTCGAGAGCTTGACAAGTCCGTCGTCGGCATGCGCGCCGATGTATTTTGACACAAGGTCAAGCTTTTCTACGGGCATGCAAAGCTTGTCGTTGCCCGCGTACTGAATGCTTATATAATCACGGCTAACGCCGTCGATCTTTATCTTTTCAAGTCCGAGATAGCGTCCGATACCGTAGGTCTCGTGAACCACGATGTCGCCAACCTCAAGCTCGGCGTAAGACAGTATCGCCTGCGCATCGTTTCTCTTTTTTCTGCCGCCCTTTCGTGAGGTGGTAAGCTTGCCCTTCGCGCTGCCTCTCGTCAGCTCGTCGTCGGTGGTGAGCACCGCAACGCGAGGAGAAACAAGCTCATATGCCGCAAGGGATTTTCCGTATACCACGTATACCGTTTCACTTGAGAGACTTTCGGGATTTGTTCCCTCTCCGTCAAATATCGCGCTCTTGAAATCGGTGTCCTCAAGCATCAAGGCAAGGTTCTTTGCGCTTGTCTTATTTTCGGTCATAAGTACGGTCTTATATCCGCCTCTCTGATAGCCGATTATGTCCTCGCAAAGCAGATTGAATTTCTCTGCGTAGGACACGGGCTGACGTGTGCGGAATCCGAAAAGTCCCGAGAGCCTCTTGTCGCTGAGACCGTAGGAGAGCGAGTTGAGATGCACAGTCACGTTCTCCGAGAAAAAGAGGTCGAGCGCGCCCGAATTTTTCGAATATTCGGCATATTTCGGCGCCAGCGTTCCGCTCTCGCAGAGCTCCTTGACACTCTCGTCCTCATGCCACTTGTCCGCCTTGAGTCTGTCGTAGACCTCACTTGTCTGGCGAACCAGCACAAGTGTCTTTTCATCAAAATAATCAAATAGACAGGTCTTTTCGGGGTAGATAAGTGAGATATATTTGTCGGCAAAGCCAACGTCCGAGAGGTCTCCCGTAAGCGCGGTAACCTCGCGCGTGAGGGTCTCACATGCCTTCTCGTCGTGCGACTCTCTGAATCTCTGGCGTATCGCCTTCTCCATCCTGTCCTTTTCCTCCTTGCCAAGCAAGACCTCGCGCGCAGGGGTAAAGGAAACAGAGGTTATGTTGTAAAGCATTCTCTGGGAATCCGAGTCGAAAACTCCCATTCTGTCTATCTCATCGTCAAAAAATTCTATTCTCACGGGGAATGCACCGCGGCGTATCTGCCCCTCCGAGTCCTTGATCTCGGCATTGGGGGAGAAAATATCAAGGATTCCGCCTCGCGCGGCAAACTGACCCGCAACCTCAACCATAGGGGTGCGCGAATATCCCGCGGCAACAAGCCTCTCGGCTAAATCCGAGGGCTCGGAGCGTGTCTGCATATCGATTTTGATCATTCTCTCCCCTAAAACCGAGGGGGGAATGGTGTAGCCGAGCGCGGCGTGCGGAGTTGTAAAGACCACGTCGTATTCACCCGAGAGAAGCCCTGACAAAACCATAAGCCTCTCATGCTCAAACTCATGGGAGGCGGTCATATTATAAAAGGTCAGGTCGCGGCTGAGATAGAACGCGGTGCGAAGCCCGAAGCGAGCGTACTCGTCCGAGAGCTCTCTGCACTGCTTTTCCTCGGGACAGATGCAAAGCGCGGCACTTTTTTTGCCACCCCTCGTTCGCTCTCCCTCGGTGTCGCGACAAAGCGAGATCGCAAGCGCGTCCGCCGCTCCGCCCGAAAGACCCGAGGCGGCAATCTCAAGCGATTTGCCCTTGAAATTTCTCTTTGCAAGCTCGCACAGCTCTCCGTATTCCCTGTCAAGCCGTATAAGATCGGTAAGAATATTCGACATGTTTCTCCAAATCTCTATTTTCTGCTCTGATTGGTTGCCCTAATTGGTTGTTTTTTTCCTAATCTTATTTCTTTGCGTTGCATATCTGCATAGCGCCGTCAAGGTCGCCAAGAATTATCTTCCCAATACCGTCAAAGGCGGTGGGAAAGCACTCCGAGAGCGCCCTCTTATCCTCTGCTGAAAGGTTGCCAAGCACCCAATCCGCCATATCGTAGTCGGGGTGGGGCTTTTTGCCTACGCCAAAGCGCACGCGCGGGAATTCGTCACTTCCCATACGCTCGATAATAGAGCGCAAGCCCTTCTGTCCGCCGTCCGATCCGCTTTTTCTCACTCTCATGCGCCCAACGTCGAGATTTACGTCGTCGGAAAGCACGATCACGTTCTCAATCGGGATCTTGTAGAACGCCATAGCCTCCTTGACCGCCTCGCCCGACGCGTTCATCAAGGTCTGGGGCTTCATCAATAGCACTCTCTTGCCCGCTATCATGCACTCACCGACAAGCGCGTGGTACTTTGAGCGGTTTACGGGAGTCGAGCATCTCTCGGATATGTAGTCCATCATCATAAAGCCCGCGTTATGTCGGGTATTTGCGTACTTATCTCCGGGGTTGCCAAGACCTACGATTATGTGAGTTATGGGTGCGAGCGCTCCTCTCTGCTTTTCAGCCTCTATCTTCTTGAAAATATCAAATATATTAGACATGTCCTTCTCCATTCCGCGCTTTTTACAACGACATTACAGCCACTTTGCAACTGGGAGGGGGTGTCTCATGCAAACCGGCTTCTTATTATTTCCACTAAATTATACTATGTTTATGTTACTTTGTCAAATAAAATTATAGCATTTGTCAACTGTTAAAAAAAAGTTTACATTTGTTCCTGTTTCTTTTTTGGCACAAGCCCTTCCATTATGTAGAAAATTGTGTTATAATATTAGTCGCGTAAAAATATGGCATTTTTTGTGCGGATTCTGTTCGCACATCTATTGTTATGTTTTCACGCCAAGCCAAAACACGGCTTGAGGCAATTAAACAGTAAAAAAATATTTTTTAATATGGAGGACAAATCCAATGGCAAAGAAGTATTGTTACCTCTTTACAGAAGGTAATGCAAACATGCGTGAGATCCTCGGCGGTAAGGGCGCGAACCTCGCAGAGATGACCAACATCGGTCTCCCCGTTCCCCAGGGCTTCACCATTTCCACAGAGGCTTGCACTCAGTACTATGAGGACGGCAGACAGATCAACGATGAGATCATGGCAGAGATCATGGAGTACATCGTAAAGATGGAAGAGGTTACCGGCAAGAAGTTCGGTGATCTTGAGAATCCTCTTCTCGTATCCGTTCGTTCCGGCGCTCGTGCATCCATGCCCGGTATGATGGACACTATCCTTAACCTCGGTC
>JAFWXY010000127.1 GCA_017522905.1 Clostridia bacterium
TGCGCTTGCGAGATATATTTCGGGGAAAACGGTAAATCCGCGCGCAAATGCAACACAGATGAGTCCTGCGCATATAAGGGCGGTTGATGCCGCAACTGACTTAAAAAAGGTATACCATCCTGTGCCGATGCGGGAGAGAATGAATCTTGCATCTGCGACTGTTCCAAGCATCAAGCCTATGGCGCCAAACTGTACCGCCAATTTAAAGGGGCTGTTAAGCTCGATATTAAAATCAAGATAAAGCAAAGCGATGATAGCTGTGCCGAGGAGGATGAGGCAACCGATCCCGCAAATTTTGATCCCTTCCATTCCGTCAAGGATCTTTAAGACGAAGAATACTCCCGAGAGAAGTGAGAGCAAAAGGATCGCATCACCCCATTCGCCTATATCGTTTAAGAGCGTGTAGCCCGACATATAAAATGAGGCTATGGCAGGGAGGAGGTCAAGCCATTTGACTTTTTCAATTGCGCGAAGATCGCGCTCACGTTTGAAGGCTATAGGAAAAATAAAGGGGAATATCACGGCAATCAGGGCTGATATTGTTAACAGTAATCCACCGAGGCTGCCGAGGTACTTATCATCAACCTTGCAGTCGAACGCGGCTATCGCGGCTAAGACTCCGACTATTATTGGCAGAAGGGAAAAGATCATTCCGATCGGAGCGAGCTTGCGGGGAGCAGATCCGGCTATTGGATCCTGTGTTCCTTGGGCGCTTGCCTCGGGCGCAGAATCGCGAATATCATTCTTATCCATCTTATCCCCTCCTTTTGTTTGAAAATTTTGCTTATTTGTTTAATAAAACCGCATTCCTACATTCATTATACAACCAAATTGTTAACGGCAAATAGACAAAACAAACAATTTAAAGAAAAAAACGCCAAATAACTGCAAAAAGTATTAAAAACATGCGATGGGGGACTTTGTGTCCTAAAGTCTTCCTTATATATGTTACGCGCGCAGTACGTACTCGCATAATCCTTTTACTCAAAATAATTTTATTTTTAGGGAAAGCAAACATTTTTAATCTTTGGCAAAATTGCACAAAAACAAGGCTAAAATTTTGTTAAAGATTTTCTTGTATATTGAAAAGTTTTTCTTGACAAACGGGAATAAATATTGTATAATTATCTCTGCTTGATATGCGATGAAGCGAGAGGTTGCTCTTAAGGGGACGCTCTTAAGAGGTAATTTTCGTGGAGTATGTCCGTATGAACGGGCGACGTAGTCTTTCATACACACACTAAGCAACATGCGGCATAGTGGTGCTTATGTGTTCAAATCCCTTGGTTTTATTCGGAAATTGTCTGTCAGATGCTGATGCAGGCAAGGTCCGTATTTTAATGTAAGGTGGTAGGAACACGCGGCACGGTGTACGAGAGCGCGCCCCACTTTAAAAGGCTTTTGAAATTTCCGCAAGAGCCCAAATTTGAAAGGAGGCACAATTCAATGGCAGTAAATGAGAAGATCAGAGTTCGTCTTAAGAGCTACGACCACACCCTTGTTGATGCGGCTGCAGAGAAGATCGTTACCGTTGCAAAGGCAAACGGTTCTGAGGTTTCGGGTCCTATTCCGCTTCCCACAGAGAGAGAGATCGTTACAATTCTCCGCGCGGTTCACAAGTACAAGGATGCTCGTGAGCAGTTCGAGATGAGAACTCACAAGAGACTTATCGACATCGTAAAGCCCAATCAGAAGACGATTGACGCTCTTATGAATGTTGAGCTCCCCGCAGGCGTTGAGATCGAGGTTAAGATCTAAACCCTACATTATTAATAACTTATCAAGCAATGCGGGAAACCGCAAACAAAGACAACAGCCGGCGGCTTAAAGTCATGCGGACCGAAAGGAAAGCGCGACGGACGCTGTGACGGTAACTTTGTAAGTCATGTTGGGCGGAGAATTCCGACTCAACCAATAATTTACAGGAGGAAAACAAAATGAAAAAGGGAATTATCGGTAAGAAAATCGGTATGACTCAGATCTTCGATGAAAAGGGTAATGTCATCCCTGTAACAGTCATCGAAGCAGGTCCCTGTGTAGTAGCACAGAAAAAGACCGCAGAAAAAGACGGTTATGACGCCGTTCAGCTCGGTTTCCAGGATGCAAAGGAAAAGCACCTGACAAAGGCTGAGAAAGGTCACTACGAGAAGGCAGGAGTTGCTCTTAAGAGACATCTTAAGGAATTCCGTCTTGATGATTGCAGCGCAATTAACGTTGGCGACGTCATTACAGCCGATACCTTCGCCGCAGGCGACAAGGTCGACGTAACAGGTATGACAAAGGGCCGCGGATTTACAGGCTGTGTTAAGAGATGGAACCACAGAATACTCCGCATGACTCACGGTACAGGTCCTATCCACCGTCAGCCCGGTTCTATGGGTGTTATCGACCCCGCCAGAATCTTCAAGAACAAGAAGATGCCCGGTCAGTACGGTAATGAGCAGGTTACAGTACAGAATTTGAAAGTTGTAAAGATCGACGCAGAGAAGAACCTCATCGCAGTTAAGGGCGCAGTTCCCGGTGCGAAGGACGGTATCCTCTTCATCCGCGACTCGGTCAAAGCATAATCGGAAGGAGGAAATAAACAATGCCCGCAATTAAAGTTGTAAATATGTCCGGCGCAGAAGTCGGCACAATGGAGCTTTCGGATGTTCTTTTCGGAGCTGAAGTAAACGGTGCAGTCCTCCACGCTGCAGTAAGAGCTTACCTTCTCAATCAGAGACAGGGTACACAGTCCACTCTTACTCGTTCCGAGGTTTCCGGTGGTGGTAGAAAGCCCTGGAGACAGAAGGGTACAGGTCGCGCTCGTCAGGGTTCGACACGTTCTCCTCAGTGGACACACGGTGGTATCGCTCTCGGTCCTAAGCCCAGAAGCTACCGCACAAATCTCAACAAGAAGACAAAGAGACTTGCTCTTATCAGTGCTCTCACAGATAAGTTCAACAATGGTAAGCTTATCATCGTTGACGACATCAAGCTCGAGTCTTACAAGACAAAGACTATGGTTGACATGTTCAAGGCACTCTCCGCTGAGAGAAAGCCTCTCGTGGTTCTTCCCGAGGTTGATCAGTTCGTAGTTAAGAGCTGCGCTAACATCCCCGGCGCTAAGACTTGCCTCTACAACACAATCAATGTATACGATATTTTGAATGCTGATACATTCATCACTACCGTTGCAGCAGTTAAAATGCTCGAGGAGGTATATGCATAATGAGAATGCTCGAAGATGTTATTATTAAGCCCGTAATCTCCGAGGCTTCCATGGATATGGCTGCTCAGAGAAAGTACGTTTTCAAGGTAGCAAAGACTGCTGATAAGGCTGAGATAGCTTCTGCAGTTGAGGCTATGTTCCCCGGCACTAAGGTTGAGGCCGTTAACACAATCAATATGAAGAGAAAGCCCAAGAGATACGGTGTGCACTTCGGTTACACAACCGCTTGGAAGAAGGCAATCGTTACCTTGACTGCTGATTCCAAGACCATCGAGTTCTTCGAAGGCATGAACTAAGAGGGAGGTCGAATAGAATGGCTACATTAAAGTATAAACCTACGACACCCGCGAGAAGACACATGTCCGTTCCGGTGTACAAGGACGTCATCACTAAGGACACTCCTGAGAAGAGCCTTGTAGTAATCAAGAAGAAGCACGCGGGCCGTAACAGCTACGGACGTATCACAGTTCGCCACAGAGGAGGCGGAAACAAGGTTAAGTACAGAATCATCGACTTCAAGAGACTTTCTACAGTTCCTGCAGAAGTTGTTGCAATCGAGTACGATCCCAACAGAACAGCTTACATCGCTCTTCTTCAGAACGATGAGGGCGTAAAGAGCTACATCGTAGCTCCCGAAGGCCTTAAGGTCGGCGACAAGGTTTACTCCGGTGCAGATGCCGACATTAAGCCCGGTAACGCGCTTCCCTTGGCTAACATTCCTGTTGGTACTTTCATTAA
>JAFWXY010000128.1 GCA_017522905.1 Clostridia bacterium
ACGGATGTTAAGAGAGCCTGTCTGCTCGTTTACAACAACAGTCTTTGTAACCTCAACAAATCCCTCGTCGGGGTTCTTGATGGTCGTGATGAACTTGGAAGCAATGTAGTATTCCTCTTCCTCGTAGATAACCTTGCTCCAGTAGTTTGCGTTGTCGGTGCTGAGCCCGATTCTCTTAAGCTCGGTGCCGTGAGCGATGGAGCCCATGGGCTCGTAGTCAGCGGAACGGAGAGTAACTGCACTGTCGGGGTTGTTTACGTATACGGTCTCGTTACGCTCGGAGTATGAATACTCGCCGGGGTCGCCGATCTCTGTATTTACGTCGCCGGTCTCGATCTCGTTGCCTGTCTCGTCGCCGGTCTGGTCGTTTGTCTCAACATTTATCTTGCCGTCGTCAGTCGTTTCTTCCTCGTTATCGTTACAAGCGAAAAGAGCAACGGATAATAAGAGCACCAATAGTAATGCCAAAATTTTTTTAATCATTTCTTCCTCCTGAAATAAGCCCGTGCGGGCTATATTTTTATAGTATAAATCAACAAGTTAATTATAACATACACTTTCCACAATGTCAACAGTAAAAGTCGAAAAATTTTCAAAATTCTTGTCGATTTTCCCCTTGCCCTCGAAGTGGTGGAGAGGCGGCAAATTTTAGGGTAAAAAGCTTGAAAAAATCACCTAAAAGATGCGTTTTTATTGACAAGTGGGAGTAAAATATGGTATAATCAAGTGAAATACAAACGCTTTTAAAAAGGAGCGCCATTAGCTTTATGAAAAAATTGCTTTGCATTGACGGAAACAGCATTCTGAACCGCCAATTTTACGGAATAAGATTTTTGTCGACCAAGGACGGTTTTCCTACAAACGCCATCTTTGGTTTTGTAAACGTGCTTCTTCGCCAGCTTGAGGCTCTCTCGCCCGACTATATCGCGGTGGCGTTTGATTTGAAGGCACCCACCTTCCGTCACAACATGTACGCGGAGTACAAGGCGGGCAGAAGGCCCAGCCCCGAGGAGCTTATACGTCAGTTTGCCCCTGCAAAGGAGATTTGCCGCGCGCTTGGCATATCTGTCCTTGAGCTTGAGGGCTACGAGGCGGACGACATTCTCGGCACGCTTTCACGCATGGCGGAGGAGAGCGGTGAGGTCGAGGCATACGTTCTTACGGGTGACCGCGACTCGCTCCAGCTTATAAGCGGCAAGACAAGGGTGCTTTTGGCGACCAATACCGACACCGTCGTTTTTGACGAGGCGGCATTCCTTGAAAAATACGGTGTTCGCGCAGACCAATACGTTGACGTAAAATCGCTTATGGGAGACAGCTCGGATAATATTCCCGGAGTGCCCGGAATCGGAGAAAAGACTGCCTTCAAGCTTATCGGAGAGGCGGGAAGCCTTGACGGAATCTATGAAAGCATTGAAAATATGGGTCTTACCAATTCGGTAAAGACAAAGCTGACTGCGGGTAAGGAGAGCGCGTATATCTCGAGGACGCTTGCTACTATCTGCAAGAGCGTTCCGCTTGGGATCTCGCTTTCCGACATTGAATATGGCGGTGTTGACCGCAAGGCGGCACGCGCTCTGCTTTTACGATACGAGCTTCTCGGCGCTATCAAAAGGCTTGGTCTTGATAAGGAGGAGCCCGAGGCGGTTGAGGCATCGGGGGAGACCTGTGTCGCGGAGAAAAAGCATATCACTTCAAGCGAGCTTTCCAAGCTTGATGGTGAATATTTCGCTTTTGATTTTGACGGAGAGAGAGCAAGGCTCTCGGACGGAAGCACCGTCTACGTTCTTGAAAGGCCAGACAGTGCTCTCGCCGATTTTTTGGGACGAAGCAAGATAATTTGCTTTGACTCAAAGTCGCTCTATCAGAGCCTTGAAAAATACGGTATCCATTGGAGAGGCTGCTATTTTGACGTTATGCTTGCCGCATACGTTGAAGATTCAAATCAGAACTCATTTGATCTTGAGCGCCTTGTTACGACATATCTTGGCGAGGTTGTTGATGAAAACATCTGCCCAGTTGTCTGCGTTGCAAAAATGTGGAAAAATATTGAGGCAAGACTTAAGGAGAGCGGTCAGCTTGCCCTCTTACACGAGATTGAGATGCCTCTCTCGGCGGTCCTTTGCGATATGGAGCTTGCGGGCTGCAGAGTTGACTGCGACGGAATACGAGAGTACGGAGAAGAGCTTGACGAGATCGCCACTGCGCTTGAATCAAGAATATTCATGGCGGCGGGCGAGGAGTTCAATATAAATTCACCAAAGCAGCTTGGAGAGGTGCTTTTCGAGAAGCTGATGCTCCCCTCGGGCAAGAAGACCAAGACGGGCTACTCCACAAGTGCGGACGTGCTTGAAAGACTCCGCCGCTACCACCCGATAATTGACGATATTCTTGAATACAGACAGGTGACAAAGCTGAAGGGAACCTACGTTGACGGTTTGCTTAAGACAATCGGTGAGGATTCGAGATGTCGTACCACATTCAAGCAGACGGGAACTGCCACGGGCAGACTTTCCTCTGCAAACCCAAATCTTCAGAACATTCCGATAAGAACCGAGGCGGGCAGACGCTTCCGCAAATATTTTACCGCGAGTGACGAATCTCACGTGCTTATAGACGCGGACTATTCGCAGATAGAGCTGCGCGTTCTTGCGCACATGTCGGGCGACGAGCATATGACGGAGGCATTCGTTTCGGGCGAGGATATTCACACCGCGACGTCCTGCCGCGTGTTCGGTGTTACTCCCGAAAACGTGACGGCCGAGATGAGAAAGAGGGCAAAGGCGGTAAACTTCGGAATCCTTTACGGAATGGGAGATTTCTCGCTTGCCGATGACCTTAAAATTTCCCGAGCGCAGGCAAAGGAGTATATTGAAAGCTACCTTTCAAGCTATCCCGGAATCGAAAAATACCTTGAGGACACAATAGAAGGTGCAAGGGCGGACGGCTATACCGTAACGATGTTCTCGCGCCGCCGCTATATTCCCGAATTGACGGCTCCCAATAAAATGGTGCGCAACCTCGGTGAGCGAATTGCAAGAAACAGCCCGATACAGGGGACAAGCGCGGATATTATCAAGATTGCAATGATCAACGTTGACAAAAAGCTCAAGGAAAGCGGTCTTGGAGCAAGACTTTTGCTCCAGGTACACGACGAGCTTCTGGTCGAGGCTCCGCGCGAGCATGCAAATGCCGTTCTCAAGATTCTCAAGCGCGAGATGGAGAGCGCGGTGAAGCTTAACGTGCCCTTGAAGGTTGAAGCGGAAATCGGGGAGACCTGGTTCGACTGTCATTGACGAAAATCGACACGACTGAGAATAAATATTAAAATTTTATTAAATCTATTGAAAAACACTCAATAGTGTGGTATAATAACAAAAGTCCGTTTGGACAGTATATTCACAGTGTGCGCTGTGAAACGAGGCCATACCAGCCGGGGATTTAGCGGAGCCCTGCACCTGAAATCCGCTACAGCAGGGGTGGATCCCGTATTTGAGGATCAGACCTTTTCGAATTGAGTCCTACTCTTTGTGATGAGAGGCGGGTCTTGCGCAATCGGGAGCTGTGAACCATGTCAGATGGGGAACCAAGCAGCATTAAGCGGTTAACCCGATGTGCCGCAGGGGTGCCTGCCTTGAGCAGAGTGTATGAAGATCGCGTGGAGGCGAGGTTCGATTTTACGGTGTATGGTCTCGTTTTGCAGTGCACACTTGATTTTTATCTGCGGATGGAGGTTTTTAAAGGAGGAAGGATATGCATCAGGCTCTCTATAGAAAGTGGAGACCCAGAACCTTTGACGAGGTTTGCGGTCAGGATCATATAACGTCTATTCTGAAGTATGAGGTGGCGAACTCAAAATTCTCGCACGCTTATCTTTTCTGCGGCTCGAGAGGAACGGGTAAGACCTCCTGTGCCAAGATATTGGCTAAGGCTGTCAACTGTCTCTCACCCGAAAACGGAAATCCATGCGGCAAGTGCGCGGCGTGTCTTTCTATCGACTCGGGGGCGGCTACCGACGTTCTTGAAATGGACGCCGCATCCAACAACGGCGTAGACAATATCAGAGATATACGTGACGAGGTCGTTTACTCGCCCTCTAACTTAAAATACCGCGTTTATATCATAGACGAGGTCCATATGCTTTCTCAAAGTGCGTTTAATGCCTTGCTCAAGACTCTTGAGGAGCCGCCGGAGCACGTGGTCTTTATTCTGGCTACCACCGAGCTTCACAAATTGCCTGCGACGATAATTTCACGTTGCCAGCGCTTTGATTTCAGAAGGATCACGACAGAGATACTCAGAAATCACCTGCTTGACATAGCAAAGGCGGAAAAAATCGAGATCACCGAGTCTGCCGCGACGATCCTTGCAAAGCACGCGCAGGGAGGTATGCGAGATGCTATCAGCTTGCTTGACCTTTGTGCGGGAAGTCGCCGACTTATTGACGATGCGCTTGTGTCCGAGACGGTGGGTCTTGGCGGCAGAGAAAAGCTTATTGACGTAGTTCGCGCCATTGCAAAAAAGGACTACGAGAAGATATTTGAGGCGGTTGACGAGACGGTGAGATCCTCTCGCGATATTGCCGTGTTCTGGCAGGAGCTTATATCCGTATACAGAGATCTGTTGATAGTCAAAAACTCAAAGGAGCCTCAAAGGTATCTTGACCTCACCGACAGTGAGACCGAGGAGCTTGTCGGCGTGGCAAAGCTCTTTTCGGCAGAGCTTCTGACATATCATACCGAGATTCTGAGCGACGCGCTTCTGACAATGACACGTGCCAATGCCGTCCGCAGAATAGTCGCCGAGCTTACGCTCATCCGTATGTGCGACGCTAAGCTTTCTACCTCGCAGAGCTCTATGCTTGCGAGAATATCCGCGCTTGAGAGCGCTATTGCATCGGGAGTGAAGGCGGCGAGCACCGCGCCCGGGGCGAATGCAGAGGAAAGACCTGCACGCCGTGCAAGAGCCGCAAAGCCTGCCGATGACGACGATGTGTTCAAGGAAGATGCGCCGAGAGCGGTCGGCAGGTCGGTGGCGCCCGCGACTCAGAAGCCTGCGGCAAGTTCGCAGACGAACGGCGGTGCGGTAAGAACCCTCAAGCCATTTAAAAAGCGCGCCGAGGCTATCGAGATAATGTGCAGAAGAGATCCTATGACGGCTCCATTCTACAAATCTGCAAAGTGGTATGCCGACGAGAGCGGTAGCATAGTTTTGAAATTCGGCTCCAAGGATAGCTTGGATCGTGCAAAAATGTTTGGCGGCGACGCGTCATTCGTTGCGGCTGTTTCCCAAGTGCTTGGAACACAATTTACACCTTCGCAGGTCAAATTTGAGTGCGAAGCCGAGCAAAAGAGCGGCGGGCTTATTGACAGGATCATTGAGGCGGCAGAGGATAACTGATCAATTTAATTACAATACACGGAGGACAATAAAATGAGAGCAAACATACCGAAGGGAATGGGCGGCGGAGCGCAGAACATGCAGGCAATGCTCCGTCAGGCACAGAAGATGCAGGAGGACATGGCAGTCCTTCAGGAGGATCTTGATTCCCGCGAATATGAGATAAAGGCAGGCGGTGGAGTGGTTTCCGTTAAGATCAACGGTAAAAAGGAGATCCTTGGCATCGACATTCAGCCCGAGATCGTAGACCCCGATGATATCGAAACACTTTCCGACATTCTCGTTGCGGCGGTAAACGAGGCTATCAAGCGTGTTGAGACCGTTAACTCGCAGGAGATGGGTAAGATCACCCAGGGCATGGGAATGCCCTCCATGTTCTGATATGGCTGAATATATCGAGTCCTTACAGAGACTTGCGGAGAAGTTCGGATCACTCCAGGGAATAGGAAAAAAGAACGCCATGAAGATGGCGTTTTCCGTGCTTGATATGACCGACGAGGAGGCTGCAGATTTTGCGCAGGCGATAATTGAGGCGAAGGAGAAGATCCATCTCTGCCCGATATGTCAAAATATCACCGACCGCGATATATGTCCCATCTGTGCAGACGAGGGCAGAGACAGAAAAACCGTCTGTATCGTATCCGACCCCAAGGTCGTTATGTCGATGGAGAAGGTAAGAGAGTACAAGGGACTTTACCACGTTTTGCACGGAGTTATCTCTCCTATGAACGGGATAACACCCGATAAGCTCAAGACACGTGAGCTGCTTGATCGCATCAACGAGGGCGAGATCAAGGAGGTAATTATTGCGACCAACCCCACGGTTGAGGGGGAGGCCACTGCGATGTACCTGTCAAGACTGCTCCGCGCGTTTGATGACGTAAAGGTCACCCGTCTTGCATACGGCGTGCCTATGGGAAGCTACCTTGAATACGCAGACGAGATAACGCTCTACCGCGCACTTGAGGGCAGACGGGATATTTAAAACAAGGGTGAAGCAATGAAATTTGAGGATAAGAGATACGGAGAAGAACGCGCGCTTTACGGCATAAGGGATTCTCTTGTGTCGGAATGTGTATTTGACGGAGAGGCTGACGGCGAATCTGCGCTTAAGGAGTGCAGAAATATTGAGGTGGAGAAGTGCTATTTCAATCTCCGCTACCCCTTCTGGCACGTTGACGACGCAACGATACGCGACGTCCACATGACCGAGAATTGCCGCGCGGCTCTTTGGTATGACAGCGACGTAAAAATATGTGATTCCAAGCTCCACGGAATCAAGGCACTCCGCGAGTGTGAGGGTGTAAGCCTTGAGAATTGCGATATTAACTCAGAGGAATTCGGGTGGCGTTGCAGGGGAATTTACCTAAAGGATTGCACCTTGATTTCTATGTATCCCTTCTTTGAGTGCAGGGATATGGAGGTTGAAAATCTCAGTATGACGGGCAAGTACTCCTTTCAGTACATAGAAAATTCGACCTTCAGAAATTGCGAATTCAAGACCAAGGACGCCTTCTGGCACGCCAAGAACGTAACGGTCTACGACAGTGTGGTTGCGGGCGAATATCTCGCTTGGTATTCCGAGAATCTGAGGCTCGTCCGCTGCAAGATCTCGGGAACTCAGCCCCTTTGCTACTGCAAGGGACTTGTGCTGGAGGATTGCGAGATGGAGGGAACAGACCTCTCCTTTGAAAACAGCGAGGTCGAAGCAACGGTCAAGGGAAATATTTTAAGCGTGAAGAATCCAATTTCGGGACACGTACGCGCAGACTCTATCGGCGAGGTAATTCTCGAGGGCGAGCACGCGAAAAATTCCACTTGCGAGATAACGGTTGCACAAACAGTATAAAAAGATAACGGTCTCACCGATTTGGTGTGACCGTTTTTTTAGGATTAACAAGTATTTACATTTTTTCTTAGTTGTGATATAATATGTGTGAACAAAATACAAAGGAGGATGCTGTAATGAAAAAAATGATTGCTTTATTTTGGGCGTTCATACTGATTTTTTCCTTGTGTGCTTGCAAAAACGGACAGTTGCCAAGCGAAGACGACCTGCAAACGCAAAGCGAAGACAGCCGGCAAACGCCAAACGACGATGATCCCGCTGACACAAAATATAAGCTGACTGTCATTGACTATTGGGGTTATCTTATCAAGTCTCTTGACGAATATTACAAGGCAGGGGAAGAGGTTGAGGTTACTCTTGCGTTTTTATCGGGTCCTTCGGTTGGAATTGAGTTGAACGGTGAGTATATCGGTGAAAATGCCGATACTAAACATGATGGTGTTTATCCTATTATCACCTTTACTATGCCTGCAAAGGACAGTGTTCTTTATACTACTCAAAACGGAAATATCGGATTTAAATCTACGTTTTCACGTGCAGGTTACGGAATATCGAATATTTATGATAACGCATTAAACGCAAGCAAGCTGAACGACAATAACCCGTGGAATCTTCCAATATATAAATTCGATACTTTATCCGACCTTGAAAAATTCAAGAGTGATTTTGGGGGAGAAAGCGGCTTTAATTACGGTTGGGATGAGGTTCCGTCATTAAATGATGCGACCAAATACTATGATGAAGCTTTCTTTGAACGATACACGCTTATGCTTGTTTATGTAACGGCAAGCAGCGGATCTTACAGATTTGGATTTAAAGACGTAACTATTGACGGTGATTATTTCTGTATTCTCGTAGAGCAGACAAACAATCCGCAATGGTGTACGGATGATATGGCAGGTTGGTTCATCACGGTTGCCGTACCCGACAGTATGGTTGAAAACTGTACCGAGATTGATGCTATTTTGGACAGGTACAGCGTTTTAGACCTACCCGGTGCCAATCTTGAATTTTGGATTGCCGAAAATGTTGATAAGGTTGATTTTTCAAAGCATCAAATCAAATACGGCATGATGGGCGGAACTGAATACTACGGTACGGGATATGTTCCTACCGTTGATGAACACGGACAGCAGGTTGACCCCGAGCATTGTGTTATCTATACGGTAACATCGTATCCGGATTATTCAGACAAGGAACAGCATATTACAGGCATCTATATTACCGATCCCGAGATCCGGTTTTACGGCATCGGCCTCAATTCGTCATTCGACGACTTTGAACGTTTAATAACACAACAGGGATTTGAGATCACACGCTCAAACGAAAACAGCCGTACCGCCGAAAAAGGAAAATATTCTATTACCTTTACAAAGGAATGGGTCAGAATTCGTGTTGATGTTGAAAATAAGTATGGAATAATTTTCTAAACGCCAAATCCCAATTTATCGAGCAGATAAATGATTAGGATTAACATGTATTGACACTTTTTCTTAGATGTGATATAATATGTGTGAACAAAATACAAAGGAGGATGCTGTAATGAAAAAAATGATTGCTTTATTTTGGGCGTTCATACTGATTTTTTCCTTGTGTGCTTGTAATAATTCACACAACGATAAAACAGATTTTCCAACCACGATCTCATATGCAGGGTCGGGTAAGAATGCCGAAATCTTGGGAAATGCATTGAATGCAGAAAAGCTGAATGATGAAAACCCGGAAAAATTACCGATCTATAAATTCGATACATTGTCCGATCTTGAAAAATTCAAGGACGATTTTACCGGGATAAACGGTCTTGATATGGGTAGTGGTCTAATTCCGTCTTTTAATGATGCTACAAAACAATATGATGCGGATTTCTTTGACCAAAACACGCTTGTGCTTGTTTGTGTAGATGCTACCAGCGGCTCTTACAGATTCGGTCTGAAGGATATCACTATTGAGGGTAATTATTTCTGTGTCCATATTGAGGAGACTGCCAATCCCGAGATCCTTACACATGATCTGGAATCGTGGTTTATCACTGTTGCAGTACCCGACAGCATAGTGGAAAACTGCACGGAGTTTGATGCCGATCTGGTTGCGGACAAAGCCCATATATTAGATAGATAAAATTGAAAACAGAGAAGCCACGGATGAATACCATCCGTGGCTTTTGGTTATGTAAAATCAAACACGACCTTGTCTCCGTCAAGCTTTAAGCGCGCGTTAAATGGCTTGCCGTTCTTTGAAACGAAGCCTTGTATTTCGGAGGAAGCACCCTCCGCGAGTATCTTTCTGGCATTGGAAATTGAAATAGTACGCTTGCAGATAAAGCTGCCTATTCTGAACCTACAGCCATCCTTATAGCCCATACAGCCGTAGCCGTATCTACCTTTGACGACTTCCTTGCCGCAAACAGGGCATGTGCCGACCTTGTCGCCGTAAAATCCTGTGTCGGTGTCGGTTTCAAGGGTGGTTTGCTTTTGCGCAAAGACCTCGGATATTTCTTTCTCGGCAAGCAGAACGCTATCGTTTACCGTGATGTCGCCGCGGTAGACATTTTTTAGTGCCTGACCAAGCTCGCTTGTCTTATATTTATCCATAGACACACCCATTTGTGTCAGCTGCTCAATTAGATATTCGCCGCCGGGGAGAATGGTGTAAACGTCCTTTTTAAGGCTTATATATCCCGACTTTATCGCGTTGTCGATGATGCCCGTGCGCGTTGCCTCCGTGCCAAGCTCAAGACCCGCAAATATCGCCTTGTAGTCCTCCGCGTCGTCCTCGGTCTCGCCCTCGCCCTCTGTTTCGGCTCTCTCGGCTGCCGCTTTTTCTGCCGCCGCCTTGTCCTCGCGGAAGGGGTTTTTGAGGTAATTGTTGAGGGTCTCAACGGTGTAGTGCTTGGGTGGGCTTGTCTGCTTTTCCACAGGGTGGAAGTTGATGTTTACAAGGTCTCCGACCTCGAGGGGAGGGAGTATCTTGTCCTTTCTCTCGCTGTCGTCAAAGCGCAAAAATCCCTTTTGAATGATGATCACGCCCTTCAAGGTAAACTGCTCGTAGCCGCCGACGTCGATTACTATCTCGGTCTTTTGCGCAAGGCATTCTTCCTCACAGAATACCGATACGAAGCGGCGGAATACCGTCTGGTAAACGATCATCTCGTTTTCGGTCAATC
>JAFWXY010000129.1 GCA_017522905.1 Clostridia bacterium
ATGGTTTTTTGGATGCAGCTTTGATCGTCAGAAAGGACCTCAACGTAATCTGTATGGCGCACACGCAGATAGATCGGGAAGACAGTGGATATATATTCACACACATAATGACAAGTGGTAAGAAGCTCAATAGAATAACACTCGAAGCAAAGTTTCCCGTCGTATTGCTCGCAAAATGCGCGGACGGTAAATACCTGTTCGAAACACACGCCAATAACAGCACGGCAAAAACGCCTCTTGGCGCATTCGAAGAGGACGAGATACCCAACGATCTGCAAGCAGTATTAAATACCCTTGCCGAATACAGATGAAACAAAAGTAGCTCCCACGGAACTCAACCGTGGGAGCATAAAGGAGAGCGTTATGAAGAAAGCCTATAAATTTCGCATATACCCAACAAAAGCCCAAGAAGAACAGATACAAAAAACATTTAACTGTTGCCGTTTCATTTATAACTATTACCTCTCCAAGAGAAAAGAGGTCTATGAAACAGCCGGAGAGACATTTAGCTATTTTGATTGCGCTAATGATATGACAAAACTAAAACAAGACAAACAGTGGTTGCGTGAAGCAGATTCACAAGCGCTCGTTTACACTATTCGCTACCTTGATGTAGCCTACAAAAACTTTTTCCATCGTGTCAAAAAAGGAGAAACGCCGGGTTATCCGAAATACAAGAGCAAATACAACGCGCATAATAGCTATACAACTATGCAAAAAAGCATTAGGTTGTCAGATAAACACATCAACCTTCCCAAATTAGGACTTGTCAAATGTGTAATCTCCAATAATGTTGAAGGACGCATTGTTTCGGTAACTGTATGCCAGAATCCTTCGGGCAAGTATTTTGTTTCAATTTTGACTGAAATAGAAGCAAGCATCCCCCAAAATACATTGAATAAAGACAATGCAATAGGCTTAGATTATAGCAGTCCTCACTTTTACGTTGATAGCAATGGAAACGCAGCAAATATGCCGCATTATTATCACGATGCTGAACTGCGGCTAAAGCGAGAGCAACGCAAACTTTCAAAAATGACGTTTGGGAGTAACAATTATCAAAAACAAAAAACAAAAGTTGCTAGAATATACGAAAGAGTACAAAACAGCCGAAACGATTGGCAAAACAAGGAACGCAGAAAGCTGGCGGAACGATATGATATTGTATGCGTAGAAGACATAAACTACCAATCCCTGTCACAAACCTTGAATATTGCAAAAGCTACATATGACAACGCTTTCGGAACATTTAGAAAAATGCTTTCCTACAAACTTGAACAAAGAGGAAAGAAGCTGATAGTAATTGACAAATGGTTTCCCTCATCCAAGATGTGTCGACACTGCGGATATATCAATCACAAATTGGAGTTGAAAGACAGACAATGGGTTTGTCCGCAATGTAATCAAGTTATTTTGCGCGATGAAAATGCGGCAATAAACATAAAACTAGAAGGCTTGACTATGCTTGCATAGCCTGCATATATAACCGTGGGACACACGGAGCTAGCTCGTTGACACTTACGCCATTAGGTGTATTGAGCGAGAAGTTTACACTACAATAGCGTAAACATGTCACCTCCCCCTTTGCTGCAATCGCAAAAAAATATTTTTCCCTTGCGCCATAAGGCTTTCTCCCGCTTTTTTCGAAAAAAATAAAAACAACGTGTGTCAGGACCACTCCGGACACACGCCATTTTTATTCTTTTTTTCGCTTCACCGAAACAAACTCCCCATAGCTGCCCTCGAGTTGAAGGAAGGCGATCACACAGTAATCGAACATGATCCTTGCCGCGTCACCCCCGGAGAACTCGATCGAGAAGAAGGCATCGGCAATGTCCTCGCTCTCGATCTCGACACCGTCAGCGTTTGCAAGATAGCCGAGAAGCGAATACATAAGGAACGACACAGCCGCGCAAGCCTGCACACTGCCCTCCGCATGCCCCACGGCTTCAACCAGATACCGCCCGCCCGATTCATTTAACGTCACGTGCGTCATACCGCACCGCCGTTCTGCCCGGGCGCACCGCCCTGTATCATCGCCTGCATCTGCATAAGCTGCTGCTGGAGCTGCTGTACCTGCGCAAAGAGCGTCTGACCCTGCTGTACCCTCTCGCGCACCTCCTCAATTCCCTCAAAGTCCATGATAGACAGCATACATAAGGCGGCATCCGCCATCTGAGGATTAAATGCGCCCATCTGGAACATCTGTGTCGAGAGCTGATTCTGTGCATCGCGTGAAAACGGATTCTTTTTCTGTGCCTTTATCTGCAGATCAAATACGGGATGACGGAACATAGGCATACCGTCCGAGCCCATTCCCGTAACCTGATCCTTGATGCGAGCATTGTTGAGCTCAACGAAATGATAGCCGTTATTCTGCGGCATACCGCCGGGAACCGCACCCATGGGCTGACCCTGAGGCATACCGCCCATCATAGCGGGATCGGCGCTCTGAGGAGGCATACCGGGCATTCCGGGCGCCTGCGCCTGAGGAATCGCGGGAGTCCCCGTAATTCTGAAGGAACGGCTCTCATCG
>JAFWXY010000130.1 GCA_017522905.1 Clostridia bacterium
ACGCTGACAGCATCTATCACTCCTTGGTCTCTGCCCCCTCGCCCTGTCTTGAAGAAATCACACTTCATTTTGGAAGCTGTGTAATTAACGAAAATGGAGCTCTTGACCGCAAGGCGCTCTCACCTCTTGTTTTTGGAATCGGGAACGAGGATAAGTTGTTGCTTTTAAACAAGATAACTCACAAATATGTTATTGAGAAAATATTGAGTGATATTGAACACTGCAAAGCTCGCAGCGCAAATTGCGTTGTCGATGCTCCGCTTCTGTTTGAGGCAGACCTTCAGAAATATTGCGATTTTACTATATCGGTGATAGCAGATGCAAAATCACGCATTGAGAGAATCGTTACAAGAGATAACATATCAAAGGAAAAAGCAATGGAGCGGATATCCTCACAAAAAAGCGATGATTATTACACATCTCGCGCAAATTACGTCATCAACAATAATGGAGACATTTCCCTGCTTGAATCCTCTGTCGCCAAAATGCTTTCCGAAAGGAGCGTGGCAACGTGAGAAAAGTAAGCAGAAATAAAACAAATTACGGACTTGTTGTTCTCCTGGTACTTATAATCTCGATAGTCTTTGGTTTTTTGTTTGATATCGTCTGCAACGCCATTGAAAAGAAGCTCTATCCGAAGCCCGAGGAATATGCTTCCTTCATCGAAAAATATTCTACGGAGTACGGTGTGCCCGAAGACCTTATATACGCGGTAATTAAGACGGAAAGCAGCTTTGATTCCTCTGCCGTTTCAAGCAAGGGCGCCATAGGACTGATGCAAATGATGCCATCTACCTTTGAATGGCTTACAAATGACATACTTCGCGACTACCACGGCTCAGGTATGCTTTACGATCCCGAAACCAATATAAAATACGGTACATATTACCTCTCCCGTCTCTATAACAGATTCGGAGACTGGGACACCGCGCTTGCAGCATACAACGGCGGAGAAGGTAACGTATCGGATTGGCTTGTCGATTCGAGATATAGCTCTGATGGAAAAAAGCTTATAATAGACAATATTCCAAACGAATTTGGCGAAACAGAAGCTTATGTAAAAAAAGTCAACAAGGCATTTGATAAATACAAAAAACTATACTCGGAAGAATAATATTGAGCACAAGACGTGCATGAAAGGATAAAAACATGAACGAAAAAAAACTCACCTACACAAAGGCTAACTTCTATGACAATGCAACAGAGGCAGAGATAAATGCCGCTTATGACTATTGCGTTGGCTACTGCGACTATTTGGATAACTCCAAGACCGAGCGTGAGGCTGTCAGGGTCTCCATCGCGCTCGCAGAGG
Organism: Clostridia bacterium; assembly: GCA_017522905.1. Lineage (GTDB taxonomy): Bacteria > Bacillota > Clostridia > Oscillospirales > CAG-272 > SVTX01. Next base: position 1,313 of record JAFWXY010000130.1, read on the forward strand.
CACAGGGATACAAGCCCTATGCCTTCGGTGACAAGATCAAGGCGGGTGATAAGCTTTACTATAACAACAGAGGCAGAAACCTCTATCTTTTCCGTGTGGGAACCGAGGATATAAACAACGGTGTGAGAATCATTGCATCTCACATCGATAGCCCCAGACTTGACTTCAAGCAGTCCCCCATCTACGAGGAGGGCGGCTTCTGTTTTGCTAAGACACACTACTACGGCGGCGTTCGCAAATATCAATGGGTTGCTACACCTCTTGCGCTCCACGGTACAGTTGCAAAGAAGGATGGTACTACAGTTGATATAAAGATCGGTGACGAGGCGGGCGATCCTGTATTCTATATCAACGATCTTCTCCCCCACCTTGCAAAGGATCAGAATGCCAAGCCTCTCGGAAGCGCTATCCCCGCAGAGAGCCTTAACATAGTTCTCGGATCTCGCCCCATCGCGGACGATGAGGAATCCGCAAAGATCAAGATGAACATCCTCACAATTCTTAACGAAAAGTACGGCATGGACGAGGAAGACTTCCTCTCCGCTGACATTTTCGTGGTTCCCGCAGACAAGTCCCACGACGTTGGATTTGACCGCTCACTTATTTCTGCATACGGTCACGACGACAAGGTTTGTGCATACCCCTCTCTCACAGCTCTCTTTGAAACAGACGATAGCGTTCACACCGTTATGGTAGTGCTGGCCGACAAGGAGGAGATCGGAAGCGAGGGCAACACAGGAATGCAGAGTGCGCTCTTCACCGACCTTCTCGGCGCTATCACTGACGAGCTCGGCGGAAACATTTATGCTGTAAAAGCCAACTCCAAGTGCCTCTCCGCAGACGTTAACGCTTGCTACGACCCCAACTTCTCTGAGGTATTTGAGAAAAAGAATGCCGCAAACATCAACTGCGGTATCGTTATGTCCAAGTACACAGGCAGCCGCGGTAAGGGCGGCACGAATGACGCTCCCGCAGAATACGTTGCCTGGATAAGAAAAATATTTGAGGAATACGGTGTTATATGGCAGACCGCAGAGCTTGGTAAGGCAGATCAGGGCGGCGGCGGAACCGTTGCAAAGTACATTGCAAAGCACAATATCGAGACAGTTGACCTCGGTGTTGCCGTCATCTCCATGCACGCTCCCTACGAGCTTGTTTCCAAGGCGGACGTATACTCTGCTCACAAGGCGTTCTACGCATTTATCAAGGCGTAAATCATGTTTGATAAGCTTGATTCCACAGTTGAAAAATATGACAGACTCGAATACGAGCTTGCCAACAATACATCACTTATTACAGATGCTCAGGCTTATGCCAAGGCTATAAAGGAATACCGTTCGCTGACCCCCATCGTTGAAAATACCGCGAGTACAAAAGGTGTGAACAGGATATTGAGGATGCCCTCTTCATCATATCCGACGCTGACGACGATGAGATGCGCGAGATGGCTCAGGAGGAGCTCAAGGACGCAAAATCTCGCCTTGAGACTCTCTCCGAGGAGCTTACCGTTCTCCTTATACCAAGAGATCCCAACGACGACAAAAACGTTATCGTTGAGATCCGCGCAGGTGCAGGAGGCGAGGAGGCTGCCCTGTTTGCGGCAGTTCTCTACCGTATGTATTCTATGTATGCAGCATCTGTTGGATTTAAGGTGTCGGTGGCAAATGCAAACGAGACCGAGCTTGGCGGATTCAAGGAGATCTCCTTCTCTGTTGAGGGTGACGGCGCGTATTCACGTTTTAAATTTGAATCGGGCGTTCACCGCGTGCAGAGGGTTCCCGAGACGGAATCTCAGGGCCGTATTCAGACCTCTACCGCAACTGTTGCGGTACTCCCCGAGGTTGAGGACGTCGAGATAGAAATAAAGGACTCCGACCTTATATACGAGTCCTGCAAATCAAGTGGCGCGGGCGGTCAGCATATCAATAAGACCGAATCTGCCGTAAGACTTACTCACAAGCCCTCAGGCATAGTTATCGAATGTCAGGAGGAGCGTTCCCAGTTCAAAAACAAGGACAAGGCACTCAAGATGCTTCGCGCAAAGCTATACGACATGAAGCAACGCGAGCAATCCGAAAAGCTTGCAAGCGACAGAAGAAGTCAGGTTGGAACAGGTGATAGAAGTGAGAAGATCAGAACCTACAACTATCCTCAAAACCGCGTTACCGACCACAGAATAGGTGTTACTCTTTACTCCCTTGAGGATTTCCTTAACGGAAACATTGGCAGTATGATAGATTCACTCATCGCGACAGATACCGCCGAAAAGCTTAAGGCTGAAAACAACAATTAACTTACGAAAGGAGTCGCAGGATGGATACTCGTCTTGTAAAAATTGAAGACATAGAAGCCCAAAATGCAGATATAGATCTTGCGGCTTCTATTTTAAAGGACGGCGGACTTGTCGTTATCCCCACAGAGACCGTTTACGGTCTTGGTGGAGACGCAACTAACCCCGCTTCATCAAAAAAAATATATGAGGCTAAGGGACGTCCGTCTGACAATCCCCTTATCATACATATTGCAACAGCGCAGGATGCCGAAAAATATGCTCACACAAACGAGATATATTACCGTCTTGCGGACGCGTTTATGCCCGGCCCCTTGACCGTTATATTGCAAAAAAAAGATACTGTGCCCTATGAGACCACGGGTGGGCTTGATACCATGGCGATTCGTTGCCCATCTCACCCAGTAGCACACGCAATAATCGAGCGCGCAGGCATCCCAATCGCCGCGCCCTCTGCAAATATTTCCGGCAGACCGAGTGCGACAAGCAGTGAATTCGTTGTTGAGGATTTCTTCGGCAGAGTTGATATGATAGTGGACGGCGGCGACTGCGAGATCGGACTTGAATCGACTATCGTTATGATAAAGAACGATTCTCTCGTTCTTCTCCGCCCCGGTGCGATAACCCTTGATGCGCTATCCTGTGTATGCGAAAAGGTTGAAATCTCCCCCACTATTGAGGGTGTGCTTGGCGAGGACGAGCACCCGCTTTCCCCGGGAATGAAGTACAAGCATTATGCTCCGGCTTCCCCTCTTGTGTTGCTTGACGGTAATGACGAAGACGTGCTTGAGTTCCTTATTTCCGAGCAGAAAACCAAGCGTTGTGCGATAATCTGCTATGACGAGGAGCTTGATGCTCTCGAGGACAAGCTGCTTTTGCCCATTGGTGCTAAAGACGATATAGTATCACACGGTAAGATGATATTCGCTCGGCTCAGGCAGTGTGACAAGCTCTCCCCCGATATTATCTATGCCCATCTACCGGACAAGTACGGTCTTGGACTCGCGCTCCATAACCGACTTATCAGGGCTGCGGCACATACCGTGCTTAAAATTGACAAGGATTACTTTACGAAAGGTGTTTAAGATAGATGGCGAGAAAAAAGAAACAGCTTGACGAGATACAACCTATCGTCTATGCTCCCGCTGTACCACAGCTTATTACCGAAACAATAGAGAAAAACTATATGCCATATACTATGAGCGTTATAGTTTCCCGCGCGATCCCCGAGATAGACGGCTTTAAGCCCGCACACAGAAAGATTCTTTATACTATGTATAATATGGGGCTTTTAAAGGGTCCCAGAACAAAAAGTGCTAATATCGTAGGTGCGGTAATGAAGCTCCACCCCCACGGTGACCAGTCTATATACGAGACGATGGTTCGTCTTACCAGAGGTAACGAGACGCTTCTCCACCCCTTTGTTGACTCCAAGGGAAGCTTTGGTAAGCAGTACTCCTCCGACATGAAGTTTGCGGCTCCCCGTTATACCGAGGCTAAGCTTGACAGCTTCTGCACAGAGCTTTTCGAGGGTATTGATAAAAACGCCGTAGATATGGTTGATAACTACGACGGAACCATGAAGGAGCCTCAGCTACTCCCTACCACGTTCCCAAATATTCTCGTTACACCGAATAGCGGTATCGCCGTAGGTATGGCGTCCGATATCTGCTCTTTTAACCTTTCCGAGATATGCGACGGAACTATTGCGGTGCTCAAAAAGCCCAATATAGACGTTGAAAAGGTAATGGAAATAATCAAGGCCCCCGATTTCCCCGGTGGCGGTCAGATTATATACGATGCAGAGCAGATGAGACAGATCTTTGAATCGGGAGACGGCTCATTCAAAATAAGATCACGATACTCATACGACGCATCTGCAAACTGCATTGACATTCTGCAGATACCATATACAACTACCATCGAGCAGATATTGAATAAGATCTCGGTTCTTGTCAAAGAAGGTAAACTTAAAGAAGTTGTTGACTTCCGTGATGAGATCGACCGCGACGGATTCAAGCTTACTCTTGACCTCAGAAAAGGCACAGATCCCGATAAGCTTATGCAGAAGCTCTTTAAGATAACTCCTCTTGAAAGCAGCTTCAAGTGTAATTTCAATATCATCATAGACGGAGAGCCCAGACAGCTTGGTGTTGTTGATATTATCTCCGAGTGGATAGATTTCCGCAAGGCGTGCCTTACAAGAGAGCTCAAATTCGATCTTGGCAAGAAGAAAGACAAGCTTCACCTCCTCTTGGGTCTTGGCAAAATACTTCTTGATATTGACAAAGCAATCAGGATCATCAGAAAGACCGAAAAGGAAGAGGACGTTATCCCCAACCTTTGCGAAGGCTTCAGCATTGATGAGATCCAGGCTAATTACATTGCAGAGATCAAGCTCCGCAACCTCAACAGAGAGTATATTATCAATAGAATATCCGAAATTGAGGACCTCAAGGCGCAGATCGCAGAAATTGAGGAAATACTCAAGGACGAGTACAAGCTTAAGGCTCTCATTGCAAAGCAGTTGACCGATATAAAGAAGAAATACGGTCAACCCAGAAGAACGCAGCTAATCGGTATAGAATCTATTGAAGAATACGTTGAAGAGGATTCTGTAGAAAACTATCCTTGTAAGATTGTTCTCTCGCGCGAGGGTTACTTCAAGAAGATCACTCTCAAGTCGCTTCAGGGTAACGACGAGCAGAGGTTCAAGGAGGGCGACGGCCTCCGTCAGATCTTCGATGCCGAGAACAAGGATACTGTTCTCTTCTTTACCGACAAGGCTCAGCTCTACAGAGCCGCAGTTGCCGATTTTGATAACTCCAAGGCATCGGTTATTGGAGATTTCCTTCCTTCCGAGCTTAAGATGGATCCCGGAGAGAGACCTGTATACATGACACTTCAAAAGGATTTCCGTGACGGATACAATTACGTTTATATCTTCGAAAACGGTAAGGGTGTCAGAATTCCCGAAAAGGCGTACGAGACCTCCAGTGTTAGAAGAAAGCTCAAGGGCATTTTCTCATCGGCGTCTCCTATCGTTGCAGTCTTCTCCGAGCAGGAGAAGAATCCCTTTGAGATCATGCTTGTATCAAGCGAGGATAGAGCTATAATAATAAAGACCTCGCTTATCCCCCTTAAGAGCACAAAGACCTCTATCGGTGTACAGCTTATAAACGTTAAGAAGAATCATAAGCTCACAGCCGCGCTTGCAAATTTTGAAAGCGTATATGAAAATACCAAGGGATACAGAAAGCTAAAGCTTCCCGCAACCGGCGTTCTGCTTAGCGAGAAGGATATAAACAAGCAACAAATAAGTATCGAAGATATATAAAATGGGAGACAATAAAATGAAGGAAAACAAGCTTTGGATTAAGATCGTAGCACTTGTCCTTGCCGCTTTTATGATTGGCGGAACACTCTACAGCGCAATTGCAATGATCTTGTCTATGTAAACTGAATAAAAAGAGGAGAGCTGAAATTCAGCTCTCCTCTTTTTATTATTTACTCTGCATCTTCGGCTTCTGTGTCCGCGTCAATGATGATGGTATCAACCTCACCGTTGCCCGTGGTGTCAAGCATTATTGCCTCTGCCACTCCGTCACCGTCAAGATCTATGCGACCGAGCACCTTGGCGCTGTATTTCTTTTCAAGATACTTATACGCTACGGCACACGCGGCTCCAATTGTCAAAACCGCAGTCACAAATCTCAAAATCGTTCTAAGGGGAGATTTATCCTCTTCAACAACGATAAAATGATCTTTATTCATATTTAAGCCCTCCTGTATTAGGTATTTACGAATATACTGCTCTGGATCCGCCGATAAACTTAGGTCTTGTATATGCACAGACCACGTTGGCTTCTCCTATATTTTTAACCGAAAGTCTTATCGGAACCGCAACGTCGCGAAGGTGCATGCCAATAAGCGTATCTCCTATGTCTATGCCTGCATGAGCCTTGATATGCTCCACCGCACAGGGCTCAGTCATATTCTCGTACGTTACTGTGGCAAACGATCCGCCCGCCTTAGGCTGAGGAAGCACCGAAACTATTTCATAGCCATACTTCTCTGCGCACTCTTTTTCAATTATAAGGGCACGGTTAAGGTGCTCACAGCACTGTGCTGCAAGATATACACCCTTTCCCTTAAGAATAGGATAAATCGCCTCAAAAAGGATTTTTGCCGCCTCGTAGCTTGAACCCTTGCCTATTTTGTTTCCAAGTATCTCGGACGAGGAGCAACCTATAACAAGTATCTGTCCCTTTTGAATATTTGTACTTTCTATAAGCTCTTTTGCGAGAGTTTTTGCACTCTCTTTTATCGATGTAGCAAGCCCTGCATCAACGCAAAGCTCTGCTCCCACTAAAAGATCATTATTCATTTGAGTTTTACCTTCCTGTAAAATCAATTACCAATTATCCTCACCGTTGTCGGGGATGACCTCTGTGAGCGCGGCGATAGCACATTCAATCATACCGTCATCAGGCTCCTTGGTGGTTATTTTCTGGAGCCATACACCGGGGGCGGAAATTATGCGCGTAAAGAGATTATCGTGTCTGCCCGCAATCTTTATAAGCTCATATCCCACTCCAACAATCAAGGGGAGCAAGAGAAGCTTTATAAGCACTCTTACTATCGTTATGGGAGTGAATCCAAATATCAAATAGAAAAGAGGATCTATAAAGAAGGAAACGAATATCCCGACGAGTATCATCAATATAAGAAAGCTTGTTCCGCATCTGGGGTGAAATCTTTTTTGCTTTCTCACGTTTTCAACGGTAAGCTCAAGTCCCGCCTCATAGCAGAATATTGCCTTGTGCTCCGCACCGTGATACATAAACGTACGCTTGATTTCCTTCATAAGTGAAACGCCCGCCATATATCCTACGAGGATGACTATTTTGAGTACACCCTCAAATACTGACTTGATAAGCGAATCAACTGCGGGATTGTCATTCTTCAAGAACGGCATCAGATATACCGCACCGCGATAAAGATAGGTAGGCAGTACAATGAAAAGCAATACCGAAAATCCGATTCCAAGCACTACGCTAAGAACCAACATCACGTTGATAAGTGCAGAGGATTCCTTCTTCTTTTCCTTTGTAATGATCTCCCGGCTGTCATTTACAATCTCGGGCTTTGTGCTCTCACACTCGCAAACAGTCGATTTATCTTCAACGGCATCGCCACGCTTTGCTTTCTTTTTAGCAGTCTTTGCCGCCTTCTTGGCTTCCTTCTCGCGTCTCATCTCCTCTTCAGCCTCCTCAAGCCCTGCAATTTCTGCCGAGCGCATAAGGCTCTTGGTGCCTATAACCATAGAATCTATATAGTTGAAAACACCGCGAATTACGGGAAGCTTAAAGAACTTTGCGCGATTTGCAGTGGTAGTGGGAGATGTTTCGATAACGATCTCACCCTTGGTGTTTCTGACCGCCATCGCAGTTTTTTCCGGTCCCCTCATCATGATTCCCTCCATAAGCGCTTGCCCGCCTATGGACGTTTTCTTATTGCAAGAGGTAGAACAGTTATTTTCTTTCTTCATTCTATCTGAAGCTTCCTTTCAGTAACCATTAAAATAGCCTTACGGCTACACAACACCGCAAAGGTCATCTCTGCGGTGTTGAAAATAGATGTTATTTTTTTGACTCCATCTCTGCTCTGTGCTTGGCAACGATGTTATTGATTCTCTTTACAGGATCAAGAAGCTCGCTGATAGTAGCATCATGATTGAGCGTGTCAATTATGTAGGCAACGTACTTGCACATATTAACCTCAACGTGCCAGGGCTTTTCCTTAAGTCCGGGGCGGCTGTATACAAGGTTTGTTGTAAATACCTTGCAAAGGGTTCCGTCCTCATATGCCTTATCAAACTTCTCAAAGCCGTCGGTGAAGAGACCGAAGGTAGAGAATGCGAATATTCTCTTTGCGCCCCTCGCCTTAAGCTGAGAGCAAACGTCAAGCATGGATTCACCGGAGGAGATCATATCGTCAACTACGATAACGTCCTTGCCGGAGAGATCCTGTCCGAGGTACTCGTGAGCCTCTATGGGGTTCTTTCCGTTGATAATAACGGAGTAGTTACGGCGCTTGTAGAACATTCCGATATCAATTCCAAGAACCGACGAGTAGTACATACATCTGCCCATAGCTCCCTCGTCAGGAGAGATCATCATAAGATGCTCCTTGTCTATCTCTATATCGGGAATATTTCTTATAAGTGCCTTTATCATCTGGTAGGAGGGTCTTACGTTGTCAAAGCCCGAAAGCGGGATTGCATTGCAAACTCTGGGGTCGTGAGCATCGAAGGTAATAAGGTTTGCTACTCCCATAGCAACAAGCTCCTGAAGCATTATAGCACAGTCGAGGGACTCTCTTGTAGATCTCTTGTGCTGTCTGCCCTCATAAAGCATCGGCATGATAACTGTTATTCTTCTTGCCTTACCTGCTATTGCGGAAATAATTCTCTTAAGGTCTGCATAGTGGTCGTCAGGACTCATCGGCACGGTCTGACCGTACATGCGGTAAGTAACTCCGTAATTGAACACATCACAAATAATGTAAACGTCCTGTCCACGCATCGAGTGGTGGATAAGTCCCTTACCCTCGCCTGTGCCAAATCTCGGACAAAGCGCCTCTACAAGATATGTATCCTCGCTTGTGTGTCTGCGCCATTCTCTGAGGTAATTGTCTACCTGCTGTGCGAATTGCTCACAGCCTCTCATTCCGATCACACTTAACTCTGCAAACAGTGTATCCTTCATTTTCTGCTCCTCCCAAATGATTGTTATATTGCTTTATGCCTGTTAATCAAACTATGTGTGCAAGCTTGCAAAACTTCTCAAATGCACAGTCCCACGCTTCTCTCTGCTTTGTGGGCTCATAGTACTTAAGCTCTGTAGAGTTTGCAACCACCTCGCGCGCTTCGCCGAGGTTTGCAATCTCTCCTGCGGCAATTGCCTGCATAAGAATATTACCCATGGCAGTTGCCTCTTCGGGTCCTGCGCATACCGGTATTCCGCATGCATCGGCGGTCATCTGAGACAGGAACTTGTCCTTTGTTCCTCCACCAACAACATTGATCATGGATGTCTTCTTGCCTCTGAGCGACTCAAGTGTTTCAACAGTGTATCTGTACTTAAGCGCAAGAGACTCGTAAATGCAACGCACGACCTCACCAACGGTTTCGGGTACGTGCTGACCTGTAAGTCTGCAGAACTCACGAATCTTCTCGGGCATATTTCCGGGAGTATTGAACGTATGATAGTCGGGATTGATGAGAGATGCGAAGGGCTTTGCCTCCTTTGCCCAGTTTTCCATCTGAGCGAAGCTGTATTCGCTACCCTCGCGCTTCCACTGTCTTCTCGACTCCTGAATGATCCAGAGACCCATAATATTCTTGAGGAATCTTATAGTTCCCATTGCGCCGCCCTCGTTTGTGAAGTTAGCGATTCTTGTATCGTCGTTAATAAGGGGCTCGTCTATCTCTGCACCCATAAGCGACCAGGTTCCGCTGGATATGTAGATGAAATCCTTGTTCTTTGCGGGAACGGATATTACAGCGCTCGCTGTATCGTGCGAAGCAACGTTAACTACTCTGATGTTGTTCTTACCAACCTCGTCGTTGATCTGAGGGAGAAGTGTTCCAAGATCATTGCAAGGCATGACAAGGGGAGCAAAGAGTGAGCGGTCGATACCAAGCTTGTCGGTAAGCTCGTACGCAAATTCTCTCTTCTTAGCGTCAAGGAGCATACCCGTTGATGCGATGGTGTACTCTGTCGCCATCTTACCTGTAAGGAAGTAGTTAAGAAGGTCGGGGATCATGAGCATCTTGTCCGCGCGCTCAAGAAGTGTGGGATCGTCACGCTTCTCGGCAGCAAGTTGATTGATTGTATTGAAGTCCGCCGCCTGAATACCTGTGATTCTGTAGATATCCTCGGGAGAGACAAACTGCTTTACGTAGTCTGTGATATTTACAGTTCTTGTGTCACGGTAGTGTGTGGGGTTAGCCATCATTCTACCGTTCTTGTCTATAAGCGCATAGTCAACACCCCATGTGTCAATACCCATAGATGCAATATTTTCTTTATCGATGACGGTCTTTGTGATAGAGTTCTTTATCTCAAAGAAAATTCTCAGGATATCCCACGTAAATCTTCCGTTTACAAAAACGGGGTCATTGGAAAATCTGTGATTTTCACGAAGAATAAGTTTGTTGCCGTCAAATGAACCGATTATACCTCTTCCGCTGGACGCTCCAAGGTCGATTGCAAGCATTTTAAGTTCAGCCATAATTCCCTCCCAAAAAGTTGAAAGCGTATGCCATTATCATACTTTATATATTATATCACACTGCAAATACATTTGTATTAACAAACTGTTAATAACTCCTTTGATTGCAAACAATTTTCTTCCCTTTTTTATCGACTTTTTTCACCATTCTCCACAACGGGCATAAAATTGTAGTGAGACTGTTATTTTCTATATCAGTCCATACAATTTGGAGACTTAACCACATGTCAGAAAAATATACATTTTCTGTGATCGGCGGCGATTGCAGACAAAACATAATTATTAAAGAGCTACTTAGCAAAGGTCACTCCGTAAAGGTGTTCTCTATGAGCTCTTCATCCGCAGGAATCACAGGGGCGGAGATCTCGTCATCGCTTGAAAAGGCTGTTTCGGAGACCGCCGTTTTATTGCTCCCACTCCCTGCGACAAAAGATGGAATCACCGTAAATCTCACCTCGCCGTCTGAGTATGTCAGAATATCCGACATACTACACCTCTTTCGCAAAAATGAATCCCCTGTACTTGTCGGAGGGATTATTCCGCCCGAATTGGTCTTAGCAGCTAATGAGGCAGGAATTGAGGTTGTTGACTTCTACAAAAGCGAGGCACTACAAGAAAAAAATGCTCTTCCGAGCGCCGAAGGTGCAATAATGGTAGCTATGGAAAATACCGATACTATTATCGAGAGTATGAGTGTCCTCGTATGCGGGTTCGGGCGCATTGGAAAGATTTTGGCAAGCAAGCTGAAGCTCCTCGGTGCATACGTATCGGTCGCCGCGCGGCGGGATGAGGTGCTGTGCGAGATAGCGATGAGCGGATTCACTCCGATTGATCTAAGAAACGCAGAACAATTGTCAGCTGCAACAAATAGATCCGCCGTCATCTTTAACACGGTCCCGGTGCAAATATTCAACAGACAGATAATCGATAAAATCAATGGCGATCCACTCTATATAGAAATTGCCTCCTCGCCCGGAGGAATTGACATTCCTTTAGCGAGAAGCCGCGGAATAAGAATTATTTTCGCGCCCTCACTCCCCGGCAAATACGCTCCTGCAACAGCCGGAAAATACATTTTTGAGACAATTACAGATATTCTTGACCAAAGAGGTATGAAGATATGATCGGATATGCACTGTGCGGCTCATTTTGCACGTTCAAGGATTCAACCGCCGCACTTAAAAAGCTTAAAGAAAAATACGACGAAATTCTCCCTATCATGAGCTACAACGCATACTCTACCGACACCAGATTCGGAGATCACGGTATGTGGAACAAGATGATAGAAGGCATTTGCAACCGGCCAATAATTAACACTATATATGACGCCGAGCCTCTGGGCCCCAAGATTTCTCTAGATGCTCTTGTCATCGCACCCTGTACGGGAAACACCTTAGCCAAGCTTGCAAGCGGCATTACAGATACTCCTGTATGCATGGCGGCAAAGGCACACCTGAGATCAGACAGACCTCTTGTTATCGCTCTTGCTTCAAACGATGCCATGAGTGCTAATCTCGGCAACATAGCAAAGCTTTTGACAAGAAAAAACATATATTTCGTTCCAATGTGTCAGGATGAGCCTATCAAAAAGCCTCACTCTCTCGTCGCGGATTTTTCCTTGCTTGAGGAGACTCTTGAAGGCGCAATCGCCGGCAGGCAAATAAGAAAGCTCTTTCTTTAAAAAGAAAACGGGTACAAGCGAAAAATGCTTGTACCCTTTATGTTTTAAACTATTCTGTTGCGCTCTTCACCCTGCAGATATGCTTCAATGTTTTTTGCAACCTCATCGCAGCAGCGGACACGCGCTTCATATGAGCCCCACGCCATATGAGGTGTAAGGTATACGTTATCAAGTCCCGCAATTGATGCATAAGCATGAGTATCAGCAAACGGCTCAACGGAATAAACGTCTATTCCTACTCCGCCGAGTCTCTTCTCAAGTATCGCCTCTGAAACCGCCGCCTCATCAACGACCGCGCCTCGTGCCACGTTGATAACTATAGCGTCCTTCTTCATCATCGCGATCCTCTCGCGATTGATGAGATTGCGCGTTCCGTCGTTCAACGGAGTATGAATGCTTATTATGTCCGACTCTCTGCAAAGCTTGTCTATATCAACACACTCTGCCTCATCGGTTGGAGTGCGCTTATATACGATGACCTTGCATCCAAGCGCCTCTGCAACACGCGCCACCTGCTTGCCTATATTTCCGTATCCGACAATTCCCCAGGTCTTACCGTACATCTCGTGATATACGGGGGTGAGAATATTGGCGCTTGTTCCGCGTGAATAGGTTCCGTCGGTAACGAGTCGGTTATATTCATTCAAATGGCAAACCAACGATAAAGCCATAGCTACGGTAAGCTGTGCCACGTTTTGTGTCGAATATCCTACAACGTTGCATACTGCAATATTGTTTTCCTTACAATATTCAAGGTCGATATTATCATATCCGGTCGCAGTTACACAGATAAGCTTAAGATTATTGCATTCGGGCAGATTGTGTTTTCCCACCTTGATCTTATTGAGGATTATAACGTCACTGTCGCCAACGTTTTTGGCAAAATCCTCGGGAGCCGTGCCTTTGTAAACCGTGAGCTGTCCAAATTTTTCAAACATCGAAAGATCAATGTCAGAGCCAAGCGTGGCGCTGTCAAGTACTGTAAGCTTAAGTGCCATTATTCCTTTTCACCCTCTGAATCGTCAACTTTCTCCGAAACAGCCTCCAGGTCCGAAAGCTTCTCCTCCAAAATTGTGCGGATTTCTTCCTCGATCTCTGCTTCTCTTTGTTTTTCGGCTTCAGCCTTCTTTTTCCACATCGCTACAAGGGCGCAAATCGCCGCAATTGCAGCAACCGCTCCTGCAGCAATGAATATAATCTTTATAGCGTTTAATTTCTTATTTGTCTTTTTCATATCAATAAAACTCTCCGTTTGCAATCAAAATTTACACTCGGTTGTCAAATCTTGAATCCAAAGTAGTTTACGGTATTGTAGTAGGATATGCGCTCAACGATCTCTGCGGCAGCGTCATAGTCAGGATAAAGTCCCTTCTCAACCCATTCTCCGATAATGTTGCAAAGAATTCTGCGGAAGTACTCGTGTCTGGGGTAAGACATGAAGCTACGGGAATCGGTAAGCATTCCAAGGAAGTTACCAAGGGATGCAAGGTTACCGAAGCTCTTCATCTGAGCCTCCATACCGTCAATGTTGTCATTGAACCACCAGCCACTACCCTGAACAACGGTGGGCTTGTTGCTTCCGTCTCCTCGGCAGAAGCTTCCGCAAAGGGTTCCCACTGCGGCATTATCCGCAGGGTTGATGGGGTAAATGATAGTTCTTGGAAGCGCATCGTTCTCCTGGAGATAGTTAAGGAGCTGTGCCATATCAGCTATGCAGTTCTGCGCGTGAATCGTATCGTAGCCCGAGTCGGGTCCAAGCTTTGCAAACATAGTCTTGTTGGGATTTCTGAGAACGCCGTAATGGAGCTGAAGCACCCAACCGCGCTTTACGTATTCAAGACCGAAGAATCTCATCATCTGAGTCTTCCAGAGCGCAAGCTCACTTTCTGTAATTCCCTCTCCGTCGTTTGCAAGTGCCTTCTTGAAGATCTCGTTTGCATGGTAAGCATCAGGCTTGCAGAAAGGAATGTAGTTGTCCATTCCGTGGTCCGCGGTCATGCAGCCAAGAGCCTCAAAACGGTCAAGAGAAACCCTATATGCCTTGCAAAGGCTATCAAGATCGGTAATTTCTACGCCCGTGCTGTTTGCAAGTGTCTGAATATATGCCTTGATTCCGCGTCTCTCAATGTTGAGGCCCTTGTCGGGACGGAATGCAGGAAGAACCTGCACTTCAAAGCCGGATGCTTTGATCTCTGCGTGGTAATGAAGATCGTCAACCGGGTCGTCTGTCGTGCAGACAAGCTTTACGTTGGAGTTTACGATATAGTCACGTGCCCCCCAGTTGTCCTTTGCGATCTTATCCGAGGTGATCTCCCAGATCTTCTGGCAGTTAGCACTGTTGATAGTAAGCTCGCAATCAAAATATCTGCGAAGCTCAAGGTGGCTCCAGTGATACACGGGGTTTCCTATGAGGAGAGGCATAATGCGGCAATACTCGCTGAACTTCTCAAAATCAGACGCATCACCGGTGATATACTTCTCATCAACTCCGCAGGAGCGCATCGCTCTCCACTTATAGTGATCGGCATAAAGCCAAAGCTCTGTTATATTGGTAAACTTCTTATTCTCCGCGATCTCCGAGGGCACAAGGTGGCAATGGTAGTCTATTACAGGCAGCTTGGCAGCATGCTCGTGATAAAGCTTTTGCGCGGTGGAAGTGTCAAGAAGGAAATCCTTATCCATAAATTTTTTCATATTCTTTACCTCTTCAAAGATTTTAGTAAATACATTTTATCACAAATTGGCCTTTTTTTCAAGTATATTGACGGATTTTATCCCTCATATTTTGCTATAAAATAAGTTTTTATTGACACGCGCCGCATTGTATGATATAATTTATAAGTCAAAATGTATAAAAACGAGACAGTCGGGCGCAAATGCCCCTGCCTATGGAAGGACAGAAAATGTATCTTACTAACTTCAGTCTGCTGTTCCCCGACGAATGTACCAAAAAGGAGCATTACTCCGGCATCAGCACCCCCGACATAGATATGTATACCCTTGAGGAGCTTGGTATGCTTGAGATATTTGATCTCAAGAGCTCCGAGCTTTCGGAATACTTCACGTTATCAGAGGCGGTCATGGAGTATAGAAACGAGGTATTCTCGGATATGCTCGCTTCGCCCGAGCTCTCGCAGACCCTCAACAAGCTGATGCCCGTTCTGACGGATATTACCGAGCTTCGCCGTCTTGAGTCGGATAATCAAAGTGACGATTATCTCTCAAGCATCACCGAAATTGAGCTCTATATCTCTTGCATCGACATTCTTTATAACGGATTCAAGAGTATTACGGGACTTCAGAGCCGCGCGTTCACTCACTTTTCCGAAAAGATCCGTGAGCTTGCTGAATCGGAATATTATCTTGAGCTTAACAAAAAGCTCTCCGAGCTTACAAAGCGAGTTCGCGAAATAAAAAGCGTGTCTATCGGTGTAAATCTTGATTCTCAGCTTCACCCGTCATATGCCGGCGTTTTGTCGATCAATTCCGAGCCCTTCAAATCCGGAGATACTATCGATAAGATCTTAAGACTTGATTTCAAGGACGACGACTACACCTGCATCGCAAACCTCGTTCCCTTTGCAAAGTCTCAGTCCGATAATCAGAAGACCGCTATGTCTACAGCCTTCAATTCTGCTATCAACGATGTATACAGATCGTCGCTCAAATCATGGAAAAAGATAATTCAGTCCTACGTGCTTGAAAACACCGATTTTTTGTTCGGACTGATGCCCGAGATCGAGTTCGTTGTTAAGGGTACGGAAATGCTCTCAAGGCTCAAGGCTCGCGGATGTGAGCTTGCAAAGCCTATTATTGCCCCGATGGATGACAGAATATTTGACGCCGACGAGCTTTACAATCCCGCGGTTGCCCTTAAGCTTAACGAGGGTGAGGAGATCGTTGCAAACGACGTAAGATTTAACAATGACGACGCCTACGTTTACGTTCTTACGGGACCAAACAGAGGTGGTAAATCTGTAATTACCTGTGCGCTTGGTCTCTCGGTTGCAATGATGCAGCTTGGAATGTTCGTCCCCGCAAAAAGCGCGAGAATAAGTCCTGTTGATGCTATATTCACCCACTTCCCGACCGGCGCAGACGACACGATAGACAAGGGACGTCTTGGAGAGGAATGCGCAAGACTTGGCGAAATATTCGATGCCGTTACGTCTCACAGTCTTGTTCTGCTTGACGAATCCTTCTCATCAACGGGCTCATACGAGGGATCGTATATCGCCGCAGAGGTTCTTTCGGGAATCTCTATGGTAGGTTGCCGTTGTCTCTTTGCAACTCACCTTCACGAGCTTGCCGCAGAGATTGACCGCATAAACGAGGAAACAACCTCTCACGGTGGATCCAAGATTGATACGCTTGTTGCAGGAATTGAGGAGGGTCAGAGGTCCTTTAAGATTTTCAGAGCCAAGCCAGACGGCAGGAGCTACGCGCGTGACATAGCCGAGAGATACGGACTCACATACGAAAACATCATCAAAAAGATCGCAAAATAATATAAAGGTGCCGACGGACGAATAGCCGTCGGCACTTCTTTTTTATTTTCCTATAACCTGCATAGTCTTATTGAGAAGCTTTGCCATATCTCCCCTTGTAACGGTTGCTCCGGCATCTACTGTCATATCCGGAAACTCAAGAACGCCGAGCGTATAGAGCGATTCTATAGCAGCATTTGACCAGGACGGAATATCATCCGAATCCGCAAATGCAGGTGTAACGTCAGGCTTTGCATATCCTATCATATTGCTGATGATAACTGCCGCCTCTGAAAGCTTAACCGTTTCATTTGGTTTGAAAAATATCTCTCCGTTCTGCTTGATACCGCTTATATATCCCTTGGAATATGCAAGCGCAATATATCCCTTCATAGCGGGATTTATCTCCTCGTCATCGGCAAATCCCGTTGCAGCCACGTCGGGTACGCTCTTGATTCCTATTGCATTCATAGCAGTTACCACAAGCTCGGCGCGGCTTACCTCTCTGTCCGCCTCGAAGTAAAAGTAATTGCCAACCTGAACTCCGTTCATAAGTCCGCATTCGGTGACCGCTATGGCGTGGCTATACAGCTCGTTTTCAAGCATGTCACTGTAAACCGTAGAGGTCTTTTGCGCGTTGACCTCAATAGTTACCTTGGCAGACGTACTGTAATTGCCGTATTTATCTCTTACAACGTACTCAAAGCTATCACTTCCCGTATAGGACTCGTTGGGCGTATAAGTGTAGGTTCCGAGAGCCTTATTTTCAAGGACAAGGAGTCCGTGGGCGGGATAGCTCACAATTTCATACGTAAGCTCATCGCCCTCGGGATCGTGTGCGGAAAGTACACCGGTTATCATTATATCTCTGTAGGTTTCCTTGTTCAGGGACACGTAGGAAGCCATTTTTACCGTAGGAGAATAGTTGACCGAATCTATCATGTAAATATTGCAAATAATATCGTATGCGTGATCGTCTACGGAAAACTCAAAGCTCGTCGGCTTCCCCTTGCCCTTGGGGGCTTCCTCATATGTCATGAGTGATATGTTCGCCGCGCTTATCTTTTGTCCTACCGACACCGCATCGCTGCCGATGTAAAGCGCACCGCAGCTGATATCGGGCAGAGCCGTAACGGTTATACTTTCAATGCTTGATATATTCATCGCGCACATAAATCTCTCTGCGGAAAACGTTAGCGGATTTCCACTTATCCCGGCAATTGCCATCTGATTCTGATAGGCTATTACGTCAAGCGCGGATGAGACCGTGCTTTGCTGATTTGCAAGCACCGCAGTACCGTTTGAGATCAAGGACTCAAGTGCTGTCGGCACTGTCTCCTCTGCCGACACGACTATACACAAAAAGCAGGATAAAAGCACCACCGCCACAAAGATCACCAACAATCTTTTTATTATCTTCATATCTTCCTCCCAAAATATTTTTCTGTATAATTATATTTACAGGCGGTGGTATTTATTACCTCCAAAGCTTTACTTACCCCAAGTTTTTTCTTTACAAGTTACAAATTATTCGCACTTTTATCTCTCTTGTATGATATAATCATGTTATCAACAAAACACACATAAGGAAATACTGATGAAGTTTATTATCGACAAGCAGGATGCTGGCATAGCGGTACTATCCTTTCTTAAATCAAAACTGAAGATATCTACCTCAGCGCTCGCATCCCTCAAGCGAGTCGATATGGGTATTTGTGTAAATGATATGCACGTAACCGTAAGATACGTTCTATCAGAAGGCGACGTATTGACAATCAAGGACAAAGACACGTTTGACGACGTTAACGAAAGCGTTGAGCCTCATCTTCTACCCATTGAAGTGATTTTGGAAAATGACGACCTTTTTGTAATCAACAAGCCTCCATTTATGCCCACCCATCCCTCTCACAACCATACCGACGATACTCTGGCAAACGCCTTGGCATACATATACAAGGAGCGCGGAGAGCCACTCGTCTTCCGCCCCATAGGCAGACTTGACAAAAACACAAGTGGATTATCATTGATTGCAAAGAGCTCTATTTCCGCATCGTTTTTGCACTATGCAAGATTCCACTGTTTGATGCAAAAAAAGTATATAGCTCTGCTTGAGGGAATAATTGCGGATGATACCGATTGGCACACCACAAAAACTTATATGAAAAGAACCGAAGACAGCGTTATAGTTCGTTGTATCGGGGATAGCGATGACCCCAATTCATTTATTGCAATCACCCACTGGAGAGTTTTGTATTCAAACGAGAACCTCAGCTTGGTAGAAGCAATACCCGAGACGGGTCGAACACATCAATTGCGAGTTCATTTCTCTCACCTCGGGCATCCGATACTCGGAGATGATATTTACGGCACGGAAAGCGAAATTATTTCTCGCCACGCCTTGCACGCGTACAGTCTCTCGTTTCCCATACCTTACGGCAAGGAGATAACTACCTTCTCGTCTATGCCTCCCGAGGATATGCAACGCGCATTTTATATAATAACAAACGAAAATATGGCAAAATATATACAAGCATAAAGGAGACTAATGAAAAAATCAAAGGAAAGATCATCCACTTATGATCCCACAATAAACTCGCAACAATTCTTTATTCTTTCAAAAGAGGACAAGGAAAAATATCAAAAGTACAACGAGAAATACGAAAGGATCCCTCTTTGGAGCAGCATAGCTTTAGGCTTCTGTGGGGTGTCGATTATCCTTTACGTTGTCATCTGCTTTAATACCGATTTTGCGGACTTCTTTAACGAATATATTGGC
>JAFWXY010000131.1 GCA_017522905.1 Clostridia bacterium
CAGGCGTCGAGACCCGAAAGCAACTCCTGCATCGCCCCTTGTTTAATCGCTTTTTTCTTTGCAATCAGCTTTTCCAAATTAACAATAAGGGTATCGATGTCGGACAACGCTTCGGCAATAGCCTCCTGCTCTGGCTTTGGAGGAACAGCTATAACGGTGCTGGAAATTGCACTTTTTGAAATAGAAGACACCTTAATTCCTGTGATATATGGGATCAGTTGATCGTGGTAAGTACAATGGTTGATAAAATATCCCAACCATTTCGGTGCGAACATTTCTTCATCCTTCGGTCTACACGGAATGGTATGCAGTCCCGAGACTACCTTACTATCACCAATACCAATAACTTCGGTGGATTTGCCAACAATGACATCCTCCGCTGTATCCGCCATGATCAAATCGCCGTCGCGTAAAAATCCTTTGCTGGCTTTAGAAACATTTTCTTTGTTGATATAGGGCAACCCTTCTGCCGAACAATCCAGCACGGCAGGAAATCTTACAAGAATATCGCCGTAATGGATATTCCGCACCTCGCCACCGTTATAGTTCAGTTCTGCACGTGAAAGGGTGTTATTGGGCAAAATAGCAAAACAATCTTCAAAAGTAATGGTATCCCATGATTCCGGCAATGAACCGATTTCTGTTTGTTTATATCCCGATTTTACCATACAAATCCCATCCTTTCCAAATGAGATTTCACTTTGGCTTCATAATCTTCAACCACGGAAGACAATGTGGGGAGAGTGTCCTCGTAACGCTCTGCCAGCTCTACAATACGGTTGGTGATATTATGCGATATTGCCACGTACAGAGCATCGATACCGTCATAAATGGAATAGTACCATTTCTTGTTGACGAGCAATTCCTTGATTTCGTCAATGGTGAGAACACTATATTTTTCCTTCACCTTTTCCTCAAGTTGTGCTTTCAAAGCTTTTACGAGTTTGCTCTGCTCATCGTTCTTTGCCATTAAGGTAAACAAAGACATAAGCTGTTCGTAATCCTCCGCATACATTTCCGGTACGGGAGTGGTTTCGCGGAGCACGGCAATACGTGCTTTTACGCTACTTGCGTTTACATTACCCTTGTCGTTTTTTGCAGATGCGCAAAGAGGATGCTTTGCCAAATAACTGTCCAGTACCGCTTTCTTCATCGGAAGCGCATTCAAAAGTGCAAGGAGGGCGTCGATTTCTTCCGAATGTGTCTTTTCGCGGATTTCTTCGATGGCAGCCTTCAATGCCTTTGCCAAACTCATCGTCTCATTTTCAAGCACTTCAGCGATAGCGGATCCTTCCTCGGCGCTTTCAAGCATTTCGTCAATCTGTGCCTGTGTGTCCGCTACGATCACTTCAGCCGCATCAATAGCCTTGGCTTCTTCGGCAAAATAGGTGTCAATGATAATACTCTTGGGAATCAGCTTACCGTCCCAGCTCTTAACCTTGTCCGTAACAATAGTGATCGTTTCATCTCCTTCGGTTTTGGTTTTCACCACATACTCATAGCTGAGCTCTCGACCTGCTTCATATCCATCCTGAATCAGCAAATATACATCATCGGACATAACCTCCTGCCAGTAAGCAAGAAGCACCTGATAAACGTCGTATTTATCTATCAGCTCAACGCCTTCGAACTGAACCAAAATCTGCTCTGCCAAACGGACAATCAAGTCCTTGGCATTGATGTATGCGTTTATACTGCGCAGTTCTTGATCAACAGCGCTGCGCCATGCCACGAAAGCGTTATCAATTTTATCCGCATAAGAGGAAAACTCCTCGTCCTCGTGAATAAGAGGGCGCACTTCGTCCTTGGATACGTTCAACTGATAAAAACCTTCACGCAGAACGGAAAACAGCTTGTTCTTCAACAAACCGAACACAGACCAATAGCGTTCCATACCATCCACATCATAAGCAGGGATACCACCCTTCAAATGTGCCTCGATGCTCTGAAGGTCTTCTGTGATACCGGAATCAATATAGCGAGAAATATTCAGGTTATAATCGTTTTTACCTGTAATCTCACTCATAGGCACAAAACGGGCATAGTGAGGATCATCGGTGATCTGCTCATTGAATGTCGTAACGATCTTATAAATATCACGCTCACGAAGGCGGTTCTTATTGCCGTCCTTTACGAAATCATGGCTGGCATCAATCATAAAGATGCCGGTGCGCTCGTCCGCATCCTCTTTGTCAATGATGATAATACACGCAGGGATACCCGTACCATAGAACAAGTTCGCAGGAAGACCGATAATACCCTTGATGTATCCGGTCTTAATCAGAGCTTTTCTGATTTCTCCCTCTGCGTTACCACGGAACAGAACGCCGTGGGGCAAGATAACAGCGGCTTTACCGGTACGCTTCAAAGACTTGAGAATGTGCATCAGCCAAGCATAGTCACCGTTCTTTTCGGGCGGTCTTTCACCGTAACCGTCAAATCTTCCGTATTCCTTCACGCCATCCGTCCAGTTTTTGATGGAGAAAGGAGGATTTGCCACGATGTAATCAAATCTGCGCAAAACAGTTTCTTCCGATCCGTTTTCAAAATACTGAGGATCAGAGAATGTATTGCCAGCTTTGATGGTGGCAACCTTGTTATGGAGAACCGCGTTCATAATTGCCAGACCGGCAGTAGTGGTATCCTTTTCCTGACCGTAACCGGACAAGTCGATAGGAGCCTCGTTCAGCGCACGAATCAAAAGAGAGCCTGAACCGCAGGCAGGGTCATAAATAGTTGCCGAAGGTCTGGTTTCTTCGGATATACCGATTATCTTGGCAAGGATACGGGATACCTCGGCAGGGGTATAGAACTGTCCCTTGCTCTTACCGCTTTCGGTAGCAAATTTACGCATTAAATACTCGTATGCGTCACCGATCAGGTCATCGTCCTCGGCACGGTTCTTGGAGAAGTCCAACTCGGGGCGGCGGAAGATCTCAATAAGCTTACTGAGCTTTTTGACCATTTCATCGCCTTTGCCGAGCTTATCGGGATCATTAAAGGATACCTTGTCAATAACTCCGCGAAGATTGTTCGCTGCCGCCAGTTTTGCAATAACCTTGTTAATACCTTCGCCGATATTCTTTTTACCAACGAGCTTGACCATATCGTCAAAGCTACCGCCTTCCGGCACTTCCACATCAGCATAGTCCTCGCCCGTGAATTTGTCCGAAACATATTTTACGAACAATAAGGTGAGAATGTAGTCTTTATATTGTGAGGCATCCATACCGCCTCTTAATGCATCACAGCTCGCCCATAAGGAACTGTATATTTCACTTTTCTTTACTGCCATTATTTTATCCTCAATCGATATTACTTTCTATAAAGCTCATCCAATGTTTTTCCGTCTTTGTCTTTCCATTCAACCCAGCCGTTGATACTGCCACCTAAAACGAATTGTCCGGCGGAGCTTGGTGAGGTGAAGGAAACGGAAACCGTCAATTTGTATTTTCCGCCAACGCTAACAATATTGCCGTTGGTAAGAGCTGTTTGACGTTGCTTTTCCATCGTTGCGGAATGGCATTTACGGCTCATATCAATCTCCGAGCCCTCAAGAACTTCAAAGTTCTCACCGTCGTAAACACCAAAAGCAGTAATGCCGTTGCGTGTAGTATGTAAGGTGTTGGCTTCATTTAAGGTCACCTTGGAGTTATCCATCTTATAACCCTGTGTTGCCATGATGAATTGGATTTCCTCGTAAACTTCTTCAATCAAGGGAAGGTCATATTCATCGATCTCATACTTGGGGTTGACCGAGTTTTCTACCTTGTAGCGCTTGGCATCGTGTGCCTTACCGATAGCGTAAGCTTCAAGACCACTTATCATATCAAGAGAGAACGTTTTGCTGTCTGCCAAGAACATAATCGCCTTGTTCCAAAAATCCTTTGAGCGATTATGATCATCGAGGCGAACAACGCCGTTTCTCGTCTGCCCGATATAAATCTGTGCGATTTTATTATCGTCGTTCTCGCTGATGAGGTAGTAAATACCGGGGCGATTGATTCCAGAAAGCTTTTTAGCTTCGGACAGCAGAGGGCGAGGAATAACGTAGGTTGTCATCGTTGAGAGGTGTCTGCGGATGGAGCGAATGCCATCGGGCTGTCCGTTGTGATATATAATTTCAAGTTTTTTACTGATAGCCATTTTAGTTTCCTCCGTCC
>JAFWXY010000132.1 GCA_017522905.1 Clostridia bacterium
AAGCCTGTCTGACGGCAAGCGTAAACGTCGGAGTGGTCGCCGAAGATGTTAAGCGCGTGAGAAGCAACCGCACGCGCAGAAACGTGGAATACACCGGGGAGAAGCTCGCCGGCGATCTTATACATGTTGGGGATCATCAAAAGAAGACCCTGAGATGCTGTGTAGGTTGTTGTGAGAGCACCGGATGCAAGAGAACCGTGAACGGTACCTGCTGCACCTGCCTCGGACTCCATCTCGACTACCTTAACGGAAGTGCCGAAAACGTTCTTGAGTCCCTGAGCCGACCACTGGTCGGTGTAGTCTGCCATGGGGCTGGAAGGGGTAATGGGATAGATACCCGCAACCTCGGTAAACGCGTAGCTGACGTGAGCCGCCGCCTGGTTACCGTCCATGGAAAGCTTTTTTCTTTGGATTGCCATGTTGGATTTTCCTCCTGAGAAAATATTAAAATTTTTTATAAACAAGTCACTTGGGAGAGCGCGCCGTAAAACGGCACAATAACCCACCTTTAATAATATCATATTTAGTTTAAAATGTAAAGGGTTTTTTCAAAAAAGAGCATTTAAAAATCAATTTTTATGCGCGGATCCGGAATAAAAACACAGAAGATGAAAAAGTATTCCGGAAAAAAGGAAACAAGGGGATAAAATGTAAAAATTTGTTGACAGGTATGGAAAATAATGCTATAATTAAAATGTCTTATCAAACAGGCTAAAATAAATAAACTTTTAAGGAGCTTAAAAACCATGTCTGAAACAAAACAGCAGTTTGATCAGAACGGTGCATTTGCAAAGAGCTTCAAGTCGCCCTTTTTCCTGGCTATCGCGGCTTGCTTCTCCGTGATCTTCATCGCCGTTCTCATCGCATCACTCACAACCGAGCTTGGTCTTGGTGTCATTCTCGCAGTCGTTTTTTCCGGCGTTGCTACGCTTTGCGCGTGGCTTTTGTACGCCACCCCCGTTACCAAGGGTAAGCTTATCGGCTTCCGTCTTTACATAGCATACAGAAAGATCATGAACACGTTTGCAATCGTGTTCGTATCTATCATTGGTGCTATTCTTGTTGTCGGATGCGTCGTCCTCGGTCTGATGAGCGACGTCATCAAGGATGAACTTATTCCTATGCTTGAAAGTGACGTAAAGCCCATGCTTGAGGAGGTAGTTAACTCTTCCGAGATGCTTGAGGAGGAGTTTGAGGATATCAGAGATATCTACTACGAAATGCCCCAAGAGATCAGAGACCTTTACGGCATTGACAGTGCAGACGAGCTTGTCGAGATGGTAACCGAGATCAAGGACTTTGCAGAGATCGCGCTTGAGGCTTGGGATGATATCATCAAAGTTCTTGAGACAGACTTTATGTCCATCGCGGTAGTTGTAGCTATTCTTTACGTTATCGTAATCGTTGCTATGTGCTTCATCAGCAGCGCATTCAAGAGAACATCCAAGTACATCAGAGCGCTGGCAGAGGGCAAGGATGCCGACAGAAAGGCACCTTTCATCGTATGCTTCATCGGTGGCGGATTTGCGGCGATCGGAGCGGTTGCTTGTATGTTCTTCGATCCTCTTATGGGTATTTCCGGACTTGTAACGGCAGCAATGCCCATCGTGCTTGCGATCTTCTTCAAGGGTATGAACGAGGCGCGCAAGGAAGAGATGATGCTTGCCGCAGTAGCTGTTGAGGAAGAAACAGAGGCTCTCGCAGTTGAGGAAACTGTTGAGGAATAATTCCTGACAAATAAAAAAATATGGGGCTGAATTTCAGCCCCTGTTTTTTACACCACAAAACAAGACTTTTGGGCTCAAATCGATTCAACCTCAAAAAAATATTGACTTTCCCGCCTAAAGCGGTTATAATTGAAATATACTAAACTTTTGGACGGTGACGTTATGAACAAGACACTTTTTGAATATATAAAGAGATCCCCCACAGCATACCACGCCTGCGAGAGCGCGGCGAAGATCCTCCTTGGAGCGGGATATACCGAGCTATACGAGGGCGGCGAGTGGAGCATGAGCGAGGGCGGTAAATATTTCGTCCGCCGCAACGGCTCCTCTCTTATCGCATTTCGCGGAGCCGAGAGGTGCAAAAACGGATTTATGATCACCGCATCGCACTCGGACAGCCCCTGCTTGAAGATCAAGGACAACGCAGCCTTGACAGATGCGAGCTATACCCGTTTGTCATGTGAGGTTTACGGCGGACCTATATATTCCACCTGGCTCGACAGACCTCTGGCGATAGCAGGCAGAGTCAGTGTTGCGGCAGAGGATGGCGTAGAGGTCAAGCTCGTTGACACAAAGACACCCTGCGTGATCATACCCAACGTTGCGATCCATATGAACAGAGAGGTCAACACGGGATTCAAGTTCAACGCGGCGGTGGATCTTATCCCTCTTTACGGTGACAATTCCCCCGAAAAGAGCTTTAGTCAGATGATCGCAGACCTTGCGGGCGCAGAGGTTGAGGATATTCTTGCATACGACCTCTACGTATACAATTGCCAGGAGGGAGTAGAATGGGGAAGCTTTATTTCCGCTCCCCGTCTTGACGATCTTCAGTGCGCCTTCACATCTCTCACCGCGTTTATCTCTGCAAAGGATAGCGAGGCTGCACAGGTCTATGCGCTCTTTGATAACGAGGAGGTCGGAAGCAGCACCAAGCAGGGAGCCGCGTCAACTTTGCTTTACGATACGCTTGAGAGAATCTGCGAAGCGACAGGCGGAAATTACAGACGCGCGATAGCAAATAGCTTTATGGTTTCCTGCGATAACGCACACGCGGTGCACCCCAACCACCCCGAATATGCGGACAAGAATCACACGGTCAAAATGAACGGCGGCGTAGTAATCAAGTATAATGCAAAACAAAAATATACTTCGGACGGAGTTTCCGCGGCGGTGTTCAAGCTTATCTGTGAGATAGCTAACGTGCCCTATCAGTGCTATTGCAACCGTGCGGATATGCCGGGCGGCTCAACGCTTGGAAGCATAGCGAACACCAAGGTTTCCGTAAAGACGGTCGATATCGGACTTGCACAGCTTGCGATGCACTCAAGCTATGAGACGGCAGGGGCAAAGGACACCGATCATATGATACGCGCTCTCACCAAATTCTACGAGTGCGCAATCACAGAGACCCCCAACGGCGTGACGATTAAATAAATAGCAAAGCACCCCCCTGCAGGAAATTATGCAGGGGGGTAAATTTATTCCTCGTATAACTCATCAAAGTGCCAGCGCATAGGGTTTTCGTAGATATATTTGACGTGTTTTTCATAGTCCGCACGATCGCGGATGACGTGTTCCATGTACCCCCTTTGGAAAATGTTGCGCCCAATCTCCTTGTTGCTAAAACGTTTAAATGTTGAAACAACATGCGGGATCATCTCGTTCGTAGGGGTCGGCGCCTTCGACGACCCGTTCTTGGGATTGTTGTGTTTATCAGGGTCGAAATATATTATGGCGTGTATGTGATTTGGCATTATTACGTAATCGTCAATTGTAACCCCTGCAATGCGTTCGCTGGATAAGAGATTTTGCTCTACAATTTCTCCAATATCTGTGAGTTCTATGATAATGTCAAAAATGCTCGGCGGGTCGTCGAGGGCGCCGACCCCTACGGGCATGGTCACACGAGAAAGTATGTTTTCTCGATTTTGTGTACATATCGTTAAAAAATATGCGCCCTTGGAGCTATAATCAAAATTTTTAAGACGAATTTCTTTTCTCTTGTTTAATTTATTTTCATTTTCCATATTCATCACCCAAATAAATTATATCACAAAGAGCCGGGCGGGGCAACAAGAATTTGAGATTGCAGGAAATTTCAAGAAATTTCAAAAAACCTCTTGCAATTTTGATTGAATTCGGTTATAATATGTCCTCGGCAAGTAATTTTTATTATTTATTAAAAGAAAAGGAATTTTATCATGAAAAAAATCATTTGCAAAAGAGAATATGACACAGAGACGGCTACTCTCGTAAAGAAGTACACCGAGGGCTACTTCGGTGAGGCTCACGGCTTTGAGGAGACACTTTATCAGACTCCAGCAGGCCTCTACTTCCTTTACACAAACGGCGGCGAGGCTTCTCCCTACACAAAGGAGAACATCAAGTCGGTATCCAAGGCTAAGGCTGAGGAGTGGCTCGCAAATCACTGATCTTGCGCGACGAATATTCTCCAAACACAAAACAGGGTACGCCAACGCACCCTGTTTTTTCACCCTTTGGCAAGCTCGGGCAGATAACACCCCCTTGACAATTTGAAATTTTACTGATATACTTAAAATGTGATAGTGTGGCCACGATGCCGCCCTCACCCCCAAATTCATTAAAAATATGGAGAAACATATGAAATACGACGTTATAATCATCGGCGCGGGTCCCGGCGGTATCTTTGCGGCATACGAGCTTGCCGAGGCTAACAAAGGGATAAGGGTTGCGGTTTTTGAGGCGGGCAACGAGCTCAAAAAGAGAAAATGCCCCATCGACGGCGACAAAATAAAATCCTGCATCGGATGCAAGACCTGCTCAATTATGAGCGGATTTGGCGGCGCGGGCGCGTTCTCGGACGGAAAATATAATATTACAAACGACTTCGGCGGCACGCTTTATGAGCATATCGGCAAGGATAAGGCACTCGAGCTTATGCACTACGTTGATAAGATCAACATGAAGTACGGCGGAGAGGGCACAAGGATGTACTCTACCACGGGCACCAAGTTCAAGAAGCTCTGTATCCAGAACGGACTACAGCTCCTTGACGCGTCGGTCCGTCACCTTGGCACAGACAAGAACTACGAGGTGCTTGAGAACATATATAACGAGCTTCGTGACAAGGTTGATTTTTACTTCAACACCCACGTTGATCATATCAGGATCAGCGGCGGGGGATACGAGATTGAGGCTAAGGGCGAAAAATACACTTGTGATAAGTGTATTATCTCGGTCGGCAGATCGGGTAGCGCGTGGATGGAAAAGGTCTGTGAGGAGCTTGACATTCCCACGACCTCAAACCGAGTTGACATTGGCGTTCGCGTGGAGCTTCCCGCGGTCATCTTCGACCACTTGACCGATGAGCTTTACGAGAGCAAGATAGTGTACCGCACAAAGCAGTTTGGCGATAGAGTCCGCACCTTCTGTATGAACCCCCACGACGCGGTAGTTAACGAGAACACGAACGGCATCATAACCGTAAACGGACACAGCTATGAAAGCGCGGATAAGCACACCGAGAACACCAACTTCGCGCTTCTGGTCGCAAAGCATTTCTCGGAGCCCTTCAAGGATTCCAACGGCTACGGCGAGAGCATCGCGCGTCTTTCAAATATGCTTGGCGGCGGAGTTATCGTGCAGAGATTCGGAGATCTTGTAAAGGGGCAGAGAAGCACGCCCTCGAGGATCAACGAGTCCTTTACTCGCCCGACGCTCAAGGCAACACCCGGAGATCTCAGTCTTGTCCTTCCCAAGAGAATTATGGACGGAATTATCGAGATGATCTACGCGCTTGATAAGATCGCGCCCGGAACGGCAAACGACGACACCTTGCTCTACGGCGTTGAGGTCAAGTTCTATAATATGGAAGTCGAGCTTGACGAGAACCTCGAGACCAAATATAAGGATCTCTACGTGATCGGCGACGGAAGCGGAGTAACACATTCGCTCTCTCACGCATCTGCAAGCGGCGTGTACGTTGCAAGAAGGATGCTTGAAGAGTAATAAACATAAAGAAAAGAGCAGGCAAGAGCCTGCTTTTTCTTTTTAATAAAGCCTATGGCGTTGTCTTAGGAAGTTTTCGCCCGCCTTTTTCAAAAGGCGGCGCCAATCCAACGCGCGGAGCGTTGGTCGCTCTCCGCAGAGAGCGAAACTCCTTATCGTTAGAAAGCGCCACAGAGGGGTGAATGCAAAGCCGTTAGGGTTTGCAGAGGGGAACCGCACAAGTGGGGGGTTCCCCTTTTTCTGCATGATGTTACTCTTAATCGTTCTCCGCTTTTCTTTTGGCAAAAGAGGCGCAAAAGAAAAGCTAACAAAAGAAAGACGCCGTTAGGGGGAGATTTCGCTCGTTGCGACGAGCGAGGATGGCTACGCGCCCTCCACCAGCGGTCGCTTTTTGAAAAAGCGACGGAAAACAAAAGTGTTTGTAGCCGTGCCGTCCCCCACAAACCCCAATTTATCACAAAAGAGCCACCCCACAGGGTGGCTCTTTCTAAATCCAAAACTAAAATTACAGCGTCGAACCAAAGTCGGTAACGATTGCCTGACCTGTAATTGCTCTCGACTCGTCGGACGCGAAGAAGAGGAGCATATTTGCCACGTCCTCGGGGAAGCAGGGCTGAACCTTGAGGTCGTTGTGCTTCATCATCTGACCGAAGATGTTCATATCCATATTTGCGGGGTTCATGCCTGCAACCATAGGGGTAACGATAGTTCCGGGGCAGATCGCGTTGCAGCGAACGTTGGTTCCGGCGAAGCGGAGAGCGGTGTGACGGGTAAGACCGATAACCGCAGCCTTGGATGCAACGTAAGCCGCGCCGCCGCAGCCCATAACGCCGGCAACGGAAGCCACGTTAACGATAGAGTCGTAGCCGGTCTTTTCCATCTCGGCGGACACCTCACGCATCATGCACATAGTACCCTTGGTGTTAATGTCAATAACCTTGTTCATATCCTCATCGGAGATGCTGTCGATAGCCTTAAGTCCGTTGTCAAGAACGCCCGCGTTGTTGATAAGAATATCAACCTTGCCAAATTCCTCGAGGGTTGCGTCAAGCACCTTTTTAGCGTCCTCCACCTTGGAGATGTCGCTGACAACGGGGAGAACCTCGCCGCCCGCCGCACGGATCTTTTCTGCCACCTCAAGAAGAGGTGCCTCACGGCGCGCAGTGATAACTACCTTTGCGCCCTCTGCGGCGAACTTGATTGCGGTTGCCGCACCAACACCGGAATTTCCACCGGTAATAATTGCTACCTTGTCCTGTAAACGATTCATAGTTGCCTCCTGAAAATTTATTTTTTAAAAAAATATTTACGGTACTTTCATTATACACCACTTTTTCCTTCTTTTCAATAGAAATAGAAAATAAGCCCAAAAAAACAGCCCCCTATACAAGGGGACTGTGTTAAGATGCTTTTATTTTGAAGAGTCATACGCCGTAAATCCAAAATCCTCAATGGTAAGCCCAATGTCGTAGGTCTTAAGGCACCATTTAAGCCAATTTACACAATCAACCGCGTTTTTTGTATATTCCCTTAGCAAAGTGTTTCTATGACTTGCAGCTCCGTCGTATTCTTCATAGGTCAGAGTGGAATATTTGGTAAAGGTATTAGGATCTATATATCCCGAGGTGTTGTTGTAGCCTATGTATTCGTCGTAGCTATAGTACCTGTACTCTGCGGCGTACTCGAGAAGACCGTTCTCATTTGGATCGAGGGAAATAAAGGTGGCATACAGATCTCCGCTGTTTGTGTAGCGGCAAAGGAACACACCTACCGTCTCAATATCATAATCGTATAAAAGTGCAAATAAAGAGTTGTATCCTGTGAATTCGTATTCCTTTTTAATTACAATGTTTT
Source organism: Clostridia bacterium (assembly GCA_017522905.1). GTDB lineage: Bacteria > Bacillota > Clostridia > Oscillospirales > CAG-272 > SVTX01. Next base: position 7,575 of record JAFWXY010000132.1, read on the forward strand.
CAAACTCCTCGTCGTATTCTCCGTCCGACAAGATAAGATCAACCAGAATATCAGCGGGGGTTCGGGTGCTTTTGTAAAACTCTTCGACGGTCAAAGGGTCACCGTAAACAAGGTTGTCAAGCTCGCCGGAAAAAACCGCGAAGTTGAGGTTCTGCGAATCAAGCAGTAGCCAGGAGTTTATGCCTATGACCTCTCCGTAAGAATTGATAAGAGGACCGCCCGAGTTTCCGTTTGTTATTGACGCGTCATGCTGGATATGAGATACACCGTCAATCTCTCGGTTGGCATATGAAATGATACCCTGGGAGTATGTGTTTGTCATTCCTCGGGAAGAACCGATAGCGTAAACCGTCTCACCTACGTGCACGGATTCCTTGCAGATTGTTGCCGCAGAAAGGTTTTCCGCATCAATTTTTACTACCACAAGGTCGATGTCGGCGTCATACGCGAGAACCGAGGTGATCTCGTACGTTTTTTCGTTAATTGTAAAGTCGGCAGAAAGCGCACCGTCGAGCACATGGTAATTGGTTACTATCTTGCCGTCCGAGGAGATGACAAAGCCTGTTGCAAGGGCAAGCTCATCGCCGTTTTTATCGTAGGTGTTTATTTCGCCAACCCACTCTATGGATTTTTCATAAAGCTCTGTTGCGGAATATTGTGGCAAAGAGAATGCTTCCTTGTAGGAATATGAGCAGCCCGACACGGTGCAGCGATAGGTTTTTTCCCCCTCCGCCTGACAAGTCGGAGAGGTTGTTATTAACCCAAGATCAAATTTGTGTCCGGCGGAGGGGATCTCCTCTTGTGCTATGATCACCGTACCGCAAACGGAGCAGTGCTTGCCCTCGCTTTTACCTGCTTCGGTACAGGTAGCGCTTATAGCGGTGTCAACCTCGGCAGATTGTCAAGCAAGTGCAACACCAAAAAATGCTTCAAAAGGTGAACGCCAGCCCAAGCATTTTTTAGGTCTTAAGTTAATAGATAAAACAATATTTTGCAAGGTTTCATTATCCAAGGAATGGAAATTGTAGCCTT
>JAFWXY010000133.1 GCA_017522905.1 Clostridia bacterium
ACTGAGCTACTCCGCCATATCACTCGCTATTGTTTTGCAAGCGCTTGATTATTATATCACGCAAATATTGTTTTGTCAATACTTTTTTAAAAAAATTTCTAAAAAATATTTGTTTTTTTTTCTTTTTTTGAGTTATCTCTTGACTTTACTTTTATTGTATGGTATAATTCTCTTGTTGCGAACAATTTTTATATTTCTAAATGCTTTGACGGGGAGTAGTATTGGTTTGAGCAGGCGCAGAGAGCGGACGGTTGGTGCGAGTCCGTGCTGCAATTTCCTTGAAGTCGCCCCCGAGCTGCTTGAGTGAGGGACGTTGTCCGTCAGCTCTTGACGTTTTCCCGCGTTAGTGGGCAGAGATGGGCTTTTGCGTCGCATTGGCTCAAGTCAGGTGGTACCGCGTGCTCACGCCCTGATGGGTGCGTGGGCTTTTTTGTTTATTATTTTACATATATATTTTAACGGAGGTTATTATGAACTCTTACAACGAGCTTCCAAAGGTGTATTCGCCTTCGGATTTTGAGGACAGAATTTATCAGAATTGGTGTGAAAAAGGATATTTTACACCCGATGTCAACGATCCTTCTCCCGCTTTCTCTGTGGTAATTCCGCCTCCAAACGTAACAGGACAACTCCATATGGGTCACGCTCTTGACGAAACCCTGCAGGACATTCTTGTTCGATACAAGAGAATGCAAGGTTTTAACACCCTTTGGGTCCCCGGCACTGACCACGCGGGTATAGCTACGCAGATCAAAGTGGAGGAGCAGCTTCGTGTGAACGAGGGACTTTCAAGATATGATCTCGGACGTGAAAAATTCCTTGAGAGAGTATGGGATTGGAAACATAAGTACGGAAATAGAATTATCAGTCAGCTCAAAAAGCTCGGAGCCTCTTGTGACTGGAGCCGAGAGCGTTTTACGATGGACGAAGGTTGCTCAAAGGCGGTTCGAGAGGTATTTGTCAATCTATATGACAAGGGACTTATCTATCGTGGATACAGAATAATCAACTGGTGCCCGCATTGTCTTACCGCGTTGTCTGATGCAGAGGTTGAGTATAAGGATCAGCCCGGTAACTTCTGGCATATAAAGTATCCTATAAAAGGTGAGGACGGCTATGTTGAGGTAGCTACTACCCGTCCCGAAACGATGTTCGGAGATACTGCTGTTGCGGTAAATCCCGATGACGAGGCGACCAAGCACCTTATTGGTAAGACGCTTATTTTGCCTATTGTGAACCGTGAGATCCCCGTAATTGCCGATGATTACGTTGAGATAGGTTTTGGCACGGGTTGCGTAAAGATTACCCCCGCACACGACCCCAATGACTTCTTGGTTGGTCAGCGTCACGGACTTGAACAGATCAAGGTTATGAATGACGATGCAACTATGAATGCATACGCCGGAAAGTACGAGGGAATGGACAGATATGCCTGCAGAAAGGCTCTTGTTGCAGATCTTGAGGCAGAAGGTTTCCTTGTAAAGACAGTGGCTCACGATCATAACGTAGGCGTCTGCTACCGTTGTGGCACTACTGTTGAACCTATGACCTCTGATCAGTGGTTTGTAAAGATGAAGCCCCTTGCTAAGCCTGCGATAGAGGCTGTTGAGGACGGCTCTATCAATTTTGTTCCCGAACGCTTCTCAAAGAATTATTTCAACTGGATGAACAATATTCTCGACTGGTGCATTTCGCGTCAGCTTTGGTGGGGACACAGAATTCCCGCGTTCTATTGCGATGAATGCGGAGAGATGACCGTATCTAAAGAGGATATCACAACTTGTCCTAAGTGCGGCGCTAAGGTTCGTCAGGACGAAGACGTTCTTGATACTTGGTTTTCTTCTGCGCTCTGGCCCTTCTCGACGATGGGTTGGCCCGAGCAGACCGAAGAGCTTAAAAAATATTATCCTACAAGCGTGCTTGTAACCGGCTACGATATCATCACGTTCTGGGTGTCGAGAATGATATTCTCCGGACTTGAGCATATGGATGCCAAACCTTTCAGCACGGTGTTTATTCACGGGCTTGTACGTGATGCGCAGGGAAGAAAGATGTCAAAATCTCTCGGTAATGGAATAGATCCTCTTGAGATAATTGAAAAATACGGTGCCGACGCACTGAGATTTGCTCTTGCTACAGGCAACAGTCCCGGAAACGATATGCGTTTCTCGGATGAAAAAATAGAGGCTGCGAGAAATTTTGCAAACAAGCTTTGGAATGCTTCGCGATTTGTGCGTATGAACCTTACGATCGACGAGATCAAGCTTCCCAACGCAGACAAGCTCTCAGCAGAGGATAAGTGGATACTCCACGAGTTCAACAAGCTTGCGGCAAGTGTTCCTGCGGCACTTGATAAGTATGAGGTAGGTGTTGCACTTTCCTCTATCTACGATTTCACCTGGGACGTATTCTGCGATTGGTACATCGAGCTTTGCAAGATCAGACTCAATGACAAGGAGAGCGAAGGTAATGCGGTTGCACAGAACGTTCTTGCATACGTTCTTACGGGCATCCTGAAGCTTTTGCACCCCTTTATGCCTTTCATTACAGAGGAAATATATCAGGCGCTTCCTCATGCCGATGAAAGCGTAATGATATCCAAGTATCCCGAGTTCAATGCTTCGCTCGTATTTGATGCGGATGCGCAGAAGATGAACAAGACTATTACCGCGATCAAGGCAATACGCGCAAGACGAAATGAAATGAACGTTCCGCCTTCACGTAAGGCTAAAGTATATATCGCAACCAAGTATACCGATGCTTTCAATGAAAGTACCGCTGTATTCTTCAACAGGCTTGCTTCTGCTTCCGAGGTAGAGATCGGTGATAGCTTTGAGGACACATTCTCAGCTGACGACGCGGTAAGAATAGTTACCGATTCTGCAACCATCTTCCTGCCTCTATCCGACATTGTGGATACAGAGAAGGAAATAGCACGTCTTGAGG
>JAFWXY010000134.1 GCA_017522905.1 Clostridia bacterium
AGTATTCTCCAACGAGGCAGGTCTTGGTAGTGCTCCCATTGCGCACGCGGCGTCAAGCACAAAGGATCCCGCAAAGCAGGGCCTTTGGGGTATGTTTGAGGTATTTATTACAACGATCGTCATCTGCACGATGTCTGCTCTTGTAGTTCTCACCTCCGATATATACATGACAGCATTCAATGCAGGAACATCTCCCATAGTGTCGGGCGCACCTCTCAGCAGCGCAGCATTCGGTGAGGCGCTTCCCGCCATAGGATCTGTCAGCATCGGTACTATCATTATCTCGGTTGCAACGGTGTTTTTCGCACTATCAACCATTCTCGGTTGGGCTTACTACGGTGAGGTTTGCGCAGGCTACCTCTTCCCCAAGCACAGACGCGCGGCAGTTCTCACATACAGAGCCATTTACGTTATCTTCGTATTCGTAGGCGCAGTTGCAGAGATCGGTATCGTATGGACCATCGCAGACTGCTTCAACGCACTTATGGCAGTTCCCAACCTTATCGCACTTATCGCTCTCTCGGGCGTTGTAGCTAAGGTCACACGCGAGCATTTTGCAAAGAAAAAGGCAAACACCGACACAGAAGAATAAAATAAAAGCTTAACGGCAGAGGATAATCCTCTGCCGTTTTTTGTCACCTTGCAGACCGCTCTCTTATCATCCCGTGCAAAGCCTCAAGCGCCCTATCCAGCCCGCCAACCTCGTCGATTATTCCGTATTCAACCGCTTCTCTGCCCTCGATTATCGAACCCACGTCGGTAGCAAGCATGTCGGGGCGCATCATCAGCTCCTCAATCTTGTTTGGGTTCGCCCTGCTGTGCGTACAGATAAAATCAACAATCCGCCTCTGCATCTCTTTGAAATAGGTAAAACTCTGCGGCACTCCGACGACAAGACCGTTCATTCTGACAGGATGTATCATCATAGTCGCACTCGGCACGATAAAGGAACGCTTTCCCGACACCGCAAGAGGTACGCCTATAGAATGTCCGCCGCCAAGCACAACCGAAACTGTCGGCTTAGCCATCGACGCAATGACCTCGGCGATTGCAAGTCCCGCCTCAACGTCGCCACCCATGGTGTTAAGTAGCACCAGAAGCCCGTCTATCTCCTCGTCCTGCTCAACCGAGACCAGCATAGGAATGATGTGCTCGTATTTGGTCGCCTTCTGCCCCTCGGGAAGCATGTAATGCCCCTCTATCTGCCCGATTATCGACAGACAGTGAATGTTAGTCCCCTTGCCCCTGGCAACAATGCCGCCACTCTCGTTTATCTCCTCTATTTTGTCAAGAGAATCATTTGTTTTTGTGTCCTTTTCGTTGTTTTTCATGTTTTTCTCCATACTTTTTATTGTTTATAAGTATTGACAAGAAAAACTGGGGCTAATCTCATACTTTTATTTAAAAATAATCTTTACAAAGCACGAAAAAAGTGTTATAATGTACCCGAATGGGGTAACTATGCCCTGTCGTTGAAAAAATAATAAAAATCAATATAAAGTGAGGTAACAACTATGTCAAAAAAGGTTCTTGTTGAGACAAGTGCAAGACACATTCACTTAACAGACGAGGCTGTTGCAGCTCTTTACGGCGAGGGTGCTAAGCTCGAGCCCAAGAAGATGCTCTCTCAGCCCGACCAGTTCGCTGCAGCTAACGATAAGATCAAGGTCGTTGGTCCTAAGGGCGAGCTTATGCTCTCGGTTCTCGGTCCTACGAGAAAGGCAAATCAGGTAGAGCTCTCCTTCACAGACGCTCGTGTTCTCGGCCTCAAGGCTGTTCCGGTTCGTGAGTCCGGTGACGTTGCAGGCACACCCGGTGTTAAGATGGTAGGCCCCGCAGGCGAGTATGACATCTCTGAGGGATGCATCATCGCAAAGCGCCACATCCACTTCGATACAGCTACCGCTAACGAGATGGGCATCGCAGATAAGCAGATCGTAAAGGTTAAGATCGATAGCGACAGAACTACTATCTTCGACGACGTAGTTTGCCGCGTTTCCGATGCATACGCTTTCGCTATGCATATCGATACCGATGAGTGCAACGCTGCTTGTGCATTCGGCGAGGTTTACGGCGAGATTATTAAGTGAGATCCCTACTTTCTTTGAAAAGAAAGTAGGCAAAGAAACTTCACAATCGTGTGGAATAATGATTAAATCCATAGTCCGTTCCTCGACGGTGAAGCAAATACTAAATAGTACAAACAAAAGACAGAGACAAAATTTTCAAAGGCAAGGCGCACCGGAGAGGGCAAAGCGCAGGCGTAGTTCCCTACGTCAAGCTGCACTCGAGGGCGAATAGGTTGCGAAGCAAGCTCGCCATGCAGGCTTGCCTGCATATAGCAACTGCCGCATTTGGAGATTTTAGCCGGTCTGACATCAATAATAAAAGGAGAAATAAAACATGAACGTAAGTGAATTTCCTTATGCACAGAGCTTAGAAGTTCAGCACATGTGCAAGGTTCAAAAGGGTTGCGATCACGGTCCCGCTCCTATCCCGGAAGAGGGCAAGTGGGTTCAGGCGAAGCAGATTACAGACATTTCCGCATACACACACGGTGTAGGCTGGTGCGCTCCTCAGCAGGGTGCATGCAAGCTTTCTCTCAACGTTAAGAACGGTATCATCGAGGAAGCATTGGTTGAGACTATCGGATGCTCCGGTATGACTCACTCCGCCGCTATGGCAGCTGAGATCCTCCCCGGCAAGACAATTCTTGAGGCGCTTAACACCGACCTTGTTTGCGACGCTATCAATACCGCTATGCGTGAGCTCTTCCTCCAGATCGTATACGGAAGAAGCCAGTCCGCATTCTCTGAGGGCGGTCTCGTTATCGGCGCAGGTATGGAAGACCTCGGTAAGGGCGAGAGAAGCATGGTAGGTACAATGTACGGTACTAAGGAAAAGGGCGTAAGATACCTTGAAATGACAGAGGGCTACTGCACAAGAATGGCTCTTGATGA
>JAFWXY010000135.1 GCA_017522905.1 Clostridia bacterium
CACATAAAGAGACTCAGGAGTTTGCAAAGAACGTTCTCAACCATATGAGAGAAAGACTTTCAGACTACCAGGAGCTTTACGGCGACCTCTATAACCTTGAGGCTACTCCCGCAGAGTCCACCTCCTTCCGTTTTGCAAAGCACGACAGAAAGAGATGGCCCGACATTATCACTGCAACAGACAATGATAATGCTCCTTACTATACAAACTCCTCACACCTCCCAGTAGGTTATACAGAGGATATCTTTGCGGCACTTGATATTCAGGATGAGCTCCAGACGCTTTACACCTCTGGTACCGTATTCCACGCGTTCCTTGGCGAAAAGCTTCCTACCTGGAAGTCTGCTGCTAACCTTGTTCGCAAGATTGCAGAGAATTACAAGCTTCCTTACTACACAATGTCTCCTACGTACAGTGTATGCACAGAGCAAGGATATCTTAACGGTGAGATTTACAAGTGTCATCACTGCGGCAAGACAACAGAGGTTTATAGCCGTATTACAGGTTATTACCGTCCCGTACAGGCTTGGAACGACGGTAAGAGCCAGGAGTTCAAGGAGAGAAGAACGTATAATATCGACCGTTCTACAGAGCTTCATCCCGAGATCAACATCGGTACTGACGGCGTAAGAACAGTTAATGCTGTTGTACCTCAGGTTGAAAAGGAGACAGGCGATAAGGTAACAGGCGTACTCCTTTTCGCTACAAAGACATGTCCTAACTGTAAGATGGCGGCAATGTTCCTCGAGAAGGCAGGCATCGCTTATGAAAAGGTTTATGCAGATGAGAACAAGGAGCTTGTTGAAAAATTCGGTATCAAGCAGGCGCCCACCCTCGTAGTTGCAGAGGACGGCAGAGAGGTTGTTAAAGCTGTAAATCTCTCTAACATCAGAAAGTATATTGATTCGGTAGAGAAATAATCTCTGTCGAAAAAAGGCAATCCGCCTGAGGAATTGGGGCGCTGATAAATCTTATCGGCTTTGAAACGGGCGGATTGCCGTAAATTTTTCCCTGAAAGGTTTATTTCTTATGTATGATATAGTTGTTGTTGGCGCCGGACCTGCAGGTCTTACCGCCGCGATATATGCGCGCCGTGCCGATAAAAGCGTGCTTGTGCTTGAGAGAGGCACGTTTGGCGGACAGATGACCTTCTCGCCTAAGATCGAGAACTATCCCGGATTCTGCCAGATTAGCGGCAATGAGCTTGCGGAAAAGCTTGTTGAGCAGGCACTCAATCTTGGGGCAGAGATAGATATGCAGGAGGTTATGGGCATCAGACGTAGCGATAGCGGTATCTTCACCGTGTCCTGCGGCGAGGTCGACTATATGGCTAAGACTGTAATTTTAGCTACAGGCTCGAAGCACCGCCTCTTGGGACTTGAGCGCGAGGAGGACTTTATCGGCGACGGTATCTCCTTCTGCGCTGTTTGTGACGGAGCGTTCTATGCAGGCAAGACCGTAGCGGTTATCGGTGGAGGAAACTCGGCACTTCAGGAGTCAATTATGCTTTCCGACGGATGCGAAAAGGTCTACGTTGTTCAGAATCTCGATTTCCTCACGGGAGAAGAGAAGCTCGCGGCAATCTTGCGCGAGAGAGAAAACGTTGAGTTTATTTTCGGCCACACAGTTGAGGAGCTTCTTGGCTCCGACACGTTCGGAGGTATCGTGATCAAGGATACAAGAAGCGGAGAAAAGATACGTCTCGACCTTGACGGAATGTTCGTCGCTATCGGTCAGGTACCCGAGAACGAGCAGTATTCAAATCTTGTTACCTTGTCGGATAGAGGCTATATCGTGTCCGACGAGAACTGCCTTACAGATACGGAAGGACTCTTCGTTGCAGGAGATTGCAGAACGAAAAATATCCGTCAGATATCCACCGCGTGCGGTGACGGTGCAACTTCAGCCTTGGCTGCTTGCAGATTTTTGGACAGATAAAACTAAGGGTGCGAAAAATCGCACCCTTTTTTGTCTTATCGCATCAAAATTTGACAACAATTTAGTAATAAACTATTGATTTAGTGACGAATGTATGATAAAATATAATGAGTCAATTTGGCCTATATTAAAAGTTTTGAAAGGAAAACTATGTTAGAAATAAAAAATCTATCTTACAGCGTTACAGATGAAAAGACCGGTAAAGAGGTCAAGATACTTGACGACGTAAGTGTGACTATAAATGAAAGATTCGTTGCGGTAACAGGTCCTAACGGATCTGGTAAGTCTACTCTTGCCAAGCTTATCGCAGGAATATATAAAGCAGATTCCGGTCAGATCCTTCTTGACGGAGTTGATATTACCGATATGAATATTACCGAGCGTGCGAGAGCAGGCATCAGCTTTGCTTTCCAGCAGCCTGTCAGATTTAAGGGCATTACAGTAAAGGATATGATCTCCATGGCGGCAGGCGAGAAGATCTCGGTTGCAGAAGCGTGCAAATACCTCTCCGAGGTAGGTCTTTGCGCCAAGGAGTACGTAAACCGTGAGGTTAACGAGTCACTTTCAGGCGGTGAGCTTAAGAGAATAGAGATAGCCATGATTAACGCGCGCGGAACCAAGTTTTCGGTGTTTGACGAGCCCGAGGCGGGCATCGACCTCTGGAGCTTTAACAATCTTATCAAGGTTTTTGAGAAGATGCACGAGCGCACACAGGGAAATATCCTTATTATCTCCCACCAGGAGCGCATTCTTGATATCGCGGATAAGATCATCGTTATTGCCAACGGCAAGATCGCCGCATACGGAACTAAAAATGAGATATTGCCTGAGCTCCTTTCTGCTCAAGCGGCATGCAAATATGCAAGCGGAGGTGAGGAATAATGGCAGAGAAAAAGCTTGATAGCCTTAAACTCAACCTTCTTCGCGAGGTCGCAGATCTTGAGGGTGTTCCCCGGGGCGCGTATTCTATCCGTGTTGACGGAGAAACGTTCGAGAAAAGGTCTTCAGAAAACATTGTAATTGAAAAGAAGACAGACAAGCCCGGTATTGATATCTACATCAAGGCGGGAACAAAGCGCGAGAGCGTTCATATCCCTGTCATTCTGGCAGAGAGCGGAATCAAAGAGACGGTATATAACGATTTTCATATCGGAGAGGGCGCGGACGTCCTTATTATCGCGGGCTGCGGCATTCATAATTGCGGCGTTCAAGACAGTGAGCATAGCGGAATCCATTCCTTCCATCTTGCCAAGAATTCAAGGGTAAGATACGTTGAAAAGCACTACGGTGAGGGGGACGGAAACGGCAAGAACGTTATGAATCCTCATACAGTCGTAGAGCTTGACGAGGGCGCGTATATGGAAATGGAGACTACCCAGATAAAAGGAGTTGACTCCACAAAGCGCAAGACCGACGCTGTACTCAAGGCGAAGTCTACACTTATAATCCACGAGAAGATAATGACACATGGGGAGCAGTTTGCCGAGACCGAATTTACAGTTGATCTCCAAGGAGACGACTGCGGAACGCACGTTGTTTCTCGTTCTGTTGCAAAAGACAGTTCGCGTCAGCTATTTATATCTGACGTAAAGGGCAACAGTCGCTGCTCGGGACACACTGAGTGCGACGCCATCATTATGGATAACGCCTCTGTTGTAGCTGTTCCTAAGATAGTTGCCAATAACACCGAGGCGTCGCTTATTCACGAGGCGGCTATAGGCAAGATAGCAGGCGAGCAGCTTATAAAGCTGATGACACTCGGTCTTGATGAAAAGCAAGCAGAAGAAGAGATAATAAACGGATTTTTGAAATAAGCTTATGTCAATTGATTTTATTAAGGAGACAGTATGGTAAGAGAGGATTTAAGAAACGTTGCTATAATCGCGCACGTTGACCACGGTAAGACAACACTTGTTGACGGCCTTTTAAAGCAGGGCGGTATTTACAGAGAAAATCAGGAAACAGCTACACGAGTTATGGACTCTGACGACATCGAGAAGGAAAGAGGCATTACCATACTTGCAAAAAACACAGCTGTACACTATAAGGATGTTAAGATAAACATCGTCGATACACCCGGACATGCAGACTTCGGCGGCGAGGTAGAGCGTGTTCTTAAGATGGTTAACGGAGTCATCCTTCTTGTTGATGCGGCTGAGGGACCTATGCCCCAGACAAGATTCGTGCTGAAGCGCGCGCTTGAGCTTAATCACAAGGTTATCGTTTGCGTAAACAAGATAGACAAGCCGGACGCGAGACTTGGCGAGGTTGAGGACGAGATCCTTGAACTCCTTATCGACCTCGGCGCAAATGACGAGCAGCTTGATTCTCCTATGCTTTACTGCTCGGGACGTTCTGGTACTGCTAATTTCACTCCTTATGAGGAGGGAGTTGACCTTACACCCTTGTTCGAAACAATTCTCGAATATATGCCAGCTCCCGAGGGCGATATCGACGGAGACCTTCAGGTTCTCGTCTCCTCGGTCGACTATAACGATTACGTTGGTAGGATCGGTATCGGCAGAATCGAGCGCGGACAGGTTAAGGTTGGACAGGAGGTTCTTGTTTGTAACTTCCATAAGCCCGACGAAAAGCCCAGAAGAACAAAGATCGTTTCGCTCTATCAGATAGACGGACTTCTTCGCGTTCCTGTTGAGAGTGCAAAGATGGGCGATATCATATGCTTCTCAGGTGCAGGCGATATTTCTATCGGTGATACACTTACGTCAACTACAAATCCTGAGCCCCTTGAGTTCGTTAAGGTGAGCGAGCCTACAGTCGAGATGACCTTCTCGGTAAATACAAGCCCCCTTGCAGGTAAGGAGGGTAAGTTTGTAACCTCGCGTCAGCTCCGTGAGAGACTCTACAGGGAGCTTCTTAAGGACGTATCGCTTCGCGTTCGTGACGGCGATACAACCGATGAGTTTATCGTATCGGGAAGAGGAGAGATGCATCTTTCCATTCTTCTTGAGAATATGCGCCGCGAGGGATATGAGATGACGTGCTCTAACCCCAAGGTAATTCTCAAGGATATCGACGGTGTTCAGTGTGAGCCTATCGAGCACGTTACCCTCGACGTTCCTACTGAGTACGTCGGCGCAGTTATCGAGAAGCTTGGACAGAGAAAGGGCGATCTTATCGAAATGACTCCCTTCGGCGAGAGAATGAGAATCGAGTATAGCATTCCCTCAAGATGCCTTTTCGGCTACCGCTCCGAGTTCCTTTCCGCAACACACGGCGAGGGTGTTCTTAACACACTCTTTGATGGCTATCAGCCCTACCGCGGCGGTGTAATTATGAGATTTACAGGTGCGCTTATCGCGTCCGAGGCGGGTGTTACTACAAGATACGGTCTCTACAACACACAGGAGAGAGGTCAGCTCTTCGTTGGACCTCAGACTCCCGTATACGAGGGAATGATCGTAGGCGAGAACCCCAAGAATGATGATATCGCAGTTAATCCCTGTAAGGAAAAGCATCTGACCGCTATCCGTTCTGCGGGCGCTGACGAGAAGCTTCTCTTGACGCCCCCCAAGATCTTCAGCCTTGAGGAAGCGATCGAGTTTATTCAGGACGATGAGCTTATCGAGATCACTCCTAAGTCTATCCGTCTTAGAAAGAAGATACTTAACACAGAGCTTCGTATGAAGGAAATGATGAAGGCGAGACGTGCCGCAGAGGCAGGAAAATAAAATTTACTTTAGGTCGGCAGCAATTTTTGTTGCCGACCTGATTTTTCTTTGTAGAATAAAGCACTTTAAAGGAAAATATTTTATATATTATTGTTGACAAAATATGGATTTCAATATATAATTAAAGTATCATATTATGCAAATAATCAGGAGGTATATGATGGCTTTTTCTACAAAGGTAGATCCTAATGGAGTTTTTGCAGGCGCGAGCTATATCAAAGCGGTTAAAACCTTTACGTATGAGCATAGCTACGATGATCCGATCCCGATGTTCAGACGTGAGTTTGTGATCGATAAAGAAGTAAAATCTGCTGAAATATTCGTTCAGAGCCCGGGCTTTGCCGAATACCGTATAAATGGACAGTTGATTACAGAGGATATATTTATTTCTGCTACAAGTGACTATAAAAAGATACTGTGGTATGATACATACGACGTTTCGCCTCTCCTCAAAAAGGGTAAGAACGTAATTACTGTTATGACCGGCAACGGCTTCTTCAATGAAAACGTAGTTACCGACTGGCTTTTCCATAATGCTTATTGGCGTGACGCTCCCCAGTTCATTCTTTCCTTGAAGATCAACGGCGAGGTTGCTGTTGTAAGTGACAGCTCATGGAAGGCTAACCGCGACAAGTCTTATATTACGTACAGCCAGCTCCGCAGCGGCGAGTTTGTTGATATGAGAAAGTATAGTGAGGACTGGATGCAGGTCGGATATGACGATTCCGATTGGACAAACGCTATTGAGCGCCCCGATGAGGAGATAACCGGTGAATTGCGCCCTATAATCTGCCAGCCTGTACGTGAGCTTGAGGTCTTCCACCCCACAGATATCAGAAAGACCGAGGAAGGCTATCTTGTAGACTTTGGCCGTACAAGCTCAGGATATATGGAGATCACCATTCAGGGTGAAAGAGGCAGAGAACTTGAGTTCCAGTATACTGAGGACGTTTATCCCGACGGCAAGGTCAAGATGAACAATCTCCAGCAGGCGCATTGCTTCCCCGGACACAATGCTTTTCATCTTAACAAGATGATTCTTTCGGGGGGCGTTGATACCTTTAAGCCAAAGTTCTGCTATCACGGCTACCGATACGTTTGCATCAAGGGCCTTGATGCCGCCCCCGATCCTAAGTCGATCAAGGGATACTTTATCCATAATGACGTTAAAAAGACCGGTGAGTTCAAGTGTGGCAATGAGATAATTCAGTTTATCTACGATGCGGGCGCGCGCTCTGTATTTTCAAATCTTTTCTGGGCACTTACAGACTGCCCGACAAGAGAGAAGATGGGCTGGATGAATGATGCACGCGCTTCGACAGAGCAGACTCTCATTAACTATGATATTCTTCCTTTCTATAAGAAGTGGTTTGAGGATATTAAGGCGGACATGCACCCCGATGGCGCGCTCAACTCCGTAATTCCCGGACATCCCGGTTGGGGACGTGATTGGGGCCCGGTCTGTGACCTTATGCTTTACGAGCTTCCGTACAGAGTTTATCTCTACACGGGCGACAGTAGCATGTTGACAGGCGCTATCAGCCATTTTGAAAGATACATTGACTTCCTTGAGGGATATATAAAGAGAAACGAAAATTTCATTCTTGCAGACTGGCAGGGTTGGGGCAACAGCCCGCTCATTCCCCTTGAGTTTGTAAGAAACATCTCGATGCTTAACGCACTTGAGGTTACATCGCTGGCTCGCCGTCTTGCGGGACTTAGCTCCGAGGACATTGACAACAAGCTTGCATACTACAAGGATATGTTTATCGCTGAATATCTCGACGAGGACGGAAGATGTACCATAGATGAGCAGACAAGTGTTGCTATGATGATAATGCATGGCCTTTACACTAACAAGGAAGCCCTTCTCAAGCAGATCGCAGAGACAGTTGAGCGTACAAATTGCACTCTTACTGCGGGTATGCTTGGAGTTCAGTACCTCTATGACGCGCTTGGCGAAGCGGGCAGAGGAGATCTTGCGTACAGACTTATCACGGAGAGCGATCCCGGATACAAGTCCTGGTACGATTACGGCGCAGACACTCTTTGGGAGTGTTGGAACGGACGAGACCTCAATTCTCACAACCACCATATGTTCTCAAACGTAATAGGTTGGTTCTTTAAGACAATGCTTGGCATAGAGCCTATGCCCGAATATCCCGGATTTGAAAAGATAACCCTTCGTCCTCAGTTCATTAAAGACGCAAAGTTTGCAAAAGGCAAGTTTGAGACTATAAAGGGAACTGTTGAGCTTGGATGGGAATTCAAGGGTGATGACGTTGAGTACACCGTAGTTCTTCCCGAGGGTATAGACGCAACCTACGATGGCAAGCAGCTCTCGGCAGGTAAAAACACTTTTGTTATCAAAAAATAAAATAAATACATAAAGGAGAATTATCATGAAAACAGTTAAGGACAAATACTTAGTAGTAGGCGCTGACTTCGCAGGCTTCCCCCTTAAGGAAGCAGTTGTTGCTCACCTTCAGGAAAAGGGCTGGAAGATCACAGACCTCGGCGTAACAAAGGATAGCGACCCTGACGACACAGAGAACATGTTCCACAGAGTTGGTCTCCGCGTTGGCGCGCAGATCTCTGAGGGCAACTTTGAGAGAGCACTTCTTTTCTGCGGCACAGGTATGGGTATCCATATCGCTGCAAGCAAGTGCCCCCACGTTCACGCAGGTGTTGTTGAGAGCGTTCCCGCAGCCCGCCGCGCTATCACAGGTAACGGTGTAAACGTACTCGCTATGGGCGCGTTCTACGTTGCTCCTGCTATGGGTTGTGACATTGCTGACGCATACCTCAACGCTGACCTTGGTACAGACTACGAGTGGTGGTATAACTTCTACGAGTTCCACAAGCTCGCAATCGATGAGCTCGAGGCATTTGACTACGAGGCATACAAGGCAAACGGCTTTAAGATGGAGC
>JAFWXY010000136.1 GCA_017522905.1 Clostridia bacterium
GTTGCAGTAGTAACCTTGATACCGCTTGCAATGGTATCGATGATGGGAATAGACGGTGATTCGCTGTTCCAGTATTTCGGGCATATTTCAAGATATCTGTCCCGAAAGAGAAAACTGCATTTCAGGAGGCCAGACGATGAACAAGCAAAAAAATGAGTACGTACAGGACTTTATTCCCATCAAGAATATTCGCCATGGCATCGTGGAAACGACCGATGGCAGATACATCAAAATACTTGAAATCGAACCGATCAACTTTATGCTACGCTCAGAGGAAGAGCAATTCGGCATTATTTCCTCCTTCGCCAATTGGCTGAAGATCTCGCCTATGCGATTGCAGTTCAAGTCTGTCACAAGAAAAGCTGATTCCGAAAAGCATATCTCAATGCTCCGTGAGGAGCTAAAGAGAGAGGATAACCCGAGATGCAAGGAGCTATCCGAGGGCTATATTGGTCTGATAAGAGACGTTGGAAGCAGGGAAGCGTTAACGAGACGCTTCTTTTTAATTTTCCAGTTTGAAGATTTCCAGAGGACCGATGACTTTTCGAAGATATATGGAATGCTTCAAGCGGCGGAGCAGAACGCAGGAGCCTATTTCGCTCAATGCGGCAACAACATTCTGCAGCCGCAAAACGAGGATGAGGCGGTAGCCGAGATCCTTTATATGTACTTCAACCGACGCTCCTGTACCGATGAGCCATTCGCGGACAGAGTTCAGCGCGTTATCCTTGACCGTATGAAGATGGAAGATAAAATTCTGGGCGTGGATCCCATCCCCGAAATACCCATACTTGATTTTATCTCTCCGCGCGGTATTGATTTAACCAAAAGCTCTTACGTCATTATGGACGGTTTATATTATTCCTTCCTTTACATCAAGGGGACCGGATATCCGAGCACAGTGAGAGCCGGATGGATGTCCCTCTTGATCAATGCGGGTGAGGGAATCGACGTGGACGTGCATCTGAGAAAAGAGAGCAGGAGCAAGACCATTGATAAGGTTGCTCAGCGCATCCGCCTTAACCGTACTAAAATGAAGGGCGTGCAGGACACCAGCACCGATTACGAGGAGCTTACAAACTCAATCCAAGCAGGATATTACATCAAGAACGGACTTGCCAACAACAACGAGGATCTGTTTTATATGACGGTCTTTATCAGTGTTTCCGCAAAGACACTTGACGAGATGCTTTGGAGAAAGCAGCAGATCGTGGATATGATGAAGTCTACATTCGTAAGATCGTAAACGTCGGCGATGATACGCTGGTGCAGATCGATTTCGGAGACGGTCGCATTAAGGAATACGACCTTGTGGAAATGGATATGGTTGACCACGGCTATGCTTCCACCGTCCACAAAAGCCAAGGATTGGAGTTTAGTACAGTTATTATCAACCTGCAGTGTGCGCATTACGTGATGCTGACAAGACCTCTCGTATACACGGCTATCACCCGTGGCAAAAACAAGGTCATTATTGTTGGAGAACGCAGGGCAATGTGTACGGCAATCAAAAGAACCGATACAGACAAGCGCGGGACCTGCCTCGCAAAAAGAATGCAGGATATCATCAATTCAAAGGAGTAAAAGTTATGACGATACTTGAAGAATACAATGCAAAATTGAAGTCCGTTCGTGCTAAGATCGGTGAGGGCAAGGGTAATCCCATGGATGCGTTTGCATATCAGGAGATGAAGTACCGTATCGGTAATCTTGAAACATTCAATGCCATCGGAGCATGTACGCCCATTACGACCGATAAGAACGCCATCAGTCTTCACTATGAGGTGACGACGCTTCTTTTGAAGAGCCTCATTGACGAAAGATGCACCGGAGGCAGGACCGACGAAGACGGCAAAAAGAAGAGAGAAACGGCAAAGAATACGCTTATTGCCGTTTACAATTCCGGAACCAATAAAAGCAGAAGCTTGGTGCTCGATACGGATCAGGTGTATAAGGCTTATATCAGTGAATTCGTAAATGCCTTCATACCGGTCTGGATTCAGTACAGAGACACACTTTTCAAAATTTAAGGAGGACTTATCATGAGTCAAAATATCAATATACTCTCAACGATCAACGCTGTAGAAGGCTTTAATCCCGAAGACTATGCGGTGGATTATACCGATCTTAACTCCAAGGAAACCCGTAAGCGTTTGCCCGTGATTGCACAGATTGCGTGGTTCAGACTCAAATATCCCTTGGGAAAGATCTCGCTTAGAACCGAGCAGAAGGGGAATATCTTTGTGGCAACCGCAAGAATTCATCCTGACTACAAGGACCCTGTTGACGCGTATCTTGCCGAGGCAACCGCATCAAGAGCCAAGTGCGAAGATATCCCATCTGTAAGCCCCAGAGAATGGGCCCAGACGGCAGCTATCGGAATCGCGCTCCGCAACGCAGGCTTTGGCTTGCAGTTCGCAATGGCAGGTGAATCCTTCTCGGCAAATGCGCCTGATGAATTCGCTCTCGATGTTGGCAGCGGTGCTGCAAGCCTCGGTGACGAATCAGGAGCAGAGAACACTTCTGTGAACACTGGCGGTACGGGCACTCCTGCTTTATCGGTAGCCGTGCCCCCAAAGGAACTTACTCCCGAGGAGAAATTCCAACTCGCCTGCAAGGTACCTTGTACACTGAAAAAGTATCAGGGAAGAACTCTCGGAGACGTTCTCCAACTTGATCCGAGCTTTATCAATTACTTGGCGACCAAGTATGATGGCGATGAGAAAATGAAAGAAGCGGCAAAGGTGATCTGTGAATATGCCGCGACGCAGGCCGCGTAAGACACCAAACAAAAATCGGGGGTAGCTTCGGCTATCCCCGGAAAGGAGGAATTACATGGAAATATTCACAATGATCGATATCGTTGGCATACTTGGTTTGCCTTATCCAAAGCACAACGAGTTTTCCTACAATATCCACTGCCCATGCTGTGACGATCCCCAAGATCCCCGCAGTAAGCATTTGAATATTAACCTGCGTAAGAACGTCTTTTGCTGTCCAAAGTGCGGTCTTGGCGGCGGTATGTTTGATATGTATGCGTACTTTGCAAACGTACCCCGTAAGGACGTGTATAAGGACTTATGCTGGAAGATGGGCAGAAACTTGGATAAGAACGGAGAACCGAGAAAAGCCGTACCCATTATACCGCCGGTTCCGGAAGAAGTCGAAAGTCCTTTAATGGATGTGGAGAGCAGACATGCGACCTATACAGCGTTGCTCTCCAGACTGAGCTTGGCGCAGGATCATCGGGAGAACCTCCGAAACAGGGGCCTTACCGATGCGGAGATCGACAGACTGGGATACAAGACCACACCGGTTGCCGGGATGAGTATGATGGCAAAGCAGCTTCGGTCGGAAGGATATTACCTTGCGGGCGTTCCCGGCTTCTTTCGTAAGGAAAGCGGTGAGTGGACCTTTGTTCACGAGGCACGCGGCATACTCATACCCGTAAGAGATCAGAAGGGTCTCATTCAGGGCTTGCAGATACGCAGGGATAATACAGAGAAGCGAAAGTTTAGGTGGGTATCCAGCACGGACAGAAAGGACGGATGCAAGGCGGAAGGATGGGCACATCTGGCAGGCTCCGTTTCCGCGCAGATGATACTGACCGAGGGACCGATGAAAGCCGACGTTATCCATGAGCTAACGGGTATTTCCGTGATTGCTGTTCCGGGTGTCAATACCTTAACGCAGCTAAAAACAATGCTGGAAGCACTTCGAAAGGAGGGACTTGTTAGCATTCGAACCGCATTTGATATGGACTTCACAACGAATTACCACGTTCAAAATGGGTTCAGAAACCTTCTTAGTCTCCTTGACAGTATGGACTTTAAGTTTGGGACCTACGTTTGGGATCCAAGATATAAGGGCCTTGACGATTTTGTCTGGGAGGGGATGATGAACAAAAACAGAGGGGCGGGGGATTAACCTTGCTCCTCACAACAAAAAGGAGAAATCATATGGATTATAAAATTAAAGATTTTTACGGAAGAGAATTGATGGTGCAGCCTCGATTGGCTCTTTATTCGGTACGGGATTTTACCGGGAAAGAGATGCCGGGACTGGCTATTACGCTCATTAATGTAACTGACAGTAACGATCCAACTGACTACTGCGATCTCACCATTTCGTTTGGTGAGTTTATCGGTATGAAAAACTGTGCATATATCGACACAAACAACTGTGATTTTGCCGATCAATTGCTCAAGCAGGGAATGGCGACCAAAACTCAGTTCACAAAAAAGAGCGGCTTCTGCGAATATCCCTTGTGGTTGTTCGAGGAGAAAGATCTCAGGGAGATGGGTGAGGCAGCCTACGAAACCTACTGTTCGGAATACGATAAGTATATGGCTGAGAAAATGCCTCCTGCGGAATGATAAAGGAGCGATGAGTAATGATTACTTATTACGAGAAGCCTTTCAAGGAGCAGGCTCATATTCACTCTCTTGACGGAAAGTTGAGCGAGATCACAATACTCGGTGAAACGATGCAAGGACAGCAGAGAACATTTATCGTTGATTACAAAGGGATAAGGTGTACGGCTATCTTCAACGTTTTCACCGGCACATATTACGCTGACGATAAGTTTGGCATAATTCATATCTGAGCTTGACGCAGTGGTTGAAATATACCGCTGCGTTTTTCATTTCAACTTTTTAACCGGAAAAAGAAAAGGAACGGTGTGCATAAAGCACGCCGTTCCTTTGGCTTTATAAAATTACAGAATGATAAAACACCTTATTGTTGTGTCTTTTTTGCTATGGTAGCAAGATGTTCTTCACGTGCGCTTTTGCGTCCTTCTTCCTGAATGTCACCCGCTTTTGTCAACGCAATTTTGGTGAGGAAGGGTCCGACAATCTCGTAGATGAGGACTGCAAATAGTGTAATATTTCGAACGATTGCCCCGTCGGGACCAAGCTCAATTGCCTTGATGGCCATACCGAGTGCAACGCCTGCTTGCGGCAACAAGGTGATGCCGAGATATTTTATAATATTGGGATCAGATTTTGTCATTCTTGCGCTGATATTGGCA
>JAFWXY010000137.1 GCA_017522905.1 Clostridia bacterium
ATAGACATCATCTGCGTATAATAATCCAAAGGAGTAAGGGAGGATTTTCCACCCGACGAGCCACCAACATTTCCGACTATCGCATCACAGAAATTCTTGTAGGTGTTCAAAATATTATTTACGCCAACCGTGTTCATAGCGTAAAGCGCACATTGAATTTCCACGGCGGTAAAGTAATCGGCTTTTGAAATGCTCGTTATCGGCTCACCGTCGGAGTTCTTCAAGCTTATCTCTGTCGCTTTAATCTCTTTCCAATATCCGTCATATAATCTACCTTTGTTTTTGATCACTTTCTGTTTAATTTCGCTTAATTCAGCCGAAAGAGAGCATTCCATCACGGAGGAAATTTTCACTCCGTCAATTGAGTATCCGTCAAACGTTCCGGGGAGAGTTACCTTTCCGTTCTCATCAATATAAACCGTAATGCTATCGGTGCGACCTGCTTGATTGATGTAATTCAGCATATAATCGTTACAAGCCATTTTGTAATCGTTGAGCATATTGCTAAGCGGAGCTACGTAAGAGCTTAAAAAAGAATTCCATCCGTTATTTGCAATCAAGTAAGTATTCCATTGTGTCGCATTCAACTGATCCGCCGCATCTGCGGTCATCATCAGACCAAGCCGTTCAACCTTTGCATTGGTTTCAGCGAGCTGCTCCGACAACGCATCAAGCTGTTTGTTGATGTTGTCCAGCTTATCATTGGTGCTTTCCAGTACTCCCACTAATTCAAGGATCGTCACCACACCGCTTGCTGCGCTTGCAATACCGCCGATAGCACTTCCAACTGTCTTGATCGTTTTAAAATTTCCTTTTTGTGAGTCAACAAATGCTTTAATTGCATCCCATGTTTCGCCACGGTCAAGACCTGTAACGTAGGTCACGGTCGCATCGTTCTCGGCAAGAGTAGTACCCCAAGCGTTCTTTACCTTGCCCTCGGCAATAGTCGCTGTTCCTTCAAGGGAAATATCGTCAAGGTCAAGCCCTTCTTTCACAAAGGTGAATACGATCTCATAAGAGTCGCCGTCTTTGGCTACGGAGGTAACGGTTGCACCGTCAAAATCACCGCCGAGGGTAATGTCGGAGGTAGTCAGCGTGCCGTTCCATACACCGTTCTTTACAAAGAGGATTGCCGTTGCAGAGTATGTATTTGCGGTTTCGGTTTCCTCGATATAGTCAATCGAGCCGCCAACGCTTGCGCTGAAGGCATATACCGTGAGTGTGTGTGCATTGGCAGACGCCGTTTTATTCGCAGGGATTTCAAGAGTCTTTCCGTTGATTTCTGCGATTGCAGAGTCAAGATCGGATGCTGCGGTTGCAACACCGAGCGTGACGGTGGTCTTGTCCTCGGATACCGCCTTTACCGTGTATGTAATGCCGTCTGCGGTCAGCGTATCGTTTACCGCAAGGGTTACGGTATCGCTTACAATTACCGCGTCAAAGGTAAGAACGCCGCTTGCAAGTGCAAAGCTATCCTGTTTTACATAAGCGGAACGGTATGCGACCTCACAATCAGCCGTAAGCTCAACGTCGGAGTTGGTTGCACTTCCCGCAAGTTTAACGCCTGCAAAGAAAGAAGTACCAACCGCAATCGTGCCATTGGTTACGATTGTTATTGTACTTTCGCTACCCGATACGCTCGTGATTTCAAGATCTCCAAACAAGCCCGTAAGGGTAATCATATCCTTTGTTAAGCCTGCCGATGCAACGGTATTTTCAAGCGTTACGGTAATAATGGGGTTAACGTCACCCGTTGCATACTCGCCCGAAATGGTTGCGGAATAAGAAATATATTCTTCAATTACTTCATCGTTAAATCCGAAGGCTTCGCCAAACTTGCCGGAGCTTATTGCCGACGAGTGAACGGCTACGAGATAGCCCCAATCGTTTTCGGTACTCGGAACGGTGATCGTGAGCTGCTTTGCATTCGTCACGCTTGCGGTGAAATCCGTAGGCGTTCTTTCGGTGATGGAGCTTTCTGTTGATTCAGCCGTTTCATCACTCGAAGCTGCTTTTTGATAAACGGTCAGTTTGATCTGATCGTTTTCGATAGACGAGAAAATGTCCTCACCGTAAGAAAGAACGAGCGTGGTGTTGCTCTCGCCGTTCTGAATGTCCATCTCCAAAGGAATAACCTGATCCTCGGTTGCTTCCCAAGAGAGTGGCTTGTCATCGTCCTTGTCCTTATCTTTGTTTCCGCAGGCTGTAAACATCGGTATCAGCATACATACGCAAAGAAGAAGGCTTACCAATTTTGTTCCAAATTTGGTTTTCATAGTGTATCTCCTTGTTTTTATTTCGTATTTTTTGAAAACTGATTTAGTAGTGGCGATTGCATTCCTCCGCCGATCATCATCGTTCGCCTAAAAAAAGCAAAAAGCCACCCACAAAACGCACTCGTAACACGCTTTGCGAATGGCTTGTTTATTTCGATTTCGGCCTTATAAGCACACGAAAAGAGGACGGTATTTCTGCCGTCTGTTTGTATGTCCGGTGTGTTGAAAGCCACTTTTGACATACCGCTTTGCCCCTTTTCTTTGAAGTTATAAAAATACAGAATAATTATATCATAAAATTTAGAAAATTTCAAGTATTTACGAGCAATTTGCGACTTTTTCTGCCTTAAGGCATCGGATATTTCACCGATGCCTTTTCGTTAAATGTAAACTATGAGATTTTTGCCCGATTTCACCCACTCGACGATGTATTCCGCATCTGCCTTGTAGCTTTCCATCTTCTTTTTGCTGATATCGCTGATGAAGGTTTCAAGAATAAAACGCTCGTTTTCACGTTCCTGATCGCTGACGACGGTTATCGGCTTTTCAAGTATGACATAGGCGTACTCTCGCGCATATTCGTCGAGAATACGGTTGTACGCCTTGAGGTAGTCGGCGTTCTGCAAAAGCTCCTTATGTGCCGTAATGTATAAAGCGGCGTGCTTTTTTCTTTCTTCATGCCGTTCATCTCGGTCATAACCGAATGGAGCATCGGGATCGTAGAATTCATCCGATTCTTTTCCTCGGTAGTACGTTCCGTCCTGCGGATCTTCGTCGTACAGCTCCATTATGTCCTCATCGTATCTGCTGATAAATCTCATATGTTCCTCTCAATAGCACTTATCCTTTCAATGCTTCACTTAATATCTGCCAATCGTCACTCCTGATATCGTCCGAGTAGTTCTCGGTGCAGATGCAAAGCTCGTCACTCGCATCATCATAGCGAACGATACCGCCCTTTAAGCCGTACTTTTCAAGGTATGCCTTGAGTACCGCAAATTTCTTCGGCGTATACAGGTCGATGTCTTGGCTGTTTCCGGCGCGGTCAAAGCCGCCCTTGGTTTCCACTATCCATATCTCCCCTCTAACGCTTATCACGTAGTCGGGGTAGAAGAGCTTTTGTTTGCCCGAGTTGTCCTGATATGCGATGGACAGGTATTCGTTGCCCTTATCGCCGTTCTTGTACACCCACTCCACGCTGTCCGTTCGCTCACAGAAGCGTTCAAATCTGCGCTCTGCGGACGAGCGAGGCTCTGCCGAGGCGAGATATCCGAGGTACACGTTCTTTGTCATCTCGGTCTGAATTTTCGCCCCACCGTCATAGGTAAAGAGGCAAGACTGCGGAATGTGGAACTCGTAGGTCGAAACGGCAGGGATTTCAAACTGCATCTGCTGCATCTCGTAAGCCATCGCCTCACGGACGAGGTGACGGAGACGGTCTGCATTGTTCAGCACGAAGGAATAAACCTGTCGGGGATCAAGCGCAAGCACCTTTCTCGTATAGGTAAAGTTCGCATCAAAGAGCTTGCGGATGATGGTATTCATATAGGAGTATTCCATCCCGATTTCAAGACCGATCTTACCGATCCTGTTGTGGTAGTCACGACCATGGGTGTGCGTGTTGAGCTTCTCGGTGACGGCTACCGTATTCATATCCCCTGCGGAGAAGTCGAGGGTTGCCGTTTCACCCGACAAGGTGTGTCTTACGATATCGTCGCTGAACACAAAGCCTGCGGCTTGCAATCTCGTCTTGTTTTCCGCTTTGTTCGTGCCGATGCCGTATTCCTTTGCCATATAGCCGACGATTGCCGTCAAAGCTCTTTGTGGGCTTTGGTAGGTGGTTATCATCGTGCGTTGCTCGCTCATGAGCTTCACCGTCTTGTACTCGTTCTTGAGGAATAAGGTGCAAGCGTCGAGCGCACCCTTGCCGAGAGACATCTTCACGCCAGCCGTGAATTTCTCGTCCAGGGTGTAGAGATAGCAACTGTCAAGCAGTTCGCTGTCGTAATGCTCGGCTTCGGGCATACGGCGGATTCGTCCGATGGTCTGAATTTCAAAGGTTTCATCCATGTTATCACGGAGCTTGACGAGGA
Source organism: Clostridia bacterium (assembly GCA_017522905.1). GTDB lineage: Bacteria > Bacillota > Clostridia > Oscillospirales > CAG-272 > SVTX01. The sequence continues at coordinate 4,370 of JAFWXY010000137.1, forward strand.
TGTGAGCGCGTGGGCAATCCCAACCTGTCGCCACCGCCTGCTTGATGATGACCGCCACCTGCGGAGCGTTAGCTTCCTCGATATCCTCG
>JAFWXY010000138.1 GCA_017522905.1 Clostridia bacterium
AAGGCAAATACACTTGAGTTGCCCGAGAGCACAACGTATATTGGCTCATTGGCGTTCTACAACAATTCTCTTATCAAGACCATAGTCGTTCCCGACAGCGTAACGACAAACGGCTTGGCGGCATTAGGCGGCTGCAGCTCGCTTGAGAGCCTGACGGTGCCCTTCATAGGCGAGAGCATGAGCGCTACTACAGAGTACAATATCACACTCGGACACTTCTTTGGTGACGGCAATCCCACCAATAGCGGATGTGAGAGCACGTCCAGCGTTTACACGACAAGCAGTACCTACGGCTACACCTCGCAGGGTCAAAATACAGGCTACACAAGCAGCACCTACTATTACTATTATCTGATCCCCAGGTCTCTGAAGAGTGTGACGGTTACTCTCCAGACCACCGTGTCACCTGATGCATTCAGAAACTGCGATCTTATCGAGTCTATCACTATTCCTACGAGCACAACAAGCATCGGAAGTGCGGCATTCTACGGCTGTAATAACCTTTCTACGCTTAACAGCAGCACGGCGGGTGAATTCGTAATTCCCGACGGCATAAAGACAATTGAAAAAGCGGTGTTCTATAATTGCTATGCGCTTGTCTCGGTCAAGATTCCTTCAAATGTTGATTCGATAGGATCTCGCGCATTCTATGGCTGTTCTCAGCTTGCGACGTTCAACGGCAAGGCAAATGCGCTTGAGCTCCCCTCGGGCGTGACATCTATCGGCGCTCTGGCATTCTATAAAAATTCACTTATCAAGACTATTGTCGTTCCCGACAGTGTAACGACAATCGGCTGGGCGGCATTCGGCGGCTGCACGTCACTTGAGAGCCTGACGGTGCCCTTCATAGGCGAGAGCATAAACGCAACTGCGCCCTATAACACCACGCTTGGATATATCTTCGGAGATAACTCTCCCACCGACAGCGAATATAGCAGCACAAGCAGTGTTTTCGCAACAAGCGGAAGCTCGGGCAATACCTCTCAGGCTAAAAACCCGTCCTATACGAGCACCAATTACTATTACTTCTATATGATTCCCAAGTCACTCAAGAAGGTAACGGTGACCTTGCAGACCACCGTGGCGCCCGATGCATTCAGAAACTGCGACCTTATCGAGTCTATTACGATTCCTACGAGCACAACAAGCATCGGAAGTGCGGCATTCTACGGCTGCAAAAACCTTTCTATGCTCAACAGCACCACGAGGGGAGAGTTTGTGATACCTAACGGTGTGGAGACTATTGCGGATCACGTGTTCTACAATTGCTATGCGCTCGGTTCGATCACGCTTCCCGAGAACCTTGAGGCTATAGGAGCTTACGCATTCTACGGCTGCTCCAAGCTTGCATCGGTCAACGGCAAGGCAAATACCATTGAGCTCCCCGACGGCATAACGACTATCGGCACTCTGGCGTTCTGCAACAACTCTCTTATCAAGACGATAGTCGTACCCGAAAGCGTGACGACGATCGGTTGGGCGGTATTCTCCGGATGCACCTCGCTTGAGAGCCTCACCGTGCCCTTTATAGGTGAGAGCATAAACGCCACCACACCCTATAATACCACGCTTGGTCACTTCTTTGGTGACAGCGATCCCACGGATAGCGGATGCTATAGCTCAAGCAGCGTTTACACGACAAGCGGTACCTACGGCTACACCTCGCAGGCTAAAAACACAGGCATCACAGGCAGCACCCTCTATTACTGTTATCTAATCCCCAGGTCTCTGAAGAGTGTAACGGTGACTGTTCAGACCGAGATACCCGACTATGCATTTTCAAACTGCAATTTGCTTGAGACGGTAACTATCAAGACCGGCGCGAGTGTCGGAACGGATGCATTCAAGGACTGCACCGCTACGGTGAACTACCAATAATCGAGCGTTTTGGTTGAATAAAATTAAATGCAGGCCCAAGGTCAATTTGACCTTGGGCCTTTGCCGTGGCTTCGGGCGGTGCGATATGCCGTTTTTAAAGAAAAGTGTCTTTTTTTTTATATTTTCGCCCTTGCTCGCTTGACACCCCTCGGGAAATGAGTTATAATATTATATGAACAGGTTCATATAAATTTATAAGGGGGGAGAGCAGATGCCAAAGATAATCGAGCAGCTGCGCGAAAGGCTGATACTCGAGACAAAAAGGCAGATAGTAAAGGACGGGTATGCCAAAACTACCGTAAGGTCGGTTGCGGCGGCGTGCGGCGTTGGAGTCGGCACGGTATACAATTATTTCAAGTCCAAGGAAATGCTTATTGCCACGGTCGTCTACGAGGATTGGAAAAAACAGCTTGAGTTTATGGCAAATCTCCCGCATGACGACGGAAGGGCTTTATTGCGCGGAATATTTGATTCGCTGGGGCGGTTTTCCCAAGAGCACGAGAGGCTATTTTCGGACAGCGACGCCGCAAAGCTTGTAAGCGTGGGCTATGCCTCGCGGCACAGGATACTGCGCGAGCAGATCGCCTCCTTTATCCTGCCGCTCCTGACGGAAAACAAATCGTCAGATCCCCGTTTTCTCTCGGAGTTCGTTGCCGAGTCGGTAATATGCTGGTCGATTGAGGGCAGGGAATTTGAAGAGGTATACCCCATTTTCGAGAAAATAATAAAAACATAACATACAAAAAGGAGATCTTTCAAATGAGCAGCTTTGAAAACCTTCGCATCGTGGATAACTTTTATCAGACGTCGCTCTTTTTCCCGATGCCCACAGTAATCATTTCCACTCTTTGTGAGGACGGAAGCACCAACCTGGGTCCCTATTCGCTCGTCCAGCCCTACTACGTGGCGGGCAAGGACTATTATGCAATGCTATTGTGCTGTCGCAATTCCTCCAACACCGCGCAGAACATTCTGCGTAACGGCAAGTGCGCCCTCAATTTCATCGACGACAAGCCTGCCACCTTCAAGGAGGCGGTAAAGCTCTCCTGGCCGGGTGATAAGCCCGAGGAGAAGATGCCCAAGTGCAGCTTCAGGCTTGAAAAGAGCCTTATTGAGGAAGAAACGGGAGAAAAAAGACCTATGGTCCTGACCGATGCAATAGAGGCGATAGAGTGCACCTGGGTGCGCGAGCTTGAGGGCGCGGATAAGTTCGCGGCAGGCGAGCTTAACGGCTACGAGCCGCCTTATAACGACTTCAACGGAATAACATCAAAGTTCGGCGCGCACTTTATCCTTCGCGTCGACAAGATACTCATGAAAAAGAAGTACAGCGACGCTATCATCAACGGCGTCAGAGCCAAGGATTTCCCAGCGCTCCCCGTAGACTACGGCTACCGCGATTCCAAGAACTTCTGGTTCCACAGAAAGACTAAGATGAGAGCAGAGCTTCTCCAGGTAAGACAGGCGTCTATCGAGTCGGTGCGCTATGCCGCAAACAGAGCCGACGACACAGTAAAATTTACCGACGAGGCGCTTATGACCATTCTCGGTGTGCCGAGAGTATTCCTTCCCGTTGTCCTCAAGGGCTGTGTAGCCTGGGCAAAGGAAAACGGCGTAACGCTTGTCACAGAGGAGCATATGAAGATAATCAACGACAAGCGCGCAAAGGAAAAGAGCAAGAAATAATATATACATAAAGGAGAAAATGAATATGAAAGTTGTATTGGCAGGCGCCTTTGGTAATCTTGGCGCAGAAATTCTTAAGTGTCTTTGCAGGGAGGGGCACGAGGTAGTTGCCGCAGACCTTCGCGAAGCTCGGGTCGAGGGCTGTGAGGGCAAGTATACCTTCAAGGCTATCGACGCGACGGATCCCGAGACCATGAAGGGTCTTTGCGACGGCGCGGACGTAGTCATCACCACGATAGGTCTTACGGGAGCATCTACAAAGGTGACCTCCTACGACATCGACTATCAGGGCAACATGAACCTTTATAATGAGGCAAAGGCTGCGGGAGTTAAGAAGTTCAACTATATTTCTGTAATTTCCTGCGACGAGAAGGGCGCGGAGAAGGTTCCCATGCTCCACGCAAAGTATCTTGTCGAGGAAGAGATCAAAAAGCAGGAGATGGATTGGGTAATCTACCGTCCTACGGGCTATTTCTACGATATCGCAAAGGTATTCAAGCCTTACGTTGACAAGGGCGAGATGCAGCTCCTCAAGGGCTTTGGAGGTGTCAAGGCTAACGTCGTGGACTGCCCCGACTTCGCACAGTTCATCGTTGACCGTATGAACGACACAAACGTAACCTATAACGTGGGCGGCAAGGAGACGTATACCTACGAGGAGATGGCTAAGATGTGCTTTGACGCGGCAGAGAAGCCCCTCGTTATCAAGTGGGCTCCTATGTGGCTCTTCGGCGTGCTTGCAAATCTCCCCAAGATAAAGAAGGCGGGTAAGCACGATATCATCCTCTTCTCAAAGTGGACGCTTTCTCACGACCTCGTCGGTGACACTGTTGTAGGAGACAAGAGCTTTGGCGAATATATTAAGTCATACTTCGGAAAGGAGAAGAACTGATATGCCCTGGACGCTTTTAGGTATTCTTTTGGCGGTATGCGCGGTAGCATGCGCCGTAGGCTTTTATAAATTCGTATATTTTCTTTCCATCGGATATGGCTTGCCATTGCGGCAGGCGGTGTCTCGGTGCTTGTTATGTGGCTTGTTGAGCCCACGGCAACTCCTCTTTGGATAGTTCTCGTACAGACCGCGCTCTTTGTAGCATACGGCGCGCGTCTTTCGGGCTTCCTTCTCGTTCGCGAGCTAAAGAACGCGACCTTCAAGAAGACCGACGTAGCAAAGGACACCCTGGCAAAGAACGGCGAGAAGAAGATGCCCGTCTTCGTGCTTGCAACCATCTGGGTATTCGTTTCGGTGCTTTACGTGGCACAGGTAAGCCCCATGCTCTTCAGATACGTCAATGAGGCAGACGACTATATCCTTCCCGTTATCGGCTTTGCAGTCTCGGTATTGGGACTCGTGCTTGAATCTATCGCAGATAAGCAGAAGTCGGCACAGAAGAAGGAACGCCCCGACATGGTTGCGACCAAGGGTCTTTACAAGCTCTGCCGTTGCCCCAACTATCTCGGCGAGATCACCTTCTGGACAGGCGTATTTGTAAGCGGAATTACCGCTTATCAGGGCGCAGGTCAGTGGATATGCGCGGTCTTGGCATATATCGCGATCGTTTACATTATGTTCAACGGCGCGCAGAGACTTGAAAGGCGCCAGATGGAGCGCTACGGCGATAACGAGGAGTACAGCGCGTACGCTAACAAAACTCCTATAATTATCCCCCTTCTTCCTATCTATCACCTCAATAAGAAGAAATAAAGATCTCACAAGGGAGATGACGCTATGAACGATTTTTCTGTGCTGATGGCACTTGTGGATTATATCCCCGTGGTTTTATTCATGTTCGCATCTGCGATACTGATGCGCGACCTCTACGGTAAAATGACGAAGGCGTCCTTCGCGCTTTTCGCGGCAGGCTCGCTCAATATCACGATAGCGGGCGCGCTTAAGGCGACCTGGAAGCTGCTCTACGCCGCGGACGTCTGCAACTTTGAAGCGCTTGACCATATGTTTTTCCCCGTACAGTCGATAGGCTTTCTGCTTGCGGGGGCGGGACTCTTGATGATGCTCCTCAAAAACCAAAATAAGGGCGCGGCGGCATTGGCGGTAGCTCCCCCCGTATTCTCGGGAACCTTCGTCTTTGTTGGACTTATGGTGGCGGGACTTGGCGTTATGGACGCGGTGCTTTGCATTCTCGCATCAAAGCTTAAAAAGCCGTGGATAATCGCGCTTGTTGTAGTTTCCTTCGTATGCTCGCTTGGAATGGGCTACCTTTCAAGCAAGGATTTTGCCCAGGCGGCTATGAACTGGATCGCCGAGGGCATAAACGTGGTCGGACAGGGAACGCTTCTCTTGTCTGTAATTCTGCTTGACAAAGCGGGACTTGAAGCGCTTGAGATACATAAAGGTGATGCGTCATGACCGACAAGCTTCTCGGAATCTTAAAGGAAAAATACACCCTCGATGCGCTTGACGTGGGAGATTTCTCGCGCCTCAAGGCAAGCGGAATGAAATTCTCGGTCGCGGTATACCGCGCAGAGGGGCTCGGACACGTGTCGGTAATGCGCGCAAGGGGCTTTTTCGGGCTTATGAGAATGGATACGCTTATGATAGTGCCCGATGCACTTGACCTGCCGCTATATTCCTACGACCGCATATATGCGATGGGCAACGATACGCTCATCGTCGAGCTTTACGACACCCTCTTGGGTGAGCGTGACCTTTCAGCACTCACGGCGGTAAAGGAGAGGTTCGCCCATCTTTCGGAGCGCGACCCAGGCGAGCATTGGTACGACTCAATAAAGCTCCCCGAGAGCATCTCGAAGAAGGGCAAGAAGGCAGAGGAGCGCGATTTCGATGCGCTTGCAACAGAGCATTTTTGCGCTTATCTTGGTATAGATGCGCCTGCCGTTTCGGATAAGGAGAAGAAGCGCGAGCTCTCCGCGCGCTACGTTGAGGGACTTCTCTCGGAGGGCGGGCCCTCTACCGACGTCTTCAAGCGCGAGCTTGGGGCAGAGAGAACTGCGGAGCTTTTCCGTAAGGTGCTTTTCGGAACAGGGCTTTAAATATCAAAACAAAACTAAAGGGGGGGCTTTCGGTTTCTTAAGCCCCCTTTGACATAAGTAAAAAACTGAATTTGGGAGTTTGTAAAATGAGCTTTTTTAAGGGCAGGCGTCGGAGGCTTGCCGTCTCACTTTCTATTTTTCTTGTGCTTGCAATAACCGTTGCGGCGTGCGCTATATATCTCGGAGGCTACTACAGAGCCGACGGGGATGCGATAGCGGCGTTTATGACAAATGGATGCGAGTGGCGAGAGGACGGGAACGAAAATATTGTTTTTGAGCCCGAGGACGCTACGCGCGGATTTATCCTTTATCCCGGCGGCAAGGTCGACCACGCCGCGTATATTCCGCTTATGCAAGCCTTAGCAGAGGAGGGGATCCTTTGCGTTATTGCAAAAATGCCATTTCACCTTGCCGTGCTTGATATGAACGCGGCGGAGGGGATACGCGAGAGCTATCCCGAGATTGAGGAGTGGTATATAGGCGGTCATTCTCTTGGCGGCGCGATGGCGGCATCCTACGTCGCAGGGCATACCGACGAGTACGCGGGGCTTGTGCTCCTTGGCGCGTATTCCACGGCAGACCTCTCTGATACCTCGCTTGAGGTGCTTTCGGTGTACGGAAGCGAGGACCGAGTTATGAATCGCGAAAAGTACGACGAATGCTTTAAAAACCTGCCCGATGGCGCGACCGAGACCGTTATCGATGGCGGCTGCCACGCATATTTCGGAATGTACGGCGCGCAGGACGGCGACGGTGCTCCGAGCATCACCGCATCCGAGCAGATAGCCAAGACTGCCGACGCGATACTTGATATGATGACCGACTGATAACCGTATAAACAGAACAAAACGTCAAAGAAATACCCACAAGGGCAAGATTGCTCCTGTGGGTATTTTTTCACCGCCGCGCCTGTCAAGGAACGGGATCAAGATCCGCGCCTCAGGCTTTTTAGCCCTGACACTTGAAAACGCTGCCGCGGTGCATTGTCAAAAAACTAATTCTGACACTTGAAAACGCCGCCGCGGTGCATTGTCAAAAAACTAATTCTGACACTTGAAAACGCTGCCGCGGTGCATTGTCAAAAAACTAATTCTGACACTTGAAAACGCCGCCACCGCAGCCCTTGTCGAAGCTTGGGTTGTAGGCGTAGAAGTTCTTTGAGTCGAGGCGGTCCTGCGTTACGCGGAGCGCATCGCCGAAGCGCTGGTAGTGGACGATCTCGCGCTCGCGGAGGTATTTGAGCGGCTCCTTGACGTCGGGGTCGTCGATAAGACGAATGAGGTTGTCGTAGGTCACGCGCGCCTTTTGCTCTGCCGCTAAGTCCTCGTTGAGGTCGGCGATGACGTCGCCCTTGACACCGATGTACTTCATATCGGTGGGCACGCCCGATGCCGCCACGGGGTAGATTCCCGTCGTGTGGTCAACGAAATAGGGAGCAAGCGTCGATTTGCCTATCTCCTCCGCGTCAAGATTTTTTGTAAGCTGGTAGAGGATCGCGGCTACCATTTCGAGGTGCGCCAGCTCCTCTGTGCCGACGTCGGTCAGTATGCCGACGACCTCGTTATAAGGCATCGAGTAGCGCTGATTCAAATAGCGCATTGATGCGGCTAATTCTCCGTCGGGGCCGCCAAGCTGGCTTACGATGAGCGAGGCGGTCTTTGGGTTCGGTGTTTTTATCTTGACGGGGAACTGCAATTTTTTCTCATAGATCCACATGAAAAAATACTCCAATCTTGCCGTGTATACGGCTATATATTATTAATAGAAGGTTGTGGTCTGCCGCATATCATCGGTCTTGGCGCCCGTGTGATAAAAAACCCACTATACGTGCAAAAACGCGATTATTCGGCATTATCTCGCCACAAAGCAACAAAAACAAGAGGATATACGGCATATATTCACCACATTACATTTGCCACGGCCAGGGGGATCTTATCCAGTCCCAGCTTGCTTGGCTTAAGTTAGAGAAGGCGGTCAGGGGGCCTACCTCGCGCTCATACTGCGTGACGAGGGCGCGGCGCTGAGCGTGCAGGGTGTGGTAGTAGGCAAGCGCCTCGCGGCAGTCGGGATATACGTCAAGATACAGTACGGTTTCGTAGAGTGAAAAGTCTATTTCTTGGATCTTGCGCAAGAGGCTTGCGCCGTTTGAATTTGAGGAGCCACAGCCGTGATTACAGCCGTGGTTGCAGCCCATACCGGAAGGATTCATTGGACGGTTCATTACATGCACCCCCTTTTACATTTTGATGCCTCGAGGGGCAGGTCAAGCTCAGAGAAGAGCGTTCCGCGGTTAAGAGCCACGTCCGGCGGATAGGCATCGCGCCAAGCCTGGCAGGGCGAGTAGACCATGGCGAGGGGGTGATCTTCAAGACCCCAGCCGCCGCATCTTCCCGTGGCGCAATTTGAGGGGCAGGAGGGCTCCTGCGAATTGCGGAGAGCATCTCCGAGCCTTATGCCGAGGAAATCGGGTGAGGAATCACCGTTGCCCGAATTACGAAGCGAGCCGTCGCAGCGGCGGGGCTGGGTATTTTCCGGGGCGGTGCCCTGAAGCGAGCCGTCACAACGGCGGCGCGGCTGCATAGCATCAAGGCGATCGCCCATAGGAATATCGCGCATTCGTCTGCGCGGGGTAGGCGTATCGCCGCCGTTCTGCATGGGCGCACGCGAGAAGGGCGTAGGCGTATGAGTTTTGTCGTTATACATTTCTAAACTCCAATCTTTAGCGGTGTGCCGACAGTCGAAGCCGACGCGCCGCCATATCAATTTTATTGATATATTCGACATATACCAATAACATTCTATGCAATTCGGGACGATTCGTGCATGTTGGGAGCGCGGGGAAATTGCGATTTATCGGGGAGACAGTTCTTTGAAGGGTGCATCCTCATCCACCGCTAACGAGAACCCCCAAAGCTCGCGCACTCGCTTCGGGGAACCCCGCCGCGGTCCCCCTTCCCCTGCCTTG
>JAFWXY010000139.1 GCA_017522905.1 Clostridia bacterium
GCCGTAGGGGGTCACGTAGTACTTGCCGTTTTCGCAGATCAGATCAGTCTTGAAGGTGTTCATCTTAGGCGCGCCGATAAACTCTGCCACAAACAGATTGACGGGCATATCGAACACTTCCTCGGGAGTACCAACCTGCTGGATGAAACCGTCCTTCATAATAACGATCCGGTCACCCAAGGTCATAGCCTCGGTCTGGTCGTGGGTGACGTAAATGAAGGTGGTATCGATCTTCTGCCGCAGCAGAATGATCTCCGCACGCATCTGGTTGCGTAGCTTGGCATCCAGGTTGCTGAGGGGCTCGTCCATCAGGAACACCTTGCTGTCGCGGACCATGGCACGGCCGATGGCGACACGCTGGCGCTGACCGCCGGAAAGCGCACGGGGCTTTCTGGTCAGGAACTCGGTAATGCCCAGGATCTCAGCAGCCTCGGTAACGCGCTTGTAGACCTCGTCCTGGGGAACCTTCTTCAGACGCAGGGCGAATGCCATGTTCTCGAAAACGGTCAGGTGGGGGTACAGCGCATAGTTCTGGAAAACCATGGCGATGTTCCGGTCGCGGGGCTGCAGGTCATTGACCACAACGCCGTCGATCTCCACGATGCCGTCGGAAATATCTTCCAGGCCTGCGATCATACGCAGGGTGGTAGACTTGCCGCAGCCGGAGGGGCCAACGAACACGATAAATTCCTTATCTGCAATATCCAGGTTGAAGTCCTGGACCGCTACGGTATCCTTACCGTAGACCTTCTTAACATTGGTTAATTTAACAGTTGCCATATTTGATCCCTCTTATCCTTTCACTGCGCCGCCGGTAACGCCTTCCACATAGTACTTCTGCAGAGCCAGGAATACTGCGGTGACGGGAACCGCGACGATCACGCCCGCGGCACAGAACATGGTGTAGTTTGTATTCAGCATTGTCTTGGAGGTCCACTCGAACATACCCACAGCTACGCTCATACCGACGCTGTTCTCGTGGATCAGGTAGCTGGCCAGCATGAAGTCGCCCCAGGGAGCCATGAAGCCCATGAGGATCGTATAGATCACGATGGAGCCGGACAGGGGCATGATGACCTTATAGAACACCTGCAAACGGGTAGCGCCGTCCACACGGGCAGCCTCATCCAGGGTCTTGGGAATGGTATCAAAGAAGCCCTTGGAGATGTAATAGCCCATACCGGAGGAAGCGCAATAGACGATGATCAGACCCAAAGGCGCCATTTCCATGGTCAGGCCCAGGTCGGAGAAGACCTTATAGATTAGGATCATGGTAAGGAAGCCGGGGAACATGCCCAAAATCAGCATGAAATTCATCAGCGGCTTTCTCATCTTAAAGCGCAGACGGGACAGAGTATAGCTCATGGACAGCACAAAGAGGGTCTGGAAGACAGCAGTAGCTATGCCCATGATTGCGGTGTTTTTAAACCACTTGAGGAAATCGGTCTCTTTGAACAGGCGAACATAGTTGTCAAAGCCAAACTTTGTGGGGAACAGCTCGCCGTCCATGGCGGTGGTATTGACCTTGAAGGACTCCATTACCAGGCCGAAGAAGGGGAACAGCCAAACAACGGTAATAGCGATCAGAACGATGTAGACAATTAGATTGCTGACGCGTCTGCTGGCCTTTGCGCCGAGGCCGGATTTCTTAAGCTTATTGTCAGTTTTCATCACTGGAAATCCTCCTCGTTCTTAGTAGACGGGATCACATTGTAGACGATCAGCGACAGCACTGCGCACACAACGAAGATCAAAATACCGATGACAGACGCGATGTAGTACTTGGATTCTGCACTGCCCAATGCGATCTTATACAGCCAGGTGATCAGCAGGTCTGTATGACCCACGGACACGCCGCCGGCAGTGCCGATGGTGGTGTTGATGGGATTGCCGCCGGAGAGCAGGTAGATCACATTGAAGTTATTCAGGTTGCCAACGAAGCTGGTCAGCAGAGCGGGGCCGGTGACGAACAGCATGTAAGGCAGGGTGATCTTGGTGTACTGCTGCCATGCGTTTGCACCGTCCACACGGGAGGACTCATACAGGTCAGCAGGGATATTCATCAGAATACCGGTGGCCTGCAGCATCACATAGGGAATGCCCACCCAGATATTGATGACGATAACCAGGATTCTGGCCACAGTGGGAGAATCCCACAGGGAGATGTAGTGGTTGACTTCCAGGTATTCCTTGATGGCAGGGATCTGGCCCAGCAGCTCACCCACAATACCGGAAGAGTCAAACAACTTGGAAACATACAGCAGGGATACGAACTGGGGGATAGCGATGGTCATGACCAGGGCAGTCCGCCAGAACTTCTTGATCTTGATGCCCTTCTTGTTGATCAAAATAGCCACGAACATGCCCAGGAAGTAGTTGGTAAAGGTGGCGAAGAAGGACCACATCAGCGTCCAGCTCAGGATCTCACCAAAGGCAAGGCCCAGGCCGCCCTTACCGAAGTTGGTCAGCTCGTTAAAGTTGTGCCAGCCTACCCAGCTGAACAGGTTGGAGTAGCCGTCATGGGCGGCGTCATAGCTGGTAAAGGCCACCAGCACCATGTAGATGATGGGCAGAACGGTGAACACCAGAATACCGACCACAGGCAGCGCCAGCATAGTCTTATGGAACTGGTCGTCCATCAGGGATTTCAAATCGTCCTTACCGCTCTTGATCCGCTTGCCCTTGGCGGTGATGTCCATGCAGATCCGGCACTGCTTGACCTGCATTCTCCAGGTGCCGATAAAGGCGATGATAAAGATGATGGTGAGCAGGCCGTAGAGCATGACCTTAACGGAGTCGTCGCCGTTGACCCAGTCCTGGGTCACGATCTCCATACCGAAGGCCTCGGTAACGGTTTCTACGAAGCCGCCCTGGAGAGTACCGACGGTAGCGCCGGTCTGGAACCACTGGCCCTTGGCCAGCCAATACAGGCCGCCGCTGGGAACCAGCATATATCCGATAAACACTACTTCAAACAAGAGGAACAGCAGGCCTCTCATGATTTGACCATAGTAGAAGTTTCCAAAACCAAAAATCAGAAAAGAGAGCTTTACAGCCCAATTACCCTTTGTAAAGGTAGTAAAAATATCAACAAATTCGTCTTTGATGCCAAGGCCGCACTTTTTGATGAAGCCCCAGATCAGTTTCCCCAGGTTTACAAACCATAGGGGGATCGCGCAGAGGAACAGCTTGAGCTTGTATAGAAATGCTTCAAACTTGCTCAGTTTTAAGTACTCTAAATCGTTCAGTTTTTTCATAATCCCGAAATATAAACTGCGTTTATACTATCCTCCTTCTTCTCTTTTTCCGCGGCTGCGGGGAGCGCTTGAAACAAAGAAAGCATTGTTTGCCGGTACACAAGACAGCGTTGTCCTTATATGCCGGCTAACAATGCCCTGCACTGTAAGCAGGGGAAGCCCAAGGGCTCCCCTGCCCACAGTTGGTTATGAAATTAAGCGGGGATCAGTTCGACAGTGCCGCCCTGTGCGCCGTCCCAGGTCAGACGGACGATGTAGGTGCCGTCAGCCTCGACAACGATGTTAGCGCCGTTGAACTCAACGCCGAAGTTCACGTCCCAGGAAGCGCCCTGACGGACCTTGAACTCTTCGCCAGCCTTCAGCTCCAGAGGATCAGACTCGTAAACGCCAGCAGAAACTTCGGTCATAGCGAAGTCGGTGTCCCAGTTGGTGTTGCAGATGTTGCCGATGACGCCCCAAGCGTTCTTCTGCTCCTCGGTCATAGCGAACAGGCCGTCGATGGTAGCCTTGTAGCTATCCAGAGCTGCCTGCAGATCAGCATCGGAGGTAGCGTTCTTAGCGTCAGCGCCCAGAACCTTGGCGATATCCCACCAAGAGCCGTGGATCTGACCCTGGGGCTGGCCGTAGTTGTTCTGCTTAGCCAGAGCAGCCAGGGAGATGTTGGACTGAACAGCCTCGGAAGCCTGTGCGTTCAGGTTGGAGGGACCCCACTGATACAGCTCGTAGCGCTTAGCCTGGCACTCTTCGTTGGTCAGGTACTGAGCCAGCAGAGCCAGGACAGCGGCCTTATTGCCGTCGGACTGGGGCTTGACACCCATCAGCTTGTTGCCGGTGTAGGAGCCCAGGTGGTAGGAAGTGCCGTCAACCTCGAAGGAGGGCAGGTCGGTAGCACCCAGGTTCTCGCCGAAGTGATCGGCAGCGGCGTTGGCGTTCCAGATACCGGTGATGACGACGCCGGCGTCGGTGAAGATATCAGCGTTGGAGTCGTAAGCGGGGGACTGAGCCAGCTTCTGCATGCCCTTCATGGCAGCCAGACCGGCCTCGGAATTGAAGTCATCGTCAACAGAGGTGAACTCGCCAGCCTCGTTCATGCTCCAGTTGGAGTGGCAACCGGTAGCGAAGAAGAAGGAAGCGGTGTACCATGCGTTCTCCAGAGCGTAACGGAACTTAACGCCATTGGCCTCGCAAGCAGCGATGATAGCTTCCATGGACTCAGCATCCTCTTCGGAGATGATGCTGGTGTCATAGTACATGTAGTAGCCGTTGTCGGAAGTCATGGGGTAAGCATACAGGGTGCCTGCCACGGATGCAGCAGCGACAGAACCTGCGTCGTTCTGCTCAACGATCAGCTTAGCAACATCGCCAGCGGGAGCAGCCAGAGCGGCAGCCTGCACCAGGCGAGCCAACTGGTCCTGCGCGAAGCAGTAGATGTCGGGAGCGGTAGCAACGTCTGCAACTACCTTAGAGCCTGCGTCTGCCTCTGTAACACCCTCAATGGATGCCTCGATAACGATACCGGGGTTAGCTGCCATGAAAGCGGCGATCTGAGACTTGAACTGGTCTGCTACGCCCTCTTTCTCGGATACCCACATTGTGATCTTGTATGTTCCTGCAAGATCTGCATTGGGATTGGGAGTAGGTTTGGGATCCTCGGGAGTGGTACAAGCTGCAAAGCAAGCAACAAGCATCACAACCACGAGAAGAAGAGATAAGATTTTACTCATTTTCATAGAGTAATCCTCCTTAAAAATTTGTATTTATTTGCGTTTTTCACACACAACTTATTATAACATTTATTAGTTTTTTTGTCAACTATATTGCAAAATTTTTTTCTCATTTTTATTTTTTTGTACAAATTCGACAAAATATTACATTTGCTTTAAGCACTTTAGCCCATTCGCTTTAGTTTACTACAACGCTTGTCTGGGGGGGCAAGGTGAGTGTTGTTCCCTTTATTGTCGCCTCGCCTGTTCCAATACTGTCACATATGTTTTTGAATGTGTCACCATCAAGCTTTGAAAGGTCAAAGGAGAGCGAATCGGTTGCGGAATTGTTGTGGAAGATTCCTATTCTGTCGCCGCCATATTCAACGACAAATCCGCCGAGATTTTTATCGCCGCAATCAACTGCGGTATAATCTCCCCTTGCAATCGCGGGATATTTATGGCGGATCGCGATAAGCTTACAGTAATAATTATACATACTGTTCTCGTCCTCGATCTGCTCTGCAACGGTCGTCTGTATCTGCTTATCGGGGGAATATGTCGTTCCTACGGGGTCTTTTATAAGGTCATCATCTCCCCAAAGCATTGCAAGACGGCGGTTTGCATCGGTGTTCTCTCCTCCGCGCGAGCCTCTCATTCCTATTTCCTCACCGTAATATATGGTGGGAGAGCCCGGGGCAAGAAGATAGAGATTTGCCGCCATCTTCATATTATTTTCGGTAACGAACGCTCCCGCGATCCTGTCCATATCGTGGTTTGAAAGGAAGGACATCACCATTCCGTCGGGATTGGCTTCTTCGATCTTCTCCTGGTAGGCTTCGACATATTTTGTGAAGGTATAGAGTGATTTTCCCTTCGCCGCCGTTGCCGCAACGCCCTCTGCCTGTGACATTGCAAAATTGAAGCAGTTCATCGAGCCGTAATACTGGAGTATCTCGGTCTCACCCGACCAGCACTCACCAACGCAGTATATATCGGGCTTGATTTTTCTGAGCTCCGTCATATATTCCTCCCAGAAATCCGCCGACCTCTCTGTATCGCCGAAATAAATGTACTTTATCGCGTCAAATCTGAAGCCGTCAACGCCAAGGTCAAGATAATATTTGGCGATATTCAAGGCTTCCTCTCTTACCTCGGGATTATCAAAATTGAGCTCGGGCATACTGCCGGAGAAGTTGCACTCGTACCAGCAGTCAACGCCTGCTATCTTCTGGTAGCTTATGCCGCCGACCTTTTCCTCGGTCGTAACACAGGAGTAATAATCGTAGTACTTATTCGAGGTATCCCCCTTCATTCTGGCTTCCTTGAACTGCAAAAACCACTCGTGGCTATTTGAGGTATGGTTTATCGCAAGGTCCAAGATGACCTTGACGTTTCTCTCGTGGCAAAGCTCGATAAGCTCCTTAAGGTCTTTTTCCTCACCGAATCTCCAATCTATCTCATAGTAGTCGGTCGCATCGTACTTATGGTACGAGGGAGACGAGAATATGGGCGAGAGCCATATTCCCTGCACTCCAAGGCTCTTGCCCGAATTGACGTCTCCGTCATTCAGATAGTCAAGTCGGTTTATAATTCCTCTTATATCTCCGATGCCGTCTCCGTTTGAATCCGAAAACGAGCCGACGAATATCTGATAAAAGGTTCTGTAATTATCGTCTATTTGATCTACCATAGGACCTGTCTCCTTGCAGGATGCAAATCCACACACACTAAGGAGTGCAAAGCAAGCAGCGAGCATGGCAGAAACAATTCTCTTTAATTTCATAATGCACCTGTATTTTTTTATTTTACTGAATTGAGCTTTGCGTCGTCGATCTTACCCCACGCGTTAGCCCCCGCGCACTTAACGTATATTCCCACGATCATCTCGTCGGATTCATCGTATTCAATACCGTTGATGGTTGCGGTATGCCACTCGTTGTATGACGTTATTGTGGTCGGGGCCGTATATACTGTCTCGCCGTTTATCTTGACGTAGGCGTATATATCGGTCTCGCCGCCGTCACCGCCCATAATGCTGATAGAATAGTTGTATTTTCCGCTCTTTGCTCCCTCTACCCTTTGCTCGAGGGTAAACTCAACGGAATTTGCATTAGCACCCCAGAAATGATAATGCTTTTCGCCAGTAAGTGAATCTGTGACCTTATCCTCGACCTTAAGCTCGTCAAAGGACCTGAGCGCGGTTGAAGTCCAAGCCGCATCGCCCTCCTCGAAGCTCCAATTTTGGAGGAAGTTATATTCGACCATGGAAACGTAGCATTTCGTTCTCATTGAGCCCACGCTTCCCGGTATCTCGTAGTCGGCAACGCCTCCGTTTTTCATCAGGTCGATATCGACATCGAACCATTCGACCTCGACTGCCTCTCTGGAGTTATCAAGCATTATCGCGTTGACCGTCCTTGGAAGAACGATATCTCCGTTGAGGTCTATCATAAGGTGGGTATCCTCTATCGCATCGACCTTGTTTTCAACGATATTGCCCTCCTTGAGCAACCCAAAGACCTTGAGTGCCTCGGTGGCGCGTCCCTTGCTGTCAAAGAACGCCTGATTGTCCACGGCACAGCCGCCGTACCATTTGCCCGCGTCGTCGGGGTTGTATGATCCGGCAGAGCTTGATGCCCAGCCCGAGCCGTATTTCTCCCATTTTGCGAGATTTTCTTCATAATCAAAGCCGCCAACGCTTATCCAGGTGCCCTCCCAATAGAAGACTCCTATTCCGCCCTTTGTATTGACTACGGTTTCTACAACGTCTCTGACGAGGTTTGCCTGTCCCTGAATAGTAAAGGGGTAATTCTTAACGATTCCTCCGCCCTCACCGATGGTGTTTCCGAAGAAATCGCTGTCGGCTGACGTGAAGGCATACGAGGTTTCAGCTACCATGACCTTCTTGCCGTACGTATCTGCCACCCTTGAAAGCACCGCCGAGAGATTTTCAAGCGTGCCGTGCCAGAAGGGGTAATATGAGGATGCGAAAACGTCGTAATCTACGCCGTAATAGTCAAGATTCTTGCTGTAGCTCTCATAGCTCTCTGCCTTTTCGGGATTTGCAAAATGAATTGCCACAAGCGCATCCGGGCAGACCTCGCGCACAGCGCGTGAGCCCTCCTTCATAAGTGTAGTTATCTTGTTCCAGCCGCCTATCTTGGATGCACTCTCTCCGCATAGGCCTCCGTTGGTCTCATTGCCAATCTGCACCATACCAACGTCAACGCCCGCATTGACAAGCCGCACAAGACAATCCTTCGTGTACTCGTAGAGCGCCGCGGATTTCTCCTCGATGCTCATTCCCTTCCAGGCTTTAGGCTCCATCTGCTTTGATGGGTCTGCCCAAAAGTCACTGTAGTGGAAATTAACAAGCAGCTTCATGCCACAGGCGGTTGCGCGCTTGCCTATCTCAATTGCATTATCTATATCGCAATTTCCGCCGCCGTAGCCCTTTCCTTCCCCATTATAGGGGTCGTTCCAAATTCGAACGCGTATGTAATTTATGCCGTTCTCGGCAAGGATCATATACACGTCCTTCTCGTTGCCCGCTTGGTCGTAATATTTTACTCCGCTCTCCTCAAGGGCAGGGACACATGACGCGTCCATGCCCAATATGAAGTCCTCGGGAAGTCCCTCTACCTTTTTCACGTAAAGCGAATCTGATGAGACCGAGGTGGCTATATCGTTTGGTCTCCAGTCTCCTTTATTGGTATCTGCTTGCGGATCTCCCTCACAGGAGACGAGTGATGCGGCAAGGATAAGAGCACAAAGCATAGCGCCTATCAGCCGTTTTGTTTTTCCGTTCACACTGTCTCACCTCATCGTAAGTTTTTGCTTATTCCTCGAAATTAACATACACTCTAACGCTTCTTGCGCAGACCGTGACCTGACCGCTCTCACGTACGATTATCTCGCTTCCCGCCCGCTCGCCGTCTGCAAGTAATCCCCACTCACCCTCAAGCGTATAAGTCAGAGTAGTTGCGTTAGGGTTGATTATTGCGATTGCCTTTTCACCGCCCTCGGTTCCCGTAAAGGTTACGATCATCAGTCCACTTGCGTGCTCTACACATTCTATTTCGGTGTTTACGTCTATGAAGATAGCGTGACCCAAACGCATTGCGATAAGTCCCTTGTAATATTGCATCGTCTCGTATTGGATTGTTCCCTCCTTGAGAAGCGACCAGTCGATGTTGTTTATCGCATCGCTTGACTTATACGAGTTCTCGTCGCCGTCCTTGGTGCGGAGCATTTCCTCTCCCGCCTGCCAGAAGGGTGTGCCCTTCGAGATCATAAGGATCGCCGCGCCAAGCTTGTTCATCTTGATGCGCTCTTCCTCGCTGTCCTTGCCGTTAGAAAGCTCAAGCTTATCCCAGAGGGTATTGTTATCATGCGCGCTCATATAGTTGATGACCATCGCGTTCTCAACCGTCCAGCCCTGACCTACGCCAACGCCGCCCTTGATGCCGAATGCGACCTTATTTGCATTAGCCTTTGCCGCGCCGCTGATGTATCCCTTTGATGTCTCCTCAAACACGCTTCCCTTAAGTCCGTCACGGATTGCATCGTTGAATACTGCGACCGCACCGATGGCATCACCCGTAGGAGTGATCTGACTGATGTTAGACTGATTTGCCTGTGCGCTTCCGTCAATTGTAGAGCCCATCTTCCAGCCCTCACCGTAAATGATGGCATTGGGATTTATAGTATGGACTGCCGCCTCAACGTTCTGCATAGTTGCAAGGTCGTGAAGACCCATAAGGTCAAATCTGAGTCCGTCAAGGTTGTATTCCTCTACCCAATAGGATGTGGAATCTACCATAAACTTACCAAACATATATCTCTCCGAAGCGGTGTCGTTTCCACATCCGCTTGCAGAGGAGTTTGCGCCTGTATTGGTATATCTGTAATAATAGTAAGGAACTATCTTGTTAAAGGAGCTGTTAGAGTCGTATGTGTGGTTATATACCATATCCATGATAACTCCGATGCCCGCCTTATGGAGCGCCATTACCATTTCCTTATATTCTCTGATCCTTACCTCTCCGTTATAGGGGTCTGTGGAATAGCTTCCCTCGGGAACGTTGTAGTTCTCGGGATCGTAGCCCCAGTTAAAGCCGCTGTCGGGGTTCGCCTCGTCTACAGATGCGTAGTCGTATACGGGGAGAAGATGAACGTGGGTTATTCCAAGCTCAACGAGATAGTCTATTCCTACGCTCTGACCGTACTCATTTACAAGTCCCTTCTCTGTAAAGGCGAGATATTTGCCCTTATATTCGCTCGATGCTATCTTATTTGAGAAGTCTCTTACGTGCACCTCCCAGATAACTGCCTCGGAGTAGCTATTTATAGGATCAGCAAGAATGCTATCCTCAAATCCCTCAGGATCGGTGAGCGAGAGGTCAACTACCATTCCGCGGTCGCCGTTAACTCCTGCCGCCTTTGCATAGGGGTCAACTGCCTCCTGCGTTCCTACTGCGGTCGTAACCGTGTAGGTGTAATAGGTTCCGTGGCCGCATGCCTCGGTGTATGACCAAACACCCTTATCACCGCGTGTCATCTCAACGCTCTTATACGCGCCTGATCCGTTGCCCTTTTCGAAGAGATTGAGCACTACCTTACTTGCGGTAGGCGCCCAAACCTTAAAGGTGGTGTTCTCGCCGTTAATGACAGCTCCGAGATCGTCACCGTCGTAGTGATAGTTTTCTGCAAACCACTCACTATCGAATATTCCCATGGGAATTACGGTCTTTTCGCCGTAGCCCTCGATAACGACACGGTATGTCGAGTCAAGCTTAAGATCCTCGGCGACATCGATATATCCCGTGGTCGCCTGACGTCCCATCGTTGATACCGCGGTAACCTTGATCTCACGGTCACCCTCATATACCTTTATCTGCGAGGGGTCTGTGATGGTTACCTTTGGTGTTATTCTGTACTGCAAGCGGCGGACGTCCGTCATGCTTGCAAGTGAAAATTTCTTTATCATTTCGAGTGTTTTTCCTCCGTCTTGGCTTTTGTATTGCTCAGGGTCACCGCTCTTAAGATAAATAACGGTCTCCTTGCCCTCGATTATCGCGAAGCGGTCGCTCTCATAGTCCTTGGTAGCATTGCCCCAGCTTGAGCCACCCGGCTCGGAGCAATCTCTGCGGACGATGAATCCTACCTCTTTTACGTCCTCGGGAACATTGATAACTACCTTTGCACCGTAGTTACATTCGTGGAAGGTATATCCCTGTCCTGCCTTGTCGCCCCACCAGATCCAAATGTCGCAGTTTTCGTATGTACCGCCCTTGTAGCTCCAATAGAAGGTGAGCTGATTATACCCGTCCTCAAGGGGAAGCTTATATTCGTTGGGGTCGGGAGCGTATGCCCCCTCGGTCCCGGTCTCGCTCTCGGTTTCGGTTTCGCCACCGCCCGAGCCAAAATCACAGGACGTAAACATAGCCGTAGCTAAAAGTAGAAGCACGAGTAAAAGTGATATAAAACGAATGGAAGTCTTCATTATATTATCTACCCTTCATTATTATTTATTTGGCACGCTTTGTTCTCTTAACGAGTGAGAGCATCTTTTCTCTCATCTTCTCGGTGTTATATCTGGGGGTAATTCTCCACGTCCAGTTGCCCGACGCGGTTGCGGGGGTATTCATTCTACCCTCCTCGTTTGAAAGCTCGAGGTAATCCTGCATGGGAACTATGGCAAGGTTTGCTATACTGTTAAATCCAAATTCTATAAGGTCACAGGTTCTGGTCTGTCCTTTTCTGCGAGGGCACTCGCGCTTAAATCTCGCCAGAGCCTCGCCCTCAAGATTTTTAAGCCAGGTAACCGAGCAATCCGAGTCGTGCGAGGATGCGTAGACCACGCAATTCTTGGTTTCGTAGGTTCTCGGCAGATACTCGCTATCCTCGTCGTAGAAGGCGAAGTGGAGCATCTTCATTCCCGGGAAGCCCGCGTCGTCAAGCAATGCGCGGACGTCGTCTGTGATAAATCCGAGGTCCTCGGCAATGATCTTAGCCTTGGGGAATTTCTCTGCAAGCGTTCTGAAGAGCGCTATACCGGGTGCGCTGTCCCACTTGCCGTTTCTCGCCGTATCCTCGCCGTAGGGAATGTTATAGTATCCTGCAAAGCCTCTGAAGTGGTCTATTCGAAGGATATCGTAAAGACCGAATGCAAGTCCTACGCGCTCTACCCACCAGGCAAAGCCCTCCTTCTCCATTCTGTCCCAATTGTATATCGGGTTGCCCCAAAGCTGACCGTCGGGCGAGAATCCGTCGGGGGGACATCCGGCAACCACGGTAGGATTATAGTTTTCATCAAGCAAGAACTGCTCGGGAGCAGCCCACACGTCCATACTGTCGTGTGCTACGTAGATAGGCATGTCTCCTATTATAAGTATTCCCTTTTCGTGTGCGTGCTTGACTATCTCCTTCCACTCTCTTGCAAATTCAAACTGAATCCAGCGCCAGAAGGACATTTCTGCCTCGTATGCAGCCTTATTCTCAATCGCCTTCTTATAGTCTCTGTCCTCGTCTGCCCAGAGAGTCCACTGGCAATAACCGTTCTTTACCTTGAGGGCCATAAAGAGCGCGTACTTTTCAAGCCAGGACTCGTTCTTCTTTACAAATTTCTTATATTCCGAATCGGGTGTGAAGCGGGAGAAGGCAAGTCTCAATACGTTATAGCGCGTGTTGTAGAGCCAACCGTAGTCAACTCTCTTTGTATATTCGTATCTCTGTGACTTGAGCTCGTCCTTTGTAAGAAGTCCGCGCGATGCAAGTATATCAAGGTCGATAAAGTAGGGGTTTCCCGCTACGGACGACGGCGACTGATAGGGGCTGTCTCCGTACGAGGTGGGGTTCAGGGGAAGGACCTGCCAGCACTTCTGCCCCGTTGCATCAAGGAAATCAATAAAATCGTGAGCCGCCTTACCAAAGCTGCCCACACCGTATTTTCCCGGCAAGCTGCTTATCGGCATGATAACGCCCGCCTTATGCTTAAATCCAAAGTTTTTTGTGTAATTTTCCATGATCATATGCCTTTCTTATAGCGTTCTGTCAGAAGCTTTTTTGTTCTCTTTTTATTTTACCACAATTATAACCAAAAATCAAGAACTATTTTATAATTTTTTTAGGTAAATTGTGCATTTTTTTCATTAAAATGTGTTTCTACAGTTAAAATCTATGCTTGACAATAGTGTAAATATTTGGTATAATTTAGCGGTAAATAAAATTTTATTCAAATAATCAGGAGATACCTAAATGAACGCGATTGATTGCATCAAGGAAAGAAGAAGTATTAGAAAATTCAGTGACAAGGAAGTTACCGCTGACGTTATTTCAGGCGTTGTGGCAACCGCCGCATATGCACCCAGCTGGAAGAACTCCCAGACGACAAGATACATTGCCGTGCTTGACAAGGAGATCAAGAACAGACTTGCAAAGGAATGCATGATGGACTTTGAGTACAATATAGGCACCGCAAGCGGCGCGCCCGCTATGGTCGTTGTTACAACCATCAATAACCGCTCGGGATACGAGAGAGACGGCTCGGCTACCACAAGCAAGGGCACTCACTGGCAGTCCTTTGACGCAGGCATCGCCACTCAGACCTTCTGCCTGGCAGCTCACGAGGCGGGTCTTGGCACCGTTATTATGGGTATCTTCGATGAAAAAAAGGTTGCAGAGGTAGTTGGACTTCCCGAGGGTCAGTCTGTATCCGCTCTCGTGGCAATCGGCTATGCCGCAGAGGAGCCTGCCGCTCCCAGAAGAAAGAGCGCAGAGGAGCTTTTGACGGTTAAATAAGATCTGCGAGAAGCTTTTTACAAAAAGGCTTTGACGTAAAAAAGAGACTTGCATCAGCAAGTCTCTTTTTTGTTTCTCGAAGCCTTGATTCCAAGTAAAATTCTTTGCTTTGCGCGCGCGGCATCGGACCTTGACAAGGACGGGAGTCCCTCAAGCCTATACTTGATTCCGAGCTCCGCGTATTTTGACACACCCATGGTGTGATAAGGAAGCACGTCAAGTGCCTTGGCATGCTTGAGCGTGCCTATAAACTCACCCAAGCGGAAGAGATCGTCCTCGTCGTCGGTATACCCTTCTACAACAACGTGTCTTATCCAGGTGGCAATTCCCTTGGAGTCGATATATCTTGCAAAGCTTAAGATGTTTTCATTCGTATACCCCGTCAGGATCTTGTGCTTATCGGAATCGATATGCTTTAAATCAAGCATCACAAGATCGGTCAGGGCCAGGAGTCGGTCCAGCTTTTCTGTATATTCGGCGTTCTCTCTGTCATAGGTTATCCCCGAGGTGTCGATACAGGTGTGTATTCCCTCTTTTTTCGCCTTTTTAAAAAGCTCAAGCAAAAAGTCGATCTGCAAAAGCGGCTCGCCGCCCGTGACCGTAAGTCCGCCGTTCTTATAAAAGACGGAATTCTTTTTATACTCCGCTATCACCTCGTCTGCGCTCATTTCCCTATCCCCGTTAAGTTTCCACGTGTCGGGATTATGGCAATAGAGACAGCGCATCGGACAGCCCTGCAGGAAAAGCACAAAGCGAATTCCCGGGCCGTCCACTGTGCCGAAGCTTTCTGACGAATGGATCTTACCCTTGATCATATCAGATCTGTTCGTGGAAGGTTCTCGAAATTACCTCATCCTGCTGCTCCTTGGTGAGCTTGATGAAGTTTACCGCATATCCGCTTACTCTTATAGTAAGCTGGGGATACTTCTCGGGGTGCGCCTGCGCGTCAAGAAGCGTTTCCTTTGTAAATACGTTTACGTTGAGGTGGTGACCACCCTTCTTGACGTAGCCGTCAAGCAACGAAACAAGGTTATCTATCTGGTTTTGTGTTGCTGCCATTGTTTTTCTCCTTTTTTTGACTTAGTTTGCGTCGTTGTCGTCAAGTCCCTCAAAGAGTGTGGGCGACATGCATGCTCCGTTTACACAGCAATCAAGATCAACGTCTATGTCTCCTGCAAAGATCTGATCGTCCTTGCCAAGCGCGCCGGGAATGATCGAGAAGGTATTGGAGATACCGTCCTGTGCGTCGATAAAGGGAAGCTTTGCAACCGATGCAAGGGATGCAACGGCACCGTGTGTGTCACGTCTGTGCATGGGATTTGCTCCGGGAGCGAATGCCTCGCCCTTCTTTCTTCCGTCGGGTGTTGCGCCCGTAGCCTTACCGTATACAACGTTAGAGGTGATAGTAAGGATAGAGGTTGTGGGAACTGAGTTACGGTAGGTGTGGTTCTTTCTGATATGCTCCATAAATCTATGGACGATATCGTATGCGATAGAGTCAACTCTGTTATCGTCGTTACCGAACTTCGGGAAGTCTCCCTCCACCTCGTAGTCTACAACTATTCCCGCATCGTTGCGGATAGCCTTTACCTTGGCGTACTTGATAGCCGAAAGCGAGTCTGCAACGACCGAAAGTCCTGCGATACCTGTTGCAAACCAACGGGTAACGTTCTTGTCGTGAAGAGCCATCTGGATCTTCTCGTAGCAGTACTTATCGTGCATATAGTGGATGATGTTGAGGGTGTTTACGTAAACGCCTGCAAGCCATCTCATCATATCGTCATACTTGTGCATTACCTCATCGTAATCAAGGTACTCACTTGTGATAGGACGGTACTCGGGGCCGACCTGCTTGCCCGAAACCTCGTCGATACCGCCGTTTATTGCATAAAGGAGGCACTTTGCAAGGTTTGCTCTCGCGCCGAAGAACTGCATCTCCTTACCAACTCTCATAGAGGATACGCAGCATGCGATAGCATAGTCGTCGCCGTGTGTGAATCTCATGAGGTCGTCGTTCTCGTACTGAACCGAGGAGGTCTCGATAGAGGTCTTGGCGCAGAACTGCTTGAAGTTCTCGGGGAGGTTGATAGACCAGAGGACCGTGAGGTTAGGCTCGGGTGCCGCGCCGAGATTCTTGAGTGTATGGAGATATCTGTAGGACATCTTGGTTACCATGTGGCGTCCGTCGATTCCAACGCCGCCGATAGACTCGGTTACCCACTGGGGGTCGCCCGAGAAGAGCGCGTTGTACTCGGGAGTTCTTGCAAACTTTACAAGACGAAGCTTCATAATGAAGTGGTCGACCATCTCCTGAAGCTCTTCCTCCGTGTATCTTCCCTCTGCAAGGTCTCTCTCGGAGTAAATATCTATAAACGTGGAGGTACGGCCAAGGGACATTGCCGCGCCATTCTGCTCCTTAACTGCCGCAAGGTAGCCGAAGTACATCCACTGGATAGCTTCCTTTGTATCAACCGCGGGCTTGGAAATATCAAATCCGTAGGACGCCGCCATCTTCTTGAGATCCTCAAGAGCGCGGATCTGCTCCGCAAGCTCCTCTCTGTCGCGGATAATTTCCGAGTACATTGTGGAACGGGTAGTCTCCTTCTGCTCCTTCTTATCCTCGATAAGTCTGTCAACACCGTAGAGCGCTACGCGGCGGTAGTCGCCGATGATCCTTCCGCGTCCGTAAGCATCGGGAAGACCTGTGATGATATGGCTTGAGCGACAAGCGCGCATCTCGGGTGTGTATGCGTCAAAGACGCCTGCGTTGTGTGTCTTTCTGTACTTTTCAAAAAATTCCTTAACCTCGGGATCAATTGTGTATCCGTTGTCAGCGCAAGCCTTCTCTGCCATTCTTATACCGCCGTAGGGCATAAGAGCGCGCTTGAAGGGCTTCTCTGTCTGGAATCCGACAATTCTTTCCTTTTCCTTGTTAAGATATCCGGGGCCGTGAGAGGTAATTGTAGAGATCACCTTTGTGTCCATATCGAGGACACCGCCCGCTTCTCTTTCCTGACGTGTAAGATCAAGCACCTGATCCCAAAGATCAAGTGTGTCCTTAGTAGGTCCTGCCAAGAAGGAATCGTCTCCGTCATAGGGTGTATAGTTATGCTTAATAAAGCTTCTTACGTTTATTTCCTTGACCCAAGTTCCGCCTTCGAACCCGCGCCAGCCTTCATAATTTCTGTCCATTTTTCGGGGTCTCCTTTTTGCATAATTTTACGGCTATATTTTATCATATTTATCTTAAAAAATCAATAGTATTTGCGACAAAAATTATATTTTTTCTCATTAATTTATTGGTCGGTTAGGGTATTATTATCATTTTTCATACCACCACATCAAATTATGCTAAATGTTAAAAAAATAATTAAGAAACGACAGTTAACCCTTACGCGCAAAAGAAAAAGAAAGGCGTTCACCTTTCTTTTTCATCATATTCATTCTATGGGATTCTTTCTGATAAAGAGAACACCGAGGGTGTTTCTTCCGCAATGAGAGGATACGGTACAGCCCGCGCGGGATATCATAACGTTCTCGAAGATCCCATAAGACTTTACCTTATCGACACATGCGTCGATGATCTCCTTATCACAGCCTGCGTGCGTTACGAAAACGTGCTTTGTGCACAAGTCGCTGCCGTCGCCGATGCGGTCGGCAATATACATAGGAAGAACACGTGCAAAGTTACCGCGGTACTTCTTAGACACGCCCATTTTACCGCCCTTGACTGCAATGCAGGGCTTGAGATTCAAGAGATTTGCTCCGAATGCCGCCAAGGCCGAGCAACGTCCTCCCTTATAGAGAAATTCAAGGCTATCAATTACAAAGGATGCGTCAACGCAATCTCTGAGCTGCTCGCATACCTCGGCAATTTCCTTTGCGCTCTTTCCCTCCTCTGCCATCTCACATGCGCTGATGACGAGAAGTCCGCCGCCTGTGGAGAGGTTCCTTGTGTCTACAACGTAAACGTTCGGATAATCCTCTGCCGCGAGACGCGCGTTACTGAAGGTAGACGACATCTCTGCGCTGATTGTAAACATAACGATGGAATATCCCTCAGACGTATACTTCTCAAAGAAATCCGAGAAGTCCGCAATGTTAACTGCGGCGGTCTTGGGGAGCTCGCCCGTCTTGTTGTAATTTTCATATATCATATCGGGATTTACGTCAACACCGTCGGTGTATGTCTTGCCGCCCATGCTGACACCCAGAGGGATGATCTTAACTCCGTATTTTGCAATCTGCTCGGGGCTTAAGTCGGACGTACTGTCACTTGCTATAATGATCTTTTCGGCCATGATTTGTCTCCTCATGTCATTTCAATATTGCATTAATTATATAGTTAATTTGTTAACTGAATATGAATTTATTTTAGAATCTCAATCATTTAATTATGGTTTGCTAAAAAAAAGTAAAATTTCAAATGTTTTTTTGAAAAAGGTATTGCTTTTTCTTAAAAGATGTAGTATAATAACGGAGCGCAATACGGAGGCATAGCTCAGTTGGTTAGAGTACTTGCTTGACATGCAAGGGGTCGTAGATTCGAGTTCTACTGTCTCCACCAAAAAGAAAAGAGAGGGTTCACCCCTCTCTTTTCTTTTGCGAGAATGTCATTAACGATGAATCTCTTCGGCGTAGCCGAATTGTTTTGCGCTTTAAACCGTTTGAGTTAATTGGCACGTTGGCGCAAAACAGGATTCAGAGTTCTACTGTCTTTTATTCAAAAAAATAACCAAAAGAGAGGGGGCATCCCTCTCTTTTCTTTTTGGCGAAACAATGCCTCAGAAAATTATTTCATTCGGACACGGGCATCAGTTCAGGTACGGCATAGACGGACCGCTCGGGTACTCATCCATCGCAGAAATCAGCTCCAAGCCGACTTCTCGCGCGGTCAGCACCGCCGTCTTGACGGCCGCTGCGTCGCCCGTAAAGGCAATGATCACCTCGTTTGAATGACTGGTCCCGCGGTCGGGAGTCATGTAGCAAATGAGAGACACATCAGCCGATTTTAGCGCCTTATCTGCCATAACCAAGCCGATCGCGGCGGGAGATCCCGCCATAAATCCAAATGCACGCCCCAATGGCGCATCGAATGCCGCGGCAAGCGCCTCGCCCGCACTTGCCGAATAGGCAAACTCCAGGTGTCCTGCATCGTTGATGTAAACCTCGCCCGCGTTCCGCTCGGTTAGCTCCAGAGCGATCTTAACAGCCTGACGAACGTCACTAACGTCGCGTCCGCCCAGAACAATATAGTTACCGTGTCCGCCCCAGCCCTTGGTGTCGCGGGGCAGCTCGACGGATACAAGTCTTGCATTGGTATTCTTGACCGCCTCATCCACGGCACAGATCTGACCCGCCGCTCCGGTGCGCGAGCTGATCACGCCGACCGCTACGTCATCTTCCGTCAGCTTCATCTCGGCACGCAGAGATGCATCGACGGAGGGGATCACGAGTCCGATGGTGTCCAGCACGGTTCGGCCGACATACTCGGGCATAGATGGATCTTTATTAAATATATGATTCATAGGTTTCCTCTTATATAGAATGCAAAAAACTCTTGTCTCTTTTGTCCAATTATATCATACAACAGAAAAAATTGCAATAGCGTGGCAAAAAATTTCGAGAAAGTGGCAATTATACAATCATACATATTTATGATTCGCTGCGCGGAGCAC
>JAFWXY010000140.1 GCA_017522905.1 Clostridia bacterium
AATCAGCAAACTTGAAAAGAAATGTAATCAAAACCACGTTCCAAAAGGTTACCTTTGCGGCAGCACCAACATTGTCGGGTGTAATTGTGAGATCCATCGTATCTGCCAAGATTCTTACAAACAGCATCATACAGCAGGACACGATAAATCCAACCGTCAAGAAGAACAACAAAAAGCTACTGACCGATCCCAATACATCTTTCAACGTCGGTTTCTTCATTTGATCACCGCCTTATATCCAAGCCCGTGGACGGTTTTGATCTCAAAATCCTCACAGTCGGAAAGTTTGGAACGGAGTTTTGTCATATAGACATCAACGGCTCTTGGTGCGGTTTCCGTGTCCGCATCCCAAAATTCATCCATAAGCTGCGTTCTTGTAAAGGTCTTTTTCGGATAGCTTAGGAGTTTGTAGAGGATACTGAACTCACGGTTGGTAAGCGAAACTTCCTCATCACCCAGGTATGCGGTATGTTCATCGGCATCCATAACAAAACTGCCGATTTCCAGTTTACGGCTTGATGCGATCTTTGCACGACGAAGCAGTGCGCCGATGCGCAAAAACAGTTCATCGAGATCGATGGGTTTCACCATATAATCATCCACGCCAATACGGAAGCCCCGCTGTTTGGATGCAATGTCATCCCGTGCCGTCATGAACAGAATCGGAATATCCTGATTGAGAGCACGAACATTCTGCGCAAACTCAAAGCCGTCGATATCGGGCATCATAATATCCGATACGATCAGGTCGAACATATTCTCATACAGGGCATCGTATGCCTCGGCGGCATTCAGACACCCCTCAGCTTCATATCCGCTATGATTCAAAAAGGAGCAAACGGTCTTGTTCAGTTCCTTGTCGTCTTCTACAACCAATATCTTAAACATGGTGTTACCTCCGCTGGTTATAACTTTACTGCATTTATTATATCATGCAAATGTTAAAGTTTTGTTTGCGTTTGATGCCCTTTTGAAAATTATACTTATATTTTAGCAATTTGCGATTAGAAATTGAACAACACGATTACAGTAAAGTGTTGATTTCAAAGAACAAGGCAACGCCGAAATGACGTTGCCTTGAATCGTTACACCAAACTTGTTTTCTTCAAAATCGCTTTACTGATAGCACCAAGTCCCAAAGCGAACAACACACCGCCAGCAGCACAAAGAACCACGTGAATCGGAGTCGAGCCAAGAGGGGTAATCATAGATACCATCATAAAGAGCAGCATACCACCGCCAAGGCTACCGCAGATTGCAAGCCATGCTTTTTGCTTTGCAGCAACGCTGATGAGCGTAAAGATGGAAACAAACACAAGCATCAGGAAGATCTTAGCGAGCATACACATAGCGAGATTACCAGCGTTCAGCCCGTGAAGATCAAAGGACAGACCGGAGATCGCCCCGCCGAGCATCGAGCCAAGAAAATAGGCAATGAGCATAAACGCTCCGCAGATAAAGCCCGAGACGGTCTTTGACACCACGTATTCGCCCCTTTTCGCACGAACGGTAAAGAGGTTCTTAGCATATCCGCTTCTGAAATCATCGGATATAAAGAGGCATACGAAAACAGCAACACCCATAAACGCCATATTGATGTTGCACATCATAAAAATCTCGTCTCCGCCTAAAGGCTCTCCGGGAAGTGTGCCGATATTCTGCCAAGCGTTTTCGGGACCTTCCATAATGGTTTCTACGCCGGTTTGCGGATTAACCGACACGCTGCCATCCATCATTGACATCATGACGGTCATCAGAATCGGAATAACGAGTGCGCAGGCAATCAGAATGTAAAAGAGTTTTGACTTAAACATTCTGCGGAAGTCTACCTTCAGCATACTTTTTATGCGTCCCGCAAAGCTGATTTTCTCAAATTTCATAACTTTTTCCATTCTCATTTGCCTCCCTTCATCAGATCAATGTAGTATTCTTCAAGACCAATCTTGTCGGTCATAATCTCCATTACCGGAATGCCATTTTCGTAAAGATAAGTGACGACATCCTCCGGAGTGGTCAGGTCATATACTCGGATGCAGCCCGCTTCGTCTTCTTCTACACGGGAATATTTACAGCCAAGCAGATTCTTGGCACGGCTCATTTCATCGGCTTTCAGAGCAATATAGGTTCGGCAGCTTGCATCCAGCTCGTCTGCGGTCATCTCGCAGATCATCTTGCCGTGTCGGATAATGCCGTAATGGGTTGCCACCTTTTGAAGCTCTCCGAGAAGGTGAGAGGAAACGATGATACTGCGCTTGCCGTCGCTGATTACATCAAGGAACACCTCACGCATAATGCGCATACCGTCCGCATCGAGACCATTCAGAGGTTCGTCCAGCACCAATAAAGTGGGGTTTCCAAGAAGCGCCATGGCAATGCCGACTCTCTGCTTCATACCGAGGGAACAGTTCTTGTATTTGTTACCTGCCGCACCCTCCATACGAACGGTTTTGAGAACCTTGATCACTTCTTGCTCGGCATTTGGAATACTAAGGTTTGCCGCCTGAAGCATCATATTATCCCAAACGGTAAGTCCGGGGAAGCATCCGGGGGACTCGATCAGTACGCCAACTTTGGCTCTTACCGATTCGTCGGTGTAGTCTTTTCCGTAAAGTTTAATGGAGCCGCCGCTTGTAGGGATCAGTCCGCAAATCATCTTTTCGGTGGTGGATTTGCCCGAGCCGTTTTCACCGATAAAGCCGTAGATGGCACCCATCGGAACGGTCATATCAAGTCCGC
>JAFWXY010000141.1 GCA_017522905.1 Clostridia bacterium
ATATATCACCAGCGATGAATTGACGGCTCGTGAGCTTGAGGTTCTTCGTGAGGTCGTAGCCGGTGAAAGTGATGCGGCAATTGCGGAAAAATTGTATATGTCTCTGCGAACCGTAAAAGGACATATTCAGTCCATGCGTGACAAGACCGGATTCAGAAATCGAACGGAACTTGCCGTTCGTGCCAGAGACTGCGGACTAATCATTGTTGATAAGGAAACAGAATAATCCGCGATATTTCAAGAAGTACTGTCAAATCGACGGTACTTCTTTTTTATGCACGAAAGTACGATGTGGATAACCTGCCGGAATGATAAAATATATATAAGAATTAGAGAGGAGCTTCTTCAGAGAGGAGGAGTACATGTGAAGAAAGTTCTTGTCAGTATCAAAAACGAGCTACTGTCAACAGCGGTTATCAAGACCTTGAAGGATTGCGGAGAGTTTTTGCCGTGTCAAGTGACTCCTGAGGTCAGCACAAATACTTCCGACAAGTCCGCGCTGTCGGATGTAGATATTTTATTGATGGAAATATCATATCTTCCGGGAGCAACCATGGAAGGTCGGCTGAAAGAAATCAAACAGCTTCGCAAAAATGAGCCGGAATGTAAGATTGTAGCATTTTGTGATGACACTGCCGCTCCCGAACTTGCCCATAAAGTCACACAGTTAAAAAAGGATCGCCTGATCGACGGTTTTCTCTACACCTCCGTTACGGCAAGCTATCTGATGTCAACACTTGCGTCGCTGTAAGTGAAGCCCCAAATATATAAAATGCAGATTCATATCTCAAAGGAGGTAAAATTTAACATGACTATAACCAAAACACAACTTGCTATCATCATTACTGTGCTTGCGTTGGTGCTGATTGCGTCTGTCGCCACTACCGTTTGGGTGGTTTTCTTCCGTGATGACGGAGGCACTCCCATTACACCCGATTATCCACCTCAAGGCACGGAGCAAAATCAAAAACCACTGGAAGGAGACGATAGCGATAAAATGGAAAGCCCGGAGGGTGGAGGAGCTATCAACGTAACCTATCAAACAAGCGTGAAGGTCGATCTCTCGGAGAACAAGGTGACCTTACTGTACGCAAATCCGCAGGCATCCAATCAAAATGTAGCCATCCTGATCATGATTGGCGATCTCGTTGTTGCCAAATCCGATTTGATCACGCCCGGACACGGCGTGGATACGCTGACTCTGGAGAAGCAGGCAAAGGAGCGACTGATGGTCGGAGGCTACGACGGCGAGCTTGTCGTCAGAGCCTACGATCCTGAAACAAACGAAAAAGCCATGGTTGATGCCAAGGGCAAGGTCAAAATCACCATTGTTGAATAGCCGAAGGGCATTTCATAAAAAACTCAGAAAGGAGAAACCACTATGAAAAGAATTCTTTTTCTCGCGTTCGTCATAACTCTGATGATGAGCATTTCCGTCACCGTTTTTGCGGAAAACTCCGTTACCTCTGATAGCGGTACAACAATCGACATTTCCGCAACCTTCAAGGCAGGTTCAACTGCCGAGGATGTGATCTCGGTCGACATCGCTTGGGGGGCAATGGAATTTGAGTTCTCTGAAGGCGTGGATGGCGTATGGGATCCCTCAACACATCAGTACATGGGAGCTGCGGAAAGCTCTTGGTCTGCAAGCGGAAACGAGATCACCGTTACCAACCATTCCAACGTAGCGATCAAGGCGACCTTCACTTATACGGGGGAAGTTGAGACAGTTTACGGCACCTTCACGAACGATGGCGTGCTCGCACTTGCTACCGCAGTCGGTACCGCAAGAGACGCTGCCCCTTCAGACTCTGTTGCACTGACCTTGGGCGGTAGTCTGACCGCAGATACTGCTGGCAAGGTTGGTACGGTTACTATAACCATTGCAAAGCAGTAAGTTAATTATACAGAAAGGAACTACTTACCATGAAGAAATTGTTTTCGCTTCTTCTTGCAATCATGATGATTGCAACAATAGCGCTTCCCGTCTTTGCGGAGGAATCCGTTGACGCCAACGGTGGTTCGGCAAACGTCAATGTCAACGGTGTCGTTCAGTACACGGGTAGCAGCGAGACCCAGACTATTTCGGTTGACGTTGCTTGGGAGGATATGACCTTCACCTATGTAGAGGGCGTTCATTTCGGTTGGAATCCCGAGAATCACGAGTATGCCGGTGCCTATGAAGGCTATTGGGAGAACGATCGCGCCGACATCACCGTAACCAACCACTCCAATACCGAAGTCAATGCCACCCTTTCCTTTGAGAGTGGGGTTGACACCGTGAGCGGCGCATTCACCGAAGGTAGCGGCACAATGGACGACAGCGTTCTGGAGCTTGCTTCCGCGGTGGATACGGAGGTTGAGGAAGCACCCACTGCCACCGCCACCTTTAACATCAGCGGCAGCATCAGCGTAAGTGCAGACGTTGTCGGTGAGATCACCGTTCTCATTGAATCGGCGTATTACGTTCCCGTGCCTGAGATCACGGCATTCGGCTTCGAGGCAACCGGTTACCTTGAGGTCGGCATTGACAGTTTGGGCAGGATCACATACGCCGCCACCATCCCCGGAAATATGCCGGATTCGTACAAGATCACCCCCCCTGTCATCCTGGTTGGTGAAAATATGAATTATGCAACCGGCGATGATTGTCAGATCGCATTGCTCACTTCGAATGGACTCGTAGCAACCTCCTGCGTTGTCAATGCCGAAAGCGCTACCTATGACGTTGAAAAGGGTTGCTGGACAACAAAAAATCTGGAACTGCCTAAAAACGCAGGTACATACAAACTGGCTTACTCCAACGACGGCGGTGAGACCTGGACCCAAATCGGACACGTATTGACAATTGAAATTTCCGCCACCTGATTCGGTCTGTTAAATTCATAGAAAGGAACTGCATATTATGAAGAAACTGTTTGCGTTTTTTCTTGCGGTCTTTATGATCGCGTCAATGTCGGTCACCGTTTTTGCGGAAGCGAATGTTGGTGAGCACGGCGAATCTGCCACTATCGTCGTTGGCGGTGATTTCCAGCCAACGGGCGCCATTTATAAGACCATCTCGGTTGATATCGAGTGGGATGATATGACCTTTGCTTATATCAAGACATCCTCCGGCGAATGGGATCCCGGTAGTCACGAATATGTGGGCGGCGTAGAAGGTGCATGGAGTGAAGAGACACGCACCATTACCGTAACCAACCATTCGGACACAGAACTCACAGCCACCCTTTCCTTTGAGCAGCTGGTTGACATTACGGGTGTATTTACCTCGACAGGCGAAATGTCAAGCCTTCTGGAGCTTGACAGTGCGGTCGGTACTTCTCGTGACGAAGCCCCCTCCGCTTCCGAGGAATTCGGTATCATCGGAGGTGAACCTCTGGAAGAAAACACCTCAATCGGTATAATCACCGTTCATATCGATGCTCCCGAGGGTACAGTTACCGAAGGTCCTATGATCACATCAGCTACACTTTCCGGCGATGAAGACAGAGTGGAGGACCTCGGATCCGGAAACTATAAGGTTGTTTGCACAGAGGAGGTCCCCTTCAACGATATAGAAGTAACACTGTCCGGTGCCAATATTGATATGATTGAGGGACAGGAAAACTACCGTATCGGCTTCCTTACCTCCGACGGAGAAGTTCATAATTCCATGAGCTTAAAGGATTTCACCTATAACGAGGCAGAGAACTGCTTAACAGGCAATATTACGCTGGATTTCTGCGACGAAGATCTTATTCCTGCGTATTCCGAAGATGAAGGCGCAACATGGACAAGACTTCCCCAGCGCGTTATATATTACATGACCGTTACTGTCTCTGACGTAATTCTCTCCGGTAGTAAGGTGACGTTTGATGAAAGCACCAATACGTATACGATTCGACATAATGCTGCCAAGTTAAATACAGAATTTGAAATCTCTGTCTTTGGCTCAGGTATTAAATACATGACAGGTCCCAGTTATGTCACGGTTGCATTTTTGAAATCAGATGGAACTGTTGTAGATTCGGTAAAGTTGACGAGACATAATTATTATGACGCATTTGTTGCAAAATATCTGGAAACTACTCTTTCAGATCCGCATGTTGTTGAAGGTGAAACACTCACACTGGCATATAATCTAAATGGCGAGTGGGTCGATACAGGCAAGAAGGTCGTTTACGATGTTTATTACTCTATTAGCGACTACAGCTAATTGATCTCATTAAAAGTGAGCGGAGGGGCTGATTTCAGCTCCTCCGCCCAAACCGTATTTCATATGGGCGCACCAAAAGAGTTTGATGCCTCCATATGAGATACCGTTTACGAAGGAATATGGTTATGAGTAAAAAACGAAAGAAAGTACAAGCGGAAAAGCTGAATTATTCGCCTGTATATATGCTCGGTATACTGGCGGCTGTCGCGGTGATCGTAATGGTAGTGGTACTTTCCGTGATGAACGCACCGAAGCAAGGCGAGTTCATACCTCCTCCCTTTGAGGATGCGGCAATGCAGGGCATCCCCGATGTGCCTGAGGAACTTCAGTATTCCTCACCCTATCGGGATGGAATGGCGTACCGATTTTCTGTGTGCGCAAATGTGAAGATGGACGGCAGCAAGGCGGTCGTTTATTTTACGAATGCAGAAGAAAACAGTGTATATTTGAAACTGCGCGTGCTGGACGAGGACGGAAACATTCTTGGAGAAACGGGGCTTCTGAAGCCCGGTGAATATGTGAAGGGCGTGGAGCTTGACAAGGATCCTTCTGCCGAAACCACGATCAGCTTGAAAATTATGAGTTATGAGCCTGATACCTACATGAGCGAAGGTTCCGTGATATTGAAAACAGAGATCGGAGAATGAAGCGAAAATACAAACAATAAGTACGGTCAATATGAAATTCACCCCTCTGCCAATTGGCAGAAGGGTGAATTTTTAGTCAGGTGTCTAATAGTCGGTAACCGCTTTAAGGTATACTTCGGGATCACCGTTCAAAATAAGGCGGCATACTCCAAAGAAGTATAATCAAGCTCTGACCGCTGATACATATTAACGGCAACTTCATCCTCGACGACGATGTGTCTATCGTAATCACGCTGCAATCTGTTAATTTTAGTTCCACACAGAAATTATCGAAGTTATTTTTGCAGGAAATCAGCTTTTTCATAGGAGTTACCTCCCAAATTGTATTGCATATCTCTTGCATAGAGTAGTAACGATTTTTAATCTTTAACATATCAAAACCTCTATTATTGATAATGATTTTGTAATGCGTATATTAATACTAATACCGCAATTTATAAAGTACTGTCGCATAATGTATGATTATATATTTCAAAAGGGCAGAAGTGTTTTTATCCCAATAGGTATAAAAAGAATACGGCAGTATAGCGTTCAGCTATACTGCCGTATTCTTCGCACTCGTCAATCGGCTTGTTTCATATGATATTCAAGATATCCTTATGACAACTCGCCTAAGCGAGAGTAATTTACGGACTGTGGGGTGTAATTTTTTCTATCGCTTTGGTAGAATAGTGTCAGACAAACACGCACAGCGTGACA
>JAFWXY010000009.1 GCA_017522905.1 Clostridia bacterium
CCCCTGACTCCCGAAGATGTGATGAACATCATCGAGTTTGAAAAGCCTGAGGGTGTTATCGCCTCTCTGGGCGGCCAGACTGCCATCAATCTGGCACAGCCCCTCCACGATCTTGGTGTTAAGATCATTGGAACTGACTGTGCGGCAATCGACCGCGCAGAGAACAGAGATGCGTTTGAGAAGCTTTTAAAGGAGCTTGGAATTCCTCAACCTGAGGGAAGAGCGGTTACCAAGATCGAGGATGGTGTTGCTGCTGCAGCCAAGGTCGGCTATCCTGTGCTTGTCCGCCCCTCATTCGTGCTTGGTGGACGTGCTATGCAGATAGTTGCAAACGAGGAGCAGCTTCGCCATTACCTCAAGACCGCCGTTGAGATCGACGAGGACAAGCCCGTTCTGGTTGATAAGTATATAAGCGGAAAAGAGGTTGAGGTAGACGCGATCTGTGACGGCCACGACGTATTCGTTCCGGGAATCATGGAGCTTGTAGAGCGTACGGGTATCCACTCCGGTGACTCTATAAGCGTATATCCCACATTCTCTATCTCCGACAAGGTAAAGGGAACAATACTTCAGTATGCAAAGAAGCTTGGTCTCGGTATCGGTATCGTAGGTCTTTACAATATCCAGTTTATCGTGGATAAGAACGACGAGGTGTTTATAATTGAGGTTAACCCCCGTTCCTCAAGAACGGTTCCGTTCCTTTCCAAGGCAACGGGATATAGCCTTGCAGATATAGCGACCGAGTGTATCCTCGGCAAGTCACTCAAGGAGCAGGGAATCTTCTCGCTTTACCCCGAGGAGAAGAAGAGATGGTACGTTAAGGTCCCTGTATTCTCCTTCAATAAGCTCCGCGGACTTGATGCTTACCTCTCTCCCGAGATGAAGTCTACAGGTGAGGCGATCGGCTACGACGATAAGTATTACAGAGCGCTCTATAAGGCGCTTCAGGCATCGGGAATGCACCTGCAGAACTACGGAACGGTTCTTGCAACCATTGCAGACTGTGATAAGGCAGAGGCACTTCCTCTCATTCGCCGATTCTATAACCTCGGATTCAATATCGAGGCTACAAGCGGAACTGCAAAGTTCCTCAAGGAAAACGGGATCCGTACCCACGTGCTCGGCAAGCTTTCCGACGGCTCCGATGAGATTGCGGAGTCTATCCGACAGGGACACATTGCGTACGTAATCAATACAAGCGATCCCTCATCCTCCGGCGTAATACGTGACGGATTCGAGATCAGAAAGTATGCAACAGAGAACAACGTAACAATGTTCACCTCTCTTGATACCGTTCGCGTATTGCTTGACGTGCTTGAAGAGACAACACTCACCATTTCTACAATAGACGCTTAAAATTCGAACTTGCAGGGCGGACCCCACCGCCCTGTGACAGGAAAACAAAATGAAACAATCGATTTTTACAATAAAAGAAAACGTCGCTCTTACAAGCAGTGTTTACAGAATGCTGCTTGAGGGCGATACGTCGGATATAACAAACCCCGGACAGTTCGTTAATTTGAAGCTTGACGGACTTTTCCTCCGCCGCCCCATTTCGGTTTGCGATTGCGAGGGCAATATCCTTACGCTTATCTACAAGGTAGTAGGCAAGGGAACAGAGCAGATGAGCAAGATGAACATAGGCGAGCAGCTCGACGTCCTTACAGGACTTGGAAACGGATACGATACAAGCCTTTCTGGCGAAAATCCCATGCTGCTTGGCGGCGGCGTTGGTGTTCCCCCTATGTATATGCTTTGCAAAAAGCTCGTGGCTGAAGGCCAAAAGCCTCAGGTGGTGCTCGGATTTAACAAGGCAGACGAGGTCTTCTGCGAGGCAGAATTCAAGGCACTTGGCGTAAATGTAACCGTTACAACTGTTGACGGCTCATACGGAGTTCGCGGATTTGTCACAGACGTTATGAGGAATGCAGACTATAGCTACTTCTACACCTGCGGTCCCGAGCCTATGCTCAAGGCGGTTTACAACACCTCCAAAACCGAGGGGCAGTTCAGCTTTGAGGAGAGAATGGGCTGTGGCTTTGGCGCGTGCATGGGATGCTCCTGCAAGACGATTACAGGCTATAAGAGAATCTGCAAGGAAGGCCCTGTTATGAAGAAGGAGGAGATATTATGGGAAAAATGAGTGTTAACCTCTGCGGCATAGAGCTTGACAATCCCGTGATCCCCGCTTCGGGCACCTTCGGATTCGGATATGAGTTCGCAGAGCTTTACGATATAAACATGCTTGGAACCTTCTCCTTTAAGGGAACAACCAAGGATCCGAGATTCGGCAACCCCACGCCGAGAATTGCCGAGACCCCCAACGGTATGATAAACGCGGTAGGACTCCAGAACCCCGGTGTTGAGAAGGTTATCTACGAGGAGCTTCCCAAGCTTAAAAAGTGCTTTAATAAGCCCGTTATGGCTAACGAGTCGGGATTCTCGGTTGAGGATTACGTATATACCTGCGAGAAGGTCGATAAGTGTGAGCAGGTCGGCTGGATTGAGGTAAACGTCAGCTGTCCTAACGTCCACGGCGGCGGAATGTCCTTTGGCACAAGTCCCGAGGCTGCGGCTGAGGTAACAAGAGCGGTCAAGGCGGTGACCACCAAGCCTGTAATTATCAAGCTTTCCCCCAACGTAACGGATATAGTTGCAATCGCAAAGGCTTGCGAGGAGGCGGGAGCAGACGGAATAAGCCTTATAAATACGCTTCTCGGTATGAGAATCGACCTTAGAACAAGAAAGCCTGTAATCGCAAATAAAATGGGCGGATTTTCAGGCCCTGCAATCTTCCCTGTAGCGATAAGAATGGTATATCAGGTGGCACATGCGGTCAACATTCCTGTAATTGGAATGGGCGGTGTGTCGAGCGCCGAGGACGTAATTGAAATGATGCTCGCGGGAGCAAGTGCCGTAGAGGTAGGTGCGGCAAACCTCGTTGACCCTTATGCGTGCAAGAACATAATCGAGGATCTTCCCCGAGTTATGGAAAAATACGGAATAGAAAATTTAAGTGATATAATAAAAGGAGTAAAGTGATGGGAAAAGACGTAATTATCGCGTGTGACTTTGACAGCGCGGAAAAGGTGTTTGCATTTCTTGATAAGTTTACGGGCAAAAAGCCCTTTGTCAAGATAGGAATGGAGCTCTACTACGCTGAGGGACCTCAGATCGTAAGGGAGATCAAGAAGAGAGGACACAAGATATTCCTTGATTTAAAGCTTCACGATATTCCTAACACGGTTAAAAAGTCCATGGCAGTTCTTTCTCGCCTTGACGTTGATATGACCAACCTCCACGCCGCAGGAACCGTTAGAATGATGGAGGCGGCTATCGAGGGACTTACAAGACCCGACGGCACACGTCCTATGCTCATCGCCGTAACACAGCTGACAAGCACCGACCAGGAGAGCATGGAGAACGACCTTCTTATCAAGGAGCAGATGCCCGAGGTAGTTATGCACTACGCATCCTGCGCAAAGAAGGCAGGACTTGACGGTGTAGTTTGCTCTCCCCTTGAGGCAGAGAAGGTACACGACAGATGCGGCAAGGATTTTGTAACCGTAACTCCCGGCGTACGCTTCGCAGACGGCGATATCGGCGACCAGAAGAGAGTTATGACACCTGCCGAGGCGAAGAGAATCGGCTCTGACTACATAGTTGTCGGTCGTCCTATTACCGCAGCGGCTGACCCCGTAGCGGCATACGAGCGCTGCGTAGCAGAATTTGTAGGCTAATACAAAGGAGAATCAAACCATGGAACAGTACAAAAGAGAATTTATACAGTTTTTAGAGAACGCAGGCGTATTGAAGTTTGGCGACTTTACCGCAAAGAGCGGCAGAAAGATCCCCTACTTTATCAACGCGGGAATGATCAAAACAGGAAACGACATTGCAACTCTCGGCGAGTTCTATGCCAAGGCGTACAAGGAGAAGCTCGGCGACAAGAAGTCGGTCCTCTACGGCCCCGCATACAAGGGAATCTCCCTTTCTGTATCCGCGGCGGTAGCACTTTCCAAGAATGGACTCAACGTGCCTTTCTTCTTCAACCGTAAGGAGGTCAAGGACCACGGAGAGGGCGGCGTATTCGTTGGATATGTACCGGGGGCAGGCGAGGAGATCGTCATTATTGAGGACGTAATCACCGCAGGAACAGCGATCCGCGAGAGTATGGAGATACTTTCTCACCTCGAGGGCACGCGCGTAGCAGCAGCCTTCATTATGGTTGACCGCAAGGAAAAGGGCCAGGGCGAAAAGGGAGCTATGCAGGAGATCGAGGAGCAGTTTGGCTTCCCCGTATACTCCATCGTTGACGTATACGATATCCTCGAGTATCTCGAGGAGGACGAGGCTAACCGTGAGAACGTGGAGAGAATCAAGAACTATCTTGCAGTAAACGGAGCTAAGGCATAAATTTAATTTGAAAGGTCAAAAAAATGAGACATCTTACGGATATAAACGAGCTCACGGTGGGTGAGATAAGTGAGCTTATCGCCACCGCCGAGGACATAATCAGCGATCCTAAGAAATATTCCGACGCCTGTCGCGGAAAGAAGCTTGCAACACTCTTTTTTGAGCCGTCCACACGTACACGTCTCTCCTTTGAGGCGGCAATGTATGAGCTTGGCGGAAACGTGCTCAGCGTATCAAGCGCAGGCTCGTCAAGCGCGGCTAAGGGCGAGAGCGTAGCCGATACCGCAAAGACGGTATCCTGTTATGCGGATATTATGGCGATGCGCCACCCCAAGGAGGGCGCGCCTCTCGTTGCGTCAATGAACTCTTCTATCCCCGTGATAAACGCGGGTGACGGCGGACATAACCACCCCACCCAGACACTTGCCGACCTTCTCACCATATGGAGAGAGAAGGGAAGATTTGACAACCTCACCGTAGGCTTTTGCGGTGATCTCAAGTTTGGAAGAACAGTTCATTCGCTGATCAGCGCGCTTTCAAGATATACAGGCATCAAGATAATTCTTATCTCCCCCGAGGAGCTTAAGCTCCCGAGCTATATCAAGAGAGACGTGCTCAAGGCAAACGGGATAGAGTATAAGCAGACTACCGACCTGATCGAGGTCATGCCCGAGCTTGACATTCTTTACATGACCCGCGTGCAGAGAGAGCGCTTCTTTAACGAGGAGGATTATCTCAGACTCAAGGATAGCTATATTCTCACTCCCGACAAGCTTAAGACAGCGAAGAGCGATCTCTCGATACTTCATCCGCTTCCGAGAGTAAACGAGATCGCGGTTTCTATCGACTCCGATCCTCGCGCGTGCTACTTCAAGCAGGTATTGAACGGCAAATATATGAGAATGGCGCTTATCTTAAAGCTTTTGGAGGTGACTGTATGAACGTAGATTCAATCAAGAACGGAATAGTTATCGACCACATCACCGCAGGGCTTGGAATGAAGGTGTATAACCTCTTGGGTCTTGATGCGCTTGATTGCACTGTTGCAATAATCAAGAACGTCCAGAGCAAGAAAATGGGCAGAAAAGACATTATCAAGGTCGACGCCGACATTTCATTGAATATGGACATCCTCGGCTACGTAGACCCCGGAATCACGGTGAATATCATCAAGGATAGCAAGCTTGTAGAGAAAAAGAGCATCGAGCTTCCCGAGAGACTTGAAAACGTACTCAAGTGCAAAAACCCGCGTTGCATTACTACAACGGAGCAGGAGCTCTCCCAGATATTCAAGCTCACAGACCGTGAAAAGCGCGTCTACCGTTGCATCTATTGCGAGGTCAAGGCGGATGATCATAACCTCATATAAACAGAAAACACAGCCGTATGGCTGTGTTTTTCTTTAGTTAAACCACGATGAAATGGTCTCTAAGATCTTGAATCTGACCTTGTATTTCGGG
>JAFWXY010000142.1 GCA_017522905.1 Clostridia bacterium
CTTCGTTCTTTCGTTAAATTCCTTTGTAAATACGGGAATAGCAACACCGTACTGACCAAGAGCAGGACCTACGGGAGGCTGAGGAGTAGCCTTACCTGCGGGAAGCTGCAGCTTGATATAACCCATTATTTTCTTTGCCATAATTAATTATACCTCCATAGTGGTTAATTCATCGGGAGAATTAAAGTTGAAATTTTCTCCCTCCCACTTTACGCCGTTCGGCGGACGGATTTTCCTTTATCGAAATCCGTAAAGCATTTGTTTTTAAAGCCTTAGGCCTTAAGCTTGAGAGCCTCGGACTCAATCTCGACAGGCATATCTCTGCGTCCGCGCTTTACAAGTACTGTTACGATCTTGAGGTCGTCGGAAATAGCCTGAACCGTTCCCTCATATCCCTCAAAGAGACCTGCGATAACGACTACCTCGTCGCCAACCTTATAGCTGAGCTGAACCTTAACGTCCTCGGTAGCTTCAAGATTAATATCAAGAACCTCCTTATCGGACAGGGGTGCAG
The DNA here is from genome assembly GCA_017522905.1 of Clostridia bacterium. Taxonomy (GTDB): domain Bacteria; phylum Bacillota; class Clostridia; order Oscillospirales; family CAG-272; genus SVTX01. Next base: position 515 of record JAFWXY010000142.1, read on the forward strand.
GACGCGATCCGGGGCCTACGAAGCCTGTTACACCGGTGATGTTTCTGACTGCATGCCAGCTCTCATCGGTCATTATCATCTTTACGAAAACGTAGGACGGGAAGGTCTTGATCTCGACTACCTTTTCCTTGTCTCCGTTCTTTTCGATCACTGTTTCGCTCGGAACCTTGACGTCATAAATGAGATGACCAAGATTGCGGTTTTCAATGATCTTTTCAAGGTTTGCCTTTACCTTGTTTTCATAGCCCGAGTAGGTGTGCGCAATATACCATCTTAGGCCTACGTTCATTCCATCAATATCACTCATTTTGAAAGCTCCGTATTACTTAAATAATTCAGCAAGTGAGCTGATACCCGTCTGGAATGCAAAGTCCATAAGTCCGAGCGCGATTGCAAATGCAACTGCAACGATCGCAACTACAAGGAATCCCTTACGGGTGTTCTCCTTAGATGTCCAGACTATCTTTTTGAGCTCGCTCTTTACGGAACGCAAAAATGCGCCAAGCTTTACGCGGAACTTGATAGCAACGATAACGATGATCAATATAATAGCTGCGATGATTGCGCCATTGATAATGAGAGTTGTTATCGTTTCCTCTCTCTGTTCTCTTTCAGCCTTCTCTGCTGCAGATTCTGTGGTGACCTCTTCCTTCTTTGTTGTTTCCTTCTCAGTTCCGGTTACCTTCTCTGTAACGGATTCAACCTCGGCGGAAGTTCCCTCAGCCTCTGTGGCTGCTGCTACGTTTACTGTAAAGAGTGATACAACCAACACAAGGGACAAGAAAAGAGCGATTAAACTTCTTTTTGCTGTGACAGTCATATTATTCCTCCCCAATCACTTAGACTCTTTGTGAAGAGTGTGCTTGCGGCAGAACTTGCAATACTTCTTAAGTTCCAATCTGTCCGGATCATTCTTCTTGTTCTTCTTTGTGTCGTAGTTTCTCTGCTTGCACTCTGTGCATACGAGAGTTACTTTGACTCTTGCATCATTAGCCATGATTTCGGCACCTCCCATTTAAATTTTATTTGACCGTTTTTCGGTCTGTGTACCTCCCTCTGAAAACGGTGTACCCTTTTGCGCACAGGGCACGAAAAAAAAGCCCTTTTACAGAGGTACGAAGATTATACCATAAAACATAGGGCTTGTCAAGGGTTTTGGCAAAATTTTTTCTACTAATTATATATTATACTACAAGGATTTTTACGCCGTACTATATGTCGTAGCAGGGCGAGTTTTTAACACTAAATGTGGGACGACATGCTTGCGCCCGGTGCAAGCAATCAAGGCGTGAGCCTTGTATGGAATCCGCAGCTTGCCTGCGGTATGGAATCAGACCGAAGGTCTGCATGGAATCATCACAAAGTGATGCATGGAATCAAGACGAAGGAAGATGCACGCTGGCGCGTGATGCCATGCCGCCGCGAAGCGGCGAATTCCATACACCGCACTTCGCGCGGTGATGCCATACCAATCCTTCGGATTGGATAGAAAAAAGCAAGTCTTTCGACTTGCTTTTTTCTTGGCGTACCATGAGGGATTCGAACCCCCGACCTTTTGGTTCGTAGCCAAACACTCTATCCGGCTGAGCTAATGGTACATTTTTTCGTACCTATATATAATATCACAAAATCTTAATTTGTCAATACTTTTTTTGAAAAAAGTTTAAAATATTATTTTTTATAGGCTCAAAACGCCCTTTTTTGCCCCATCTATTGACTTTTCTATTATTCCAATATAAAATAATATTAACAAACTAAGGAAGGATCATGCAAAATATAAAAACTAATTTTCCTTTCGTTAATAACCGTAATGCTTATTTCACTTGTCGCGTGCGATCTTGGCGGCGAGAAGGACACCGAGCGCCTTATTCCCTTTGAAACAGAGACAAAAACCGAGGAGGACCTTATGGAATACGTAGATTTTATAGTAAGCGTCCCTGAGGGCAGGGATCCTGTGATCCTTCATCTTACCGACCCCCAGATAATTGATCCCACACAGCAGAGATACAGCGGCAGACTTACCGACACCTTTGCGTCATATTGGGCGAAGGACAAGAAAAACGAAAGATGCTACGATTATTTCCGCGAGATAATTACCGCAACAAAGCCCGATCTCATCATTCTCACGGGCGACATTGTGTTTGGTGAATTTGATGACAACGGTGAGAATTTCCTTGAATTTGTAGACTTTATGGAGAGCTTCAATATTCCCTGGGCGCCCGTCTTTGGAAACCACGACAACGAGAGTAACATGGGCGCAGATTGGCAAAGCGAGCAGCTTGAAAACGCGAAAAATTGCCTCTTTATGCAAAGAACCCTTACGGGTAACGGCAACTACACCGTTGGAATCGAGCAGGGCGGCAAGCTTAAGCGGGTATTCTTCATGCTTGACAGTAACGGATGCGGCGCCGCGAGCGCGAAAAGCCTTGCAAACGGTCACACCAAGACCGCGGCGGGATTTGGAAACGACCAGATAGTATGGTACGGCAAGACCGCCCAAGCGATAACCGCAATTTCTCCCGACACAAAGCTTTCCATGGTGTTCCATATGCAGATTGTAGTCTTTAAAGACGCGCTTGGACGCTACAAGACAAACGACAGCTACGCTAACGTTTACATCGACGACCTTGAAAACAAAGGAGAAGGCGACTTTGGATACACGGGCAGAGGTGTCAAGGGCGATTGGGATTCTAACTACAACGTCTGGAAAACGATAAAGAGCCTTGGCATCGACTCTGTCTTTGTCGGCCATGAACACTCCAACTGTTCAAGCGTGGTATATGAGGGTGTTCGCCTCCAATACGGTATGAAATCCTCTACCTACGACAGAAACAACTACATAAAGGCGAACGGCGAGATAGAGAGTGCGGCATACTATTCTACTAATACACCCTGGATAGGCGGCTCGGTATTTAGTCTTGACGAGAATGGCGATATCGAGGATCCACATATATATTACTGCGAGACCGATAATTAACAAATACTATTAAAAATAACCACCCGGATTCAGGGTGGTTATTTCTTTTTCTTTATCTCGCATCTTGCTATCGTTGCGACAAGCACAGTCTTTGCGCCGATGCGCTTAAGCTCTGAGATTCCCCTGCCCAGCGATGCGCCCGTGGTGATAACGTCGTCTACAAGCACTACTGTTTTGCCGTCGAAAAGCTCATTAAGGCTGACTGCCCTTCCCCTTAATATGCGCCTTGACTCATTTGCAAAGATCGACTCTGAGGCGTTCTTCCTTCTTTCCCTGTGAGATAGCTTCTTTTGCTCCTTGCCGGATCTTCTCTTAAGAAGCGGCAGAGTGCAATAACCGCCCACACCTTTGCAAAGGCTCTTTGCCAAAAGCTCGCCCTGGTCAAAGCCATGCTCGCGGTGAGCCTTGTTTGTTCTCGGGATATAGGTGAAGATGCACTCGGATGGCTCTATTTCAAGCAGGGATAGCATTTCTTCAAGCTTGGGCGCAAGTTCTGCGGTGAAGAACTCACAGAGATCGACGTACCTTTTGTGCTTGAAGATATATATCGCCCTTGATGCAAGCCCCTTGTCGTCGGGGTGGTAGAAGAATAAGGACGGGATATAGGGCTGGGTAAAGGTGTTCTTTAGCGGCATACAGGTGCACTCTCCCGCGACCTTGCCGCAGGTGTGACACATCTGTGCAGTCGTTTTATAGAAAAGCGGGAGACATTTATCGCAAAAGCAAGGCAGACCGTGGTTGAGCTCGGTCCTTTTTACTATCGGGTCAAGCCTTGCTCTGCACCCCGCACAGGTCGGCACGAAGAAAAGCCGACGGAGGGTGGATTTAAAGTTTGTGGTGTTCATGATATTATGAATGTTCTGATACAATTAAACTAGTGGATAAATGAATTAAAGCGTGTAGAGAACTAGTAGGGGCCGACGTCCTCGGCGGCCCGTGGCAATGAATTTGTGAAAACTTCACGTAGACGGGTCGCCGAGGACGTCGACCCCTACGGCGTTAGATTAAACCAGATGTTTTTTGAGGTAAAAGGTCACTCCGTCAAAAGCCGTTGCTTAAGACCCGTATATCTCTGTCCGATGTGGCTGTTTGCCACCATTTTCTCGGCATACTCGCCACGTCCGACCAAAATTACCATTCTCTTTGCTCTTGTTACCGCCGTGTAGAACAGATTTCTCGTCAGAAGCATCGGGGGAGCGCCGTATAGAGGTATTATTACAAACGGATACTCACAGCCTTGGCTCTTATGCACCGTTATCGCATAGGCGTGCTCAAGCTCGTCAAGTAAGCCAAGCTCGTAATTCACCACCCTGTCGTCAAAGCGGATCTGCATATTGCTTGCCGCGGCGTTGATCTCCTCTATCATGCCGATGTCGCCGTTAAAGACACCCGTGCCCGATTCACCGTCGTCTCGGTACCACTCAAGCTCGTAGTTATTCTTTATCTGCATCACTCGGTCACCCTCGCGGAAGACGCGCTCACGGTGGATATACTCGCGCTTGCCCTTCGCCCTCGGATTGAGTGAGCCCTGTAGCATGACGTTGAGGTTCTCCGTCCCCGCAATTCCCTTTCGTGACGGAGTAATCACCTGCACTCCGCCGACCGCCTCCTCGCCGTATCTTCTCGGAAGCCTGTAGAGACAGAGCTCGGTGACAGTCTCGGCGATCTCTTGATCGTTATTTCTCGCAAGATAGAAGAAATCGTTGTCCTTGACCGTCATTATCGGCATCTCGCCGTTATTTATCCTGTGTGCGTTGGTGACTATAAGAGATTCCTGCGCCTGTCGGAAGATCTCGTTGAGTCTTACCGTTGAAAATCTGCCCGAATCAAGCAGATCGCGCAAGACGTTGCCCGCGCCGATGCTCGGGAGCTGATCCGAATCACCGATAAGTATAACTCGCGCGCCCGGCTTTACCGCCTTAAGCAGCGCGCACATAAGTATATTGTCTATCATGGACGACTCGTCTATGATTATTACGCTTTCGTCCAAGTGGTCGTTTTCATTTCGTCTGAATCCGGGTCTGCCGTTCTCGCCCGAGTGCTCAAACTCAAGCAGGCGGTGTATCGTTCTTGCCTCGTGGCTCGTTGCCTCGGAGAGCTTCTTTGCGGCTCTGCCCGTAGGAGCGGCAAGCGCGACCTTGAGATCCATACTGCCAAAAATATCGATAAGCGCCTTGACTATCGTGGTTTTACCTGTTCCGGGGCCACCGGTAAGGAGCATAACGCCCGAATCAAGCGCGTTCATTATCGCCTTCTTCTGAAGCGTGGCGTAGGTGATGGAATTGATGCGCTCCTCTTTTTCGATAAAGAAATTCGCATCCGCGTGGCTTATTTTGGGGCAGACCTTGTCAAGAAGGTCAAGCTTCTCGGCAATATAGGTCTCGCAATCGTAGGAATATGCGTCGTAGAGGTATATTACCCCGTTCATAAGTGAATATTTGAGTCGGCGCATAGCGATCATGTCGTCTATCGCCTCGTTTACGCTCTCGGAATCCGAGCCAAGGAGCTCGACCGCCGCGCGCACAAGGATATCTCTTGGCAGACAGACGTGTCCGTTTTGCGCCGCGTTGTGCTTAAGCACGTGCTCGATTCCGCTTACAAGCCTTGCCTCGGAGTTTCGGTCAAGACCAAGCCTTTCCGCCATACCGTCGGCGCGCTCAAAGCCGATCCCCTCTATCTCGTCGCAAAGTCGGTAGGGGTTGTTCTTGGCAACGTCGATCGCCGCCGAGCCCCAACGCTTATATATCTTTACAATGGTCGCCGCGCCGAAAAAGTCGCGGAAGAACATCATCGCAGTGCGGATACCTGCCTTGGACTTGAAGTCCTCGCAGATCTGCTGAGCCTTCTTTAGGCTTATCCCGGGAATATCGGATAGCCAGTCGGGATGATCCTCAAGCACCCGGAGCGTCTCGTCACCAAATTGCTCCACGATCTTGACCGCGGTCTTCTTACCTATTCCCTTTACCGCGCCCGAGGAGAGGTAGCGCAGTATCGCCGATGCATCCTGGGGCATATATCTCTCGTATTCGCTGACGGCAAACTGCCTGCCGTACCTCGGGTTGTGCTTCCATTCGCCGTAAAGAATAAGAGAATCCCCCTCGTTTATATAGGGCATGATTCCCGTTATCGTTATGAGGTCATCGCCGTCCGTGCCGAAATCTGCCACGGTGTAGCCGTTTTCCTCGTTTGAGTATATGACGTACTCCACGCTTCCCGATAGCTTGATAAGACCGTTGCCGTCGGGCAATATTTCACCGAACATGTTAGCTTGTGGCATAAAATGACCTCCTTTCAAGAATGACTTGTGTTATTGAAAGGGGAACCCCCCACTTGTGTGGTTCCCCTCTTTCGGCTATGCCGAAATTCACCCCTCCGTGGCGCTTTCGAACGATAAGGAGTTTCGCTCTCTGCGGAGAGCGACCGCCGGGCTCGGCGGCTCAGCCAAGCCTTTTGAAAAAGGCTTGACCTAAAACTTTCCAAAGGGGTTTAAAATGAAATTTAATTAAAGCAAAGCCGCCTTGAGCTTCTCCGAAAGGTCGCGGTCCTCCCACTTAACGCCAAGGTCCTCTCTGCCCATGTGTCCGTACGCCGCGAGGTCGCAGTAGATAGGCTTGCGGAGACCGAAATCACGAATGATCGCCGCGGGACGGAGGTCAACGAGAGAAAGAACAGCCTCGCTGATCTTGGCTTCGTCGACGATTGCCGTGCCGAACGTGTCTATCATAACGGACACGGGGCGAGCAACGCCGATAGCATATGCCACCTGAACCTCACAACGCTTAGCAAGACCTGCCGCAACAACGTTCTTTGCGATGTAACGTGCCGCATAGCAGGCCGAGCGGTCAACCTTGGTCGGGTCCTTACCCGAGAATGCACCGCCGCCGTGACGGGCGTATCCGCCGTAGGTATCAACGATGATCTTGCGGCCCGTAAGACCGGTATCGCCTGCAGGTCCGCCGATAACGAAACGGCCCGTGGGGTTAACGTAGATCTTTGTTGCCTCGTCCATAAGCTCTGCGGGAATGATGGGCTTGATCACCTTCTCGATGATATCTGCGCGGATCTGCTCGAGAGTAACCGACTCACTGTGCTGTGAGGAGATAACTACCGTGTTAACGCGAACGGGAACGTCATCGTGATACTCAACGGTAACCTGAGTCTTTCCGTCGGGACGGAGGTAGTCGAGCGTGCCATTCTTCCTGACGAGAGTGAGCTGCTTTGCAAGCTTGTGTGCAAGAGAGATTGGCAAGGGCATAAGCTCGGGAGTCTCGTCGCAAGCGTAGCCGAACATAAGACCCTGGTCGCCCGCGCCCGTGTCAAGACCGTCGTTGTCTGTTCCCTCTTTTGCCTCGTAGGACTTATCAACACCCATTGCGATGTCGGGGGACTGCTCGTGAATAGAGCTGATGACCGCGCAGCTGTCACAGTCAAAGCCGAACTTTGCGCGTGTGTAGCCGATCTCACGGACTGTTTCTCTTACGACAGACTGAATGTCAACGTAAGCCTTTGTTGTGATCTCGCCCATTACAGAAACGAGACCTGTTGTGCAGAAGGTCTCGCAAGCTACGCGGGACATGGGGTCCTGACGGAGCATCTCGTCAAGGATAGCATCGGAGATCTTGTCGGAAATTTTGTCGGGATGTCCTTCGGTTACCGACTCGGACGTAAACAGTACTTTTTTCATTTTTTACCTCATTTATATATCTTTATTTTTATTTCAAATTTTGATTTGTCGGGGACTTCACGGCTATGCCTTTTTAAAGTTTTCGCTCAAGCCTTTTTCAAAAGGCTTGGCTGAGCCGCCGAGCTCGGCGGTCGCCCTCCGCAGAGGGCGAAACCTCCCGCACAGGCGGAGTAGTGGCACCCACTGCGACGCCGTGGTGCGTATGTGGCATTTCTTTTTTGCCAAGCATTTTTCTTTGGGCCTCTTGTGTCAAAGAAAAAA
>JAFWXY010000143.1 GCA_017522905.1 Clostridia bacterium
CACGGTCATCTCTGCATTCAAAGTTTTCCGCAAGGTCTGCGATAAGGGTATTCAAGGTAGCTTCCGTTCCTTCAAACATAACGAAGAAGTAAGTCCACGGTCTTTCGTCGGTATCATAGTCAACCTCCACGTAAAGCTCGCCGGGTGGGTTATACGCGATTTTTTTATCTAAAAGCCCAACAAATTCCGTTCTGTCAATAGCGGTCACGCTATCGGGCTTTGCCGGGAACACACTCGGCAGCACCGAGCTATCCCACACGCCGCTGACGTCCGCACCGTATCTGCTCGTATCCCATTGGTCTTTATAGGGGCTGTTTGCGAATACGCTTCTGTAAATGTACTGCTCGGGATCGTCGGGATCGTAGTCATCTCCGGGCGTTACGATGGGATTTCCTCCACCGCCGCCGGAGCCGCCACCTCCACCACTGCCTGAATTATCGGGATCTTTCGTTTTGTTACAGGCAACGAGAGTAAATACCATCATTAAGCTAATAAGTAATGCCAATATTCTTTTCTTTGTCGTCATCTCCTTATCTTTTTTCTTCTGTTCGTTTACTGCGGAACGGCAATGTCAAACGCCGTTACACTCGTATCCCACAGGGTAATTTGGTCTGTCAACGACGAGGATGCCTGACCATTCATAAAGTATGCCTCGCTTTGATAGAATACAAAGCCTTCGGCAGTTACCTTTTTCGTTTCTACAATGGTTATTCCGTAGGCAGCCGCACTGTCATCGGTGTAAGTGTACACGTCACAAGTTACACCTGCAACCGTTTCACTTTCTCCTTTGGTAAAGTCGGATAGGTCGTTGTTAAAGAGAAGGTCTGCAACCGATCTCAACAGCGAGTGATCGTCAAGCTCCGTATACGCTGAGCCTTCCGTCCAACTTCCACCGCTATATGCATACTCGATCCACGAGTTGCCGGATGCCTTCAAAAAGACGTATGTGCCGTTAAGAGAGAGGAGGTAATCATTTCCTATCTTCGTAATCGTGTAAACAGCACCGCCGTAAGTATAATTAAATTTCACGTTCATTGGAAGATCGCTAAAATCAAGCGTTTCATCTTCAACGGGAGTATTGCCGCCCTGACCGTTACCGCTTGAATCGTCAAGAAGCTCTATCGGCATACGGGTGATCGTGATGATTGCTTTGCCTTCATCCTCGTTCACGTCAACCTCAAACTCATAATCTGCGGTCTTTTTTACGCCATAGGAGAAGCCTGCGTTTGTCAGAGAGGTTTCGTATGCGTCTGCCTGATCCGCATTCGTTCCGTACACGGTAATCATATAGCACTCGATCTCATCAAAGTAAGGAAGCTGTGCGCGGAGAGCTGCAAGCTCTGCCTTCTGCTCCTCATCAAGCATCGATTCGTAGGCTGCCATCATCGCTATTGCCTGTTCGATAGCTTCCTTTTCACTCTTAATAGTTTCTGCTCCGATATCGTCAAGATCGAAGCTCGTTCCACCGCTGTAAGCAGGGATGCCTGCACCGTTAAACACCGAAAGATTGAGAGAGCTCCAAGCGGTATATGCGCCCGAATTCTTTTCAAGCATTATCGTGATGTTGACCACGTCTGTCATTTGGAAGGTATCGGGATGATAGCCCTGTGATGCAAAAGCCATGATCTGAATTTTGTCACCGCTTGTTAAGGTCTTTTCATAAACGTCATCGTTTAATACGTATCCGTTCTGTGCAAGGAGATTTTTGTACGCTGTCGCATCTGCCTCGCCTGCGCCGAATACGTTGACCTGTAAGTTCTTGACCGAGCCAATCGAGCCGTTTACGAACTGATATCCGCTTGCCGTGCCCGTATAAGCAGGAATGCTTTCACCAAGAGCATTTTGGATTTCGCTTGCAGGCCATGCTGTGAGAAGTGAGGATGTCGATCCGGGCGTTGTAGCCTCATAGATGTCGAGGTAAAGCTCGCCTGCTTTGAAGGACTGCCCCATAATTGAGAAGTCCTCGGTTATGTAGAAGGTTTCGGCAATCATCCTTTTACTCTCATCTGCCGATGCAGTAAGAGTAAAGGAAAGAGGAACTACCGAGTAGCCGCCGTCTGCGCTTGCGCTTACGGGATTTACACCGCTTACCATCTTTTCTGCGGTATAGGACTTGATCTTGCCGCCTTCCTCGGTTGATTTCTCTGCGTTCTGTCCACCGTAGGAGGTGAAGCCCTGTCCTTTCAGCCACGTAATCATGTTATCGAGGCTCGCCTCGTCCGATCCCGTCCACTTCATTGAGATCTCGCCGTTATCCACAACGCTGAGTGCAAGCTCGCCCTTCACGTCTGCCGTAAAAGTTCCGCTGATGCCTGCATCTGCCCATTGGGAAGCTGTTGGCGGTGTCTTACCGCCTCCTACGGGCGGATCATCTTTATCTCCGCACGCCACGAGCGATAGGAGCATGAACATTGAGAGTAATATTGCCAACAATTTTTTCATTGATTTTTTCCTCCATATTGATTATTTACGTTGGTCTTGGGGGTTAAAGATTTCTTATCATACAATATCATCATTCATATCTCCTACCTCCGTCATTCGTTTTGCTCGTCGGGGGAATTCTTCCGACTTGCGCAATCG
>JAFWXY010000144.1 GCA_017522905.1 Clostridia bacterium
TACGGCTATAGTTAAATATGCGCCGCAGTTAAACCAGAGCCTTCCCCAAGGCAGGGCTGCACAGACTGCGCTAGTGCGGTGTCACGAAGTGACGGATGAGGATGCACCTTTTAGATTTACAACAGTTCGACAAATCAAAATTTGAGCACGGTTGAGCTGGCGGTCAATGACCGCCCCTACGATGTGTAACTTTGCATTCTGCACTTTGCACTTTTTTGCCCAACCGTTAATTTTGTAAACATTTTTCCCACTCCCGTAACAACTCTGCCTGTCTATTGACAAATTAACAAGGGAATGCTATAATCTACTTAGGAAAATATTGTTTTTCGGAGGTTATTTCAATGACAGACAAAATGAAGAAAAAAATAATACTCTCAATCGTGTCGGGAATTGCTTTTACGGCAATCTCCTTTTATATCGTTCTCCCGGCGCTTAACCCCGCTTCGCCCACCTTCTGGGGCTACCTCGCGGCGGTCATCTTCTCCTTTGCTTACCCCTTTATTTTTGTGGGCGAGTCCAATGTGAGAAAGAAAAAAGCCCAATCCTTTGGCGGCATGAACGCCTCAATCAATATAAACCTGCCTACAAAGGTGCACCCGCTTCCCATAATTTTGGTTGCGGTACCGTTGGTCATTATTTTGCTTGGTAATATTGTTTCCTCAACCTTCTTTAATGCCAAGGCTTACGCCTCGGTCATCACGGTAGAGGAGGCGGTATTCGCCGACGATATGAAGGAGACAAACGAGGTCACCAATATCGCACTTATGGACGGCGAGAGCGCGCGCATTATCGGTAACAGAACCTTGGGCTCGCTTTCCGAGGTTGTTTCTCAGTACAGAATATCCGATATCTACACACAGATAAACTACAAGCAGACACCCAAAAAGGTCGCTAACCTTGAATACGACGATTTCTTCAAGTGGATATACAACAAGGAAAAGGGAGTGCCCGGATACGTTATGGTCGATCCCGTAAATAACACCGCCGAGTACGTCAAGCTTGAAAAGTCGCTTAAATACGTAGAGAGCGGATTTTTCGGCGACGACCTTATGAGAAAGCTCCGCTTTGATTACCCCACAAAGATTTTTGACGATTTTATCAGCTTTGAGATAGACGAGGAGGGTAACCCCCACTACGTTATCTCCTGCCTTATGCCAAAGGTATTTCCGTTCGGCGCTATGGACGTCTCCGAGGTCATCATTTTCGACCCCTGCACGGGCGAGAGTGAGCTTTATACTGTCGGTGAGGTGCCCGCGTGGGTAGACGCGGTATATTCGGGCGACTTGGCAGAGGAGAAGTACAATTGGCACGGAACTTTGTCGGGCGGCTTCTGGAACAGCGTTATCGGTAATAAGGACTGTAAGCAGACCACCGACGACTACGGCTATATCGTGATCGGTGACGACGTCTGGTACTTTACGGGCGTTACCTCGGTCACCGCGGACGAGTCCAACATCGGATTTATCATTTCCAACGCACGTACGGGCGAGTATAAGTATTACCCCGTAGTCGGTGCAGAGGAGTATAGCGCAATGAGAGCGGCAGAGGGCGAGGTCCAGGAAAAGGGCTACGTTGCATCCTTCCCGTCGCTTATCAACGTCAAGGGTCAGGCGACCTACATTATGGTGCTTAAGGACGCGGGCGGACTCGTTAAGCTCTACGCGCTTGTAAACGTGGAGCAATACGGAATAGTTGCCACGGGCGACACGCAGGCAAAGGCTATGCAGGCGTATAAGGAATTGCTCGCCCAAAACGGAGTTATAGACGACGCGGGCGACGGTGCTATCGATGAAAATAAGTACACACAGACCGTTAGGGGTACAATATCCGCAATCAGAACGGTAATCGTAGACGGCAACACGCTATTCTATATCACGCTTGATAGCGGCAGAACCTACCGCGCGTCTATCGAGCGCGATGGCGAGGGCTACAGGAACGAGGGGCTGATATTCTTCAAGGAGGGTGACTTCGTTGCGATAACCTATTTTGCCACGGATTCGGCAATACAGGAGATATATGGCATCTTCTATGTTGAGGAGGAGTGAAAAACTCCCACAAAATTGAGCAAAAATAAGGTGTGAATGCGAGGTGAGGATAAGTGATAAACCAGCTTGAATATTTGAAGTGGAGAGGCGACCTCTCCTTCTCAAAGGATAAGCTTAACGAGGTAGACGGCTCTATCCTCGCAATGCTTTCCTATATAGATTACGATTCAATTTCAAAGGAGCCGATACGCCTCTCGGACGCAGCGGCAAGTTATTGCCCTGATAATAGGTACGATAGCGTAAAGCTCGGACTCATCATCCCTTCAAAAAAGATAAATCAGATATTTTGCCTATCGGGTGAGAGCGCGAGATTCTCGGACGTTGTTATAAGCGACTTTGAGTGGAGAACAAGTATAGAGGAGTGCTGTCAGTTTGCGGCGGTGACATATCATTTGCCCTCGGGCAGAGCGGCCATTGCCTATCGCGGAACAGACGATTCACTCGTCGGCTGGCGCGAGGATTGCTGTCTTTCATATCTTGACGAGATTCCCGCGCAGAGATGCGCCGTGGAGTACTTTGAGCGTATGGCAGAGAAGTATCCAAATGAGAAATTTTACTTGGTCGGTCACTCCAAGGGCGGAAATCTGGCGGTTTACGCTGCGGTCAAGTGCAAGGACGAGCTCAAATGCAGAATTGTCCGCGTGTATGCCTATGACGGACCCGGTTTTTCAAAGGAATTTACAAGATCCAAGGATTTCTCGGCGGTCAGCCGCAAGCTGTGCATTATCGTTCCGCAGTCCTCGTTTATCGGCACGATGTTTGATATGAAGGGGAAGTACACGGTCGTAAACGGAACGGCGCGCGGACCTTACCAGCACGATTGCTTTACGTGGGCGGTGGAGCAGAACGCATTTGCGCGCCTGCCCGAGCTGTCCGAGAGGGGCAAGAGGAACGCGCTTCAGTTCAATCAGAGCATGGAGCGAATGACCAAAGAGGAAAAGCGCGAGTTTGCGGATACTCTTTTTGAGGCTATAGAGTCTACGGGGGCTAAAAGCCTCACCGACTTTTCAAGCGGCACGATCAAGAAGCTGGTGACGCTGATAAAGAATTATAGCGGAATGGACAAGGAAAAGCGCACCCTGATGGTCTCGCTTTTGCTGAAGCTCTTTGATTTTAAGAAGACGTAAAAGCGCACACCGACACAGCCTGATACAATCAAGATGCAACACCCCCAAACGTAACACAATATACCCCAAATGCAACACAATACACCACAAACGGCGCGGTCTCCGCGCCGTTTTCTGATACCAACAAATTGGGATTTATGGGGGGCTTCATGGCTACAGCGCGAAGCGGCATTAAAGTTTCGGTCAAGCCTTTTCAAAGGCTTGCGCCCATCCAACGCGCGGAGCGTTGGTCGCCGCTCGCAAGCGGCGAAACTCCTTATCGTTAGAAAGCGCCA
>JAFWXY010000145.1 GCA_017522905.1 Clostridia bacterium
GGTCTGGCCAGCCTGGTGACCTCGGTCTGCTTCTTCCTGTGCCTGTTCCTGACCCCGCTGGCCGGCATCGTTCCCTCCTGCGCCACGGCGCCCGCGCTGATCTTCGTCGGCGTTTTGATGCTCAAGAACTTCTCTAACGTTGATATGACCGATATGAGAAGCGCGGTCCCCGCCTTCCTCACACTCATCATGATGCCCCTTACCTACTCCATCTCCAACGGTATCGGCATAGGCTGTATCTCCTACGTTCTTATCACACTCTTTACAGGCAAGTACACAAAGAAGGATATCATGGCAACGGTCATCGCCCTTATATTCCTTGCAAAGTTTGCATTCGTAACGATGTAATTTGAACAAGAAAAACTAAAGGACTGCCCTGCGGAGCAGTCCTTTTTCACTTGTCATTTGCTTTTTAAATCGTGCTTTGTCCAGCCCTCACCGTGTATCTCGTGGGCCTGATTTACCGTCAGGAATGCCTCACGGTCGCATCTTGTAATAATGCTCATAAGCTCGGAGTATTCGTTCATCGCGAATGACACCATCAGCATCTTCTTGTTCCCACCCGAATATCCGCCAACCACGTCAACAAGGGTCGTGGTTCTGTCAAGCTTTTCTATTACCTGCTTGTTGATCTCCTCGTGCTTGTCAGTGATAATATGTGCAACGAACGCCTTTGAGCCGCCAATGAACACCTTGTCCACCACCAAGGCCGCCACGAATGCCGAAGTGATTCCCAGCAGTGAAAGCACGAAATCGCCGATAACGAACATTCCAAACAGCACCGCGCTTGCGTCGACCACAAATATGGCAACCGAGCTGCGAAGTCGTTTGAATATCTTGCAGGCGATGAACGCGATAACGTCAACACCGCCCGTCGAGCCGCCGCCAAGGAACGTCAAGGCGCATCCAAAGCCGATAAGCACTCCGCTGAACAGGGCAGCAAGCAGAACGCCTACGCTTGAATGCTGGCTCAGCCCGAGATTGAAGAAGCCGCCCATGAATTCGGGCTGCGTGATATTGGCGAAAAGCGAAACGCCGACAGGATAAACGATCGTAGACACCAGCGTCTTCATTGCAAAGGTCTTTCCGAGAAAGATCAGGCCCAAGAAGAAGGTTGCCCAGGTTAAAATGGTAATTATCGTTTCAACCTGAAGATATTCTGCGGGAATGATCTGCGAGAGAACTATCGCGTACCCCGATATGCCGCCGGTTACAAGATTGTACGGGAGCATAAAGAGCGACGTTCCAAGTGCAAGAATAATAATTCCGATCACGATAAGTCCTATGTTCTTAACGGTTTTCAGAATATCGGTCTTCGTCATTTTTATTTTCATAAAAACCTCTGTTTATTTATTTGAATAATGGAGAAACGCGATCAAATATCATCTCTGCGATCTCCTCTGGAGTTCCCGAGGCGTCGATTATAGCTATATTCTCGCCGCGCTCACGAAGACGCTCGAATACGTCAAAGAACATGCGGCGGGTCTTTTCGAGATAGTCGTAATTCTCGTAGATCTCAGTGGGAGTATCGGCGCGCTTGCCTATTCTCTCAAGGCTCTTGTCGGGGGTGAGATCAAGGAACACGCAGATGTCGGGAGTTCGAATGTCGGGGTTGTCGAGGTTGAGCGCAGCTACCCTCTCGTAGCCAAGCTCCGCGCCCTGATATGCAAGCGAGGAATAATAGTAGCGGTCGCTGATCACCGTCACACCACAGTCAAGGTGCGAGTCTATTCCCTTTTCCGCATCCTTGTTGTGGATCACTCTGTCGCGCACGAACATATCCGCCATCTCGGCGCAACTCACGGGCAGTCTGCCCGAAAGCGCCTCTCTGATTATTTTGCCCGAGGGCATATCGGTGGGCTCTGCGGTGATGTAGCAGTTGACGCCAAGCCTTGAAAGATTTTCTTTAAGGAGCTTGATCTGCGTGGTTTTTCCTGCGCCGTCAATTCCTTCAAAAACTATAAATTTAGGTGTCATAAAGCATATTTGCCTTTCTTATTTTTCTCTCCACACGGAGGGTGAAAAAAGCATTACTATGGGGAATATCTCAAGTCTGCCAAGCAGCATATCAAGAGACAAAATTATCTTTGAGAGCGGAGAGAAGAAGGCAAAATTCTTTGCGGGGCCCACCTCTCCAAGTCCGGGACCGATGTTGTTTATACACGCTGCGATTGCCGAGAAGGTTGTTTCTATGGACTTTCCGTCAAGCACGGATACCGCCAAAAAAGACGCAAAGAACAAGAATATGTAGGAAACGATAAAGGCGAGAACTCCTCGCACCGTGTCGTTGTCCACGGGCTTTTTTTCAAATCTGATCTTCTCGACCTGTCTGGGTCGACCCATATGTCTGATCTCGGATACCGCGCTTTTAAGCGCGATTACAAGACGGCTGACCTTTATTCCGCCGCCGGTAGAGCCTGCACACGCGCCGATGAACATTAATATCAAAAGCACAGTCTTTGAGGCGTAGGGCCATAGGTCGTAATCGGTGGTGGCAAATCCCGTTGTAGAGATCACGGTGGAAACCTGGAAGAACGCGTGTCTTATCGACTCTCCCAAGGTTGAAAAATAGTTGTTTGAGTAAATATTGTAGGTCAAAAACGCCGTGGATGCGAGAACTATACCTGTAAACCAGATAAGCTCCTCACTGAAAAGCGCGCTTGCTATCTTACCTGTAAGGATCAGGAAGTATACGTTGAAGTTTACCGCAAAAAGGAACATAAATATCGCAATGACCCACGTGCAGAACTCGGGCGCGGCAATTCCGCCAAAGCTTGCCATACTGTCCGCCCAAATTGAAAATCCACCTGTTCCAGCCGTTGCAAAGGAGGTGCAAAGCGCCTCGTAGACGTCCATGCCGCCACATATCAGCAGGGCCACCTGGCTAAGCGTCATGGCGGCATATATTCCGTACATAATAGCCGAGGTTTTTTTAACTGTAGAAACTATCTTATCTACCTTCGGTCCGGGCATCTCTGCGCGCATTACGTGTACAAGTCTTGAGGACTTCATATCCTGCTTGGGCATTACCGCAAGCACGAATACAAGCACGCCCATACCGCCTATCCAGTTTGTAAAGCTGCGCCAGAAGAAGATTCCGCGCATGCCGACAAGGCTTGACTCGGGAGACCAGAGCTTCGCAAAATCCTCTGCGAAAAGCACACTTGATCCCGTGGTGGTAAATCCCGAGACCGTCTCAAAGAGCGCGTCGACGTAATTGGGGATAAGCCCCGACAAAACAAAGGGGAGCGCGCCGAAGGCCGAGAGAAGTATCCAGGAAAGGCCAACGGTGACAAAGCCGTCCTTTGCTCCAAGTGCCTGCTCCTTGGGTCTTATCGCAATGCCCAGAGTGCCGAGCAGAGCAAGTATCGCCATAGGAACGAGCATCGCACCGAGCTGTGAATACTCACCGTAAATTATCATCACCGACAGCGGTAGCGCCATCAGTGCCGCCTCAACAAGCAAAAGCCTGCCGAGAACGTATCTCATCATTTTTATATTCATGCCGTCAACCTCTTAAAGCAGAATGTCGTCAAGGTCGCACAAATTTTCATTTGTGGTCATAACGATAACGCTGTCTCCCGCGAGGAGAGCGGTCTCACCGTTGGGGTAGATGACGGAGTTCTCGCGGATAAGCGCCGCAATAATAAGATTCTTTTTAAGCTTGACCTGGCGCAGGGGCATTCCAAGCGCGTCAAAGTCCTCTGCAACGTCAAATTCAAGGGCCTCAACACGACCGCCGACAAGCTTGTGAAGCGACTTGAGCTGTCCTGAGTTTTCATGGTCCTCCATGCCGACAAGTCCGCGCAGATACCTGATCACCTTGGATGCAACAAGCACTCCGGGAGTGATGTTGGAGTCTATTCCCGCATTTGAAGCAAGCTTTACAAACGTGGGAGAGGAAAGCCTTGATATTATCTTCTTTACGTTTCTCGTCTGAGCGAACATAGAGATTATAAAGTTTCTCTGATCGTTGGGGGTCATAACCACGCAGGCGTCTGCATTGTCAAGGCCCTCGTCGTCAAGAACGTCGGGGTCTGTGGGGTCTCCGCAGATGATGGTTGCCTTGGGAACAAGCTCGGAGAGCTCCTCGCACTTTTCCCTGTCCTGCTCGATTATCTTTACCTTGTATCCACTGTCAGTCAGCTGTCTTGCAAGGTATGTAGACGTGCCGTCGCCTCCGATGATGACGATGTCGCGCAGATGCTTGCCGACAAGGCCTGTCTTTACGAAAAGGTCCGTGATGTCGGGACGTGAGCCTGCAACCGAGATGGTGTCGCCCTCCTCGATAACGTAGTCACCGCCGGGGATAATTACATTATCGCCGCGTTTGGCCGCGCATATAAGAACGTTGGTTGAATATTTGCTCTTAAACTTGATGAGAGGCTGACCGACGAAGGGATGGCCCTTGCCGATATGTATTTCAAGTGCCTCCGCCTTTCCCTGCGCAAACTTCTCAAGCTTCATCGCCGCGGGGAAACGGATAAGCCTGCCCGCCTCGCGCGCCGCCTCGTACTCGGGATTAATGATAACGTCTACACCAAGTCCTGACTCCATAAAACTCTGCTGATTGAGGTATCTCGGGTCGCGCACGCGTGCTATCGTGTGCTTTGCGCCAAGCTTCTTTGCCATCATACAGCAAAGCAGATTAAGCTCGTCCTCACCCGCTACGGATATAACGACGTCGGCAGACTCCACGCCCGCCTCTCTTTGGGTCTCAACGGAAGCACCGCTTCCGCACACCCCCATAACGTCGTATTTATTTACAACTGCGGTAACAGCGTCTCTGTCCTCGTCAACGACGGTGATATTGTGGCCCTCTCTGCTTATATACTCTATAAGCGAGTCGCCTAATGAGCCGTTACCTATAATGACTATCTTCATATACGCCTCCGCGCTTTTGGGGAAAGTCCCCTTTTATACCAATTATAAATTATATCACTTTTTGCGCGCTTTGTAAAGTGCTTTAAAGAGAAAAACGCGCCAATCCCCCGAAAACAGGTAATAAAGCGATGCGGACAAGCATATCTTTAAAGCGAAAGCCAAAACAATTTTGTTGACACCCGACGCACCGTATGATATAATCAAATTGTAAAATAATACATAAATGTAAATATGTGCATTACATAAAGGATACTTTGGAATGATAAAGGAAATGATTTTAAAGGCAGGCGCTCTGCTGTTAGCTTGCGCGATCATCAGCGGAGCAATGCTCTGTTCCGGCACCGCCCCCCTGCCCTTTGAGGTTGACGCGAGCGCCGTTGATATCGGATACGGCATGACCGCCTCATATAAGTCGGGCAAATATTATAAAAATCTCAAAAGTCTTGATCTCTCGGGTGACGAGGCGCGCGATGTGCTGGCAATAGCAATGTCGCAGGTCGGATACCACGAGGGCAACTCGGAGAGCGAGCTTGACGGACTATCAAGCGCGGGAACACGGGATTTCGTTGAATACAACGTGCTTTTCGGTAAGCTTGACAACAATCAGGGCAACGGAGTAAGCTACGGATACTATTGGTGCGCCTCATTTGTCAATTGGTGCCTGCGACTGGCAGGAGTTGACGAAGATGCCTCGGGTAGCGACGTCAGCTGTAAAAGATGGTACTCCGCAAGTAAGAAGATGGGCATATTCAAGTCCAAGGGCGGATATATCCCCGGCTCGGGAGACATTATTTTCTTCAGGGACAGCGGCAGCTCGGACGATTCCACACACGTAGGGCTTGTCCGCTACTCCGACGGAAAATACGTATATACCGTTGAGGGCAATACCTCAAACGGAAGCGAATACTCAAGCCACGGCGAGTACGTCGCGCTCAAAAAGTACGAGCTTTCAAGCGGCTATATCGTAGGCTATGCGAGCCCGACGTATGAGGCGAACAAAACTGCAAGGAGGGTTGACTATTCGGGCGGATTTCTCAGTCTCGGTGACTATATCTCCTCTGAGGAGATAAGGATATATACCGATTCTGCGATTAGCACAGACAGCGGCAAGCAAATCCCCGTACATACCGTTTTCAAGGTAATAGAGATCTCGGGCGAGTATCTGAAGGTCAAAGCAGATGCCGCCGAGGGATACGTGAAGGCAAATTCTCCAATAGCTCAGCTTACGACGACTGAGAGCATCTATACAGTAAATTACGTAAGCGAAACGGGTGCGACAATGTTCATGCCGCAGTACAGAAGAGCCGACGAGCAGAAATACGTGTATTCCAATAAGCCGCAAAGAGACAAGAGCGGCTTTGTGGGATGGAAGTTGCAGAAAAGTCAGAGCGAAATACTTTCTCCCGGCGACAAGCTCCCGAACACAGATGCCGATATAACTCTTGTTGCGGTATTTGATACGAATTATTACGTTGTTTCTTTTAAAAACGAGGATGGCACTCTGATAGATCAGTTCCACGGATATTACGGAACGACCTTCACCTACCCCGAAGCGCCAAGCACCCCCGAGGGCTACGTGTTCACGGGCTGGAGCGCAGGTACGGGAGGAGTTATCAAGGGTGATGCCTCCTATACCGCCACCTTTATGACCGAGGAGGAGTTCATAGCGGCAGGCGGAGAAACAGAAAACCAGACCGAGGCAGAGACAAGCGGCGGTCTTGACGAAGGAGTAGCGCAGATAGTCTCCACCGTAGCCGCAGGCGCGGTAATGCTTGTGATACCGATCGCGCTTATTCCTCTGATGTTTGTCAAAAAGAAAAGGAAGCGCAGATAAAATAATATCAAGAGAAAAGGGCGAGCAACGGCTGACCTGCTTTATCGCAGGTCGCCGTTGCTCGCCTTTTTTGCGTGATTTAGCATTATTTATAAAACTCACTCTTGATGCTGCGCCCAAAGAGCTCCGAAAGCGCCTCGCCCACGTCAAGCCCCTCGTATATGATGCCGTAAACACATCGGCATATCGGCATGTCGACGCCGTATTTCTTGGCAAGAGTCACTATCGCCTTTGCAGTATAGTGTCCCTCGGCAAGCTTGGGGAACTTCTCGCCCCTGACAAGTGCCTCGCCGTACGCGCGGTTGTGACTGAATTTTGAGAAGACGGTTGCCTCGTAGTCGCCAAGATGGCAGAGCCCGTAGGCAGATAGCTCGTTGCCTCCCATTGCCGCAATAAGCCTTGCTACCTCACGCGTTCCGCGCGACATAAGTGCGCCCTTGAGAGTTGAAAGCCCCTTGCCGTCAAGCATGCCCGCGGCGATTCCGATAACGTTCTTTGCCGCTCCTCCGATCTCGTTTCCAAGCATGTCCTCGCCGTAGTAAAAACGGATAAGATCACTTGAAAAGGAATCGACAAGCAGCCGCTTTACATCCTCGTCCGCGCTATCGATAACCATGCAATTGGGAATGCCTGCGTAGAATTCCTGAACGTGTCCGGGGCCAAGCCAGACCGCAACCTTGTTTGAAGGATCGGCAGCATCCGACACGACCTCTGAAAGCCGTCTTCCCGTGCCTATCTCAATTCCCTTCATACAAAGGACGAATATTTTATTTTTTAGATTTAGTGGCGCAAGCTCCTCCATAAGAGCAGAGAGCCCCTGCGAATCTATCGAAATAACGATAATGTCGGCATCCTTGGCACAGGAAATGTCGGTAGACAGCCCTACGCTCTGGGGCAGTGTGAGAAGATCGTTTCTTCTCTCGCTTATAAAGCGGCGCATCGCCATAGAGCTTTCACGTCCGTAAAGGGTCACGTCAAGCTCCTTCTTTTCTGCAAGATACCAGGTAATAAGCGATCCCCAACGACCGCAGCCTATAACACAAATTTTCATTTTACACCTCGGCGTCGGTTTGACCTTATTATATTGACAAACCGAAATAAAAATGATAAAATCAATACTGACAACACAATTATACACTATTTACATTTTAAAGTCAAGTAACAAAAAGGAAACGTAATGATAGCAATTAACGTAAGCGACCTCACGCTCCGCTTTGGAACGACAAGCGTGCTTGAGAAGGTGTCGTTTTCACTTGAGGAAAACGATAAGCTTGGTATCATCGGCGCAAACGGAAGCGGAAAGACCTCGCTTTTCAAGCTGATAACGGGTGAATACGATGCCGAAGACGGAGAGGTCTATATTTCAAAGGGAAAGACGGTTGGAATACTCTCGCAGTACGGCGCGTTTGACGAGGGAGCGAACAGCGAGGGCGGCAACAGTGCGCTTGAGCATATGTTTGCGGCGTTCCCTGCCCTTCTTTCGGCGGAAAAGCGCTTAGGCGAGCTCGAGGTTCTGCTTGCAGACTCGAATGACCCGCGCCACACGGTATATACAAACGAATACACCGCCCTGCACGAGAAATTTATGCGTGACGGCGGCTTTGAGTTCAGAGGCAGATGCCGCTCAACGCTCCTTAAGCTCGGCTTTGACGAGGAGGCAATAAATAAGAGCGTCTCGCTTCTCTCGGGAGGACAAAAGACCCGCCTCGCCCTTGCCATAGAGCTTTGCCGCGAGCCCGATATCCTCATGCTCGACGAGCCGACAAACCACCTTGATATAGAAACGCTCGGTTGGCTTGAAAACTACCTTATCCAGTATAAAAAGTGCGTAATGGTCATCTCTCACGACCGATATTTTCTTGACAGAGTGACAAACAAAACTCTCGCCATCGAGCATCACAAAGCCAAGCTCTACAACGGCAACTATACCCGCAGCATGGAGCAAAGACGCATAGATAAAGAGATATACGAAAAGCACTACCGCGAGCAGCAAAAGGAGATTGCAAGACAGGAGGCGTATATCGCCCAGCAGAGACAGTGGAACCGCGAGCGCAACATCATCGCCGCAGAGTCAAGACAGAAGCTTCTTGACAAAATGGAAAGGCTTGAGGCTCCCGAAAAGGAGGCACGCGCGATCAGAATGAAATTCACAAGCGCGATAGCCAGCGGTAATGACGTGCTTAATATCAAAAAGCTCTCTATGGGCTTTGGACAAAGGAAGCTCTTTGAGGGACTTGATTTCCTTGTAAAGAGAAACGACAGATTGCTCATCATAGGCCCCAACGGATGCGGAAAATCCACACTTATCAAGCTTATGATGAAAAAGCTCTCCCCCACAGCGGGTAGGATCGAGGAGGGCTATAACGTAGAGGTCGGATACTACGACCAGGAAAACCAGAACCTCGACGAGTCAAAAACAGTCCTCGACGAGCTCTGGGACGCATACCCGAACCTCACTGAGCAGAAGATACGCTCCACCCTCGCGTGGTTTAAATTCTACGGAGAAGACGTCTATAAGACCGTCGGCGTGCTTTCGGGAGGCGAACGCGCAAGACTTACACTGTCAAAATTGATCTTGTCGCATATGAATCTGCTTATCCTCGACGAGCCGACCAACCACCTTGACATCGACTCCAAGGAGGCGCTTGAATCGGCGCTTGAGGAGTTTGACGGCACGATAATCGCGGTCTCCCACGACCGTTACTTTATAGAAAAGCTTGCAAACAGAATCATCGAGCTTAAGCCCGACGGATATATTGACGGTGATATGTTCGACTTTGAGGTAACGCGTGACGGACACGCCTATACCGAGTTCCGCGAGTTTACCAACGCAAGAAAGGAACGACTCGCCGCTATGGGCGCCACAACCGCCACCGCAACGGCAAAGTCTGCCGACAGCCCCCTTTCTCAAAAGGAGCAGTACCTCAAAAACAAGCAGGATGCCGCAGACGCGCGCAAAAAGGCGAACAAAATTAAAAAATTGACCGCCGAAATGGAGACACTCGAAGCCGAACTTACCGCGATCGAAGCCGAGATGAACGGCTCTGCCGCAACCGACTATAAGCGCGTTGCCGAGCTCGACCTCCGCAAGACCGAGATCGAAGAAAGACTTCTTGAAATTTACGAGGAGCTTGAATAACCCAACAAAGAAGAGCACCGAGATCATCTCGGTGCTCTTCGATATCTTATCTAAAAACCTCTAAAAACTTTTCCGTAAACGCCTTGGCATCAATATCCTTTGCAACGACGACCTCGTTTATCTTGTTATCCGAATAAACGGGATTCATATAGTCCTTGTTGTAGCCGTCAACGTTCAAGGTAAGTCCGCGCGCAAAGCCGTCAGAGATGACCTTCACCCTCGCGCGCTCGGTCTCGCAAATCTCGGGGTCGATAGCATACTCAACCGCAAGCGGATCATGCAAGGTCGGGTATCTGTCAGGGTTGACAATACTCCACAGACGGATAAGCTCGCCGATCTCGGCCGCCGCGCCGTCATTCTTGCAATTGAGCGTTACCTCGTGCTGCTCGCGCGTGAGTGGAAGCCTGTGCGTTACGTCCGCGCCGACACATTCAAGATTAGGCAAGGACGAGAACATAACGTCCGCCGCCTCCACGTCACACATAACGTTCCAGTCGGTGTACTGGCGGTAATACGCGCCGCCCATAATGACCACGCGCGCCGCCTTGTCAAGAGCGGTTGGCGATTTTTCAATCACACGCGCAATATTTGTAAACGGACCTATCGCTACCACGGCAAGCTCCTTGCCGTATTTCTCACACGCATCAATAATAAAGTCAACCGCCGCATCCTCGTATCCGTCGGGCGCATATTCGGGAGCATTCAACCCATCGTGATAATGGCAGGTGTGCGGATATTCAGCCCTCTCTTCTGCAATCGGCGTTCCGTGACCCGCAAAGACAGGCACACTCTCATATCCCTTGCCGTAAAGCGACAAAAGCCGCTTGGTTATCCTCGCGCGTTCCTCGGTGTTCTTGTATACGCAGGTGATACCGATTATATCGTACTCGCGGCGCATCGCGTAATAGAGCGCAAGTGCGTCGTCTATCTCGTCGCCGATATCGGTGTCAATTATAAGCTTTAATTTCTCCATTTTAACCTACCCTATAAAAATAACGTTCAGCATCGTGCCCCTCAAGCCGCTCGAATAACGGTGCGAAAAGAATTTTTCGGGCGAGCAGCAGGTGCATTCCTCTATAATTTCAATGTTTTCTGCGGGAACTCCGCGGCGTATCAATAATTCTCGGTTAATGAGAGCAAGGTCGCACATATATTTCCCGTCCTTGCCCGAGGGGGTGACAAATCGCTCCGCCACCTCGCCGCCGAGATTTTCCCTGACCGCATCGTATACGTCGGAGCTTACCTCGTAACAGCAGGAGTGAATGCAAGGTCCGATCGCCGCGCGAATGCCCGACGCGTCCGCGCCAAGCTCGCCGCAAAGCCTCTCAACGCATTTGCCCGCAATGTCGGCAACCGTTCCGCGCCAACCTGCGTGAGTAGCGCCCACGGCGATGATTTCGCCGTTCTTCTCTGCCTCAAATAAAATCGGAACGCAGTCGGCGGTCTTGATTCCAAGCGTCACACCGCGCTCGCGCGTGATATATCCGTCACAGCCATCCACGCCCTCACGAACAAAATAACCCTCGCCGCAATTTTGCGCCCCGACCGTAATTATCTTGTCGGAGTGTATCTGCGGATGCGAAACAATACTTTCCTCGTCAAATCCAACACTTTTTGCAAAAATTGCAAGGTTTTCAAGCACAACATCGTCCTCGTCTCCCCTGCCAAAGGCAAGATTGAGACTTTTCGTATGCTCTTTTACACTTACGCCGCCATTCCTCTTCGCAAACGCATGAGGAGAACGCAGAATATTTGATTTTATAAACATTCGCATACCCTCCGTTTGCGTTTTCAGATTTTGATTTGTCGAACTGTTGTAAATCTAAAAGGTGCATCCTCATCCGTCACTTCGTGACACCGCACTAGCGCAGTCTGTGCAGCCCTGCCTTGGGGAAGGCTCTGGTTTAACTGCGGCGCATATTTAACTATAGCCGTA
>JAFWXY010000146.1 GCA_017522905.1 Clostridia bacterium
GATAAAGGACAGAATGACCGTGCTTAATCTTCGTTCTCTGATCACCGCGGACGAGCCTCATCACAGATATCGCTGTGAGTTTCCAAGCGTTGAGCTTTTTATCGGCATAATTATGTCCAGCGGAGCCGATATCAAGATTATTGAACCCGAATGGCTCAAGTTGCGTCTGGTCGAATTTGCGAAGAGAGTAATAGAAAATAATCCGCTCGATGAGAATGTCGGTGAGGAGGAATAAAACAAAAATAATAATTTTTAAAAAAATTTCAAAAAACCCTTGACAAAAGAATTTTTTATGGTATAATATATGCGTTATCCAAAGACAGCAGGTTTCCGTAAAGGCGCAAGCTCCCCTGCCGAGGAGAAACGATCGTGATATATTTATGGTCTTTCTTTCTGCGGCGTGCTGTGCCTTGCGAAAGAAAGATTTTTTCTTTTCCTGCAAAAGATCCACAATTCACATAGGAGGTGAAACACCGTGCCCAGCAAGTCTATTCTCGAACAAAAGCAGGCTATCGTTGCTGACCTCGCAGAACAGCTCAAGAATTCCCCCGCAGGCGTAGTAGTTAACTACCAGGGTATAACCGTTGACGCGGATACTAAGATGCGTAAGGCTCTTCGTGAATCCGGAGTTAAGTATATGGTTATGAAGAATTCTCTTACAGGCAGAGCTTGCGAAGAAGTCGGCCTTGGCGATATGAAGCAGTACCTTACCGGTATGACCGCTATCGCTATCGGTACCACAGACGCAGTAGCTCCCGCAAAGGTTCTCAAGGAGTATGCCGAGAAGATCGAATCTTTCCAGATTCTCGCAGGTTACCTTGACGGCGAAGTAGTTGACGTTGAAACCGTTAATAAGCTCGCAGACATTCCTTCCAAGGAAGTTCTTATTGCAAAGTTGCTCGGAAGCATCAAGTCCCCCATTTACGGATTTGCATATGCTCTCCAGGCTGTCATCGACAAAGATGGCGAAGCAGCTCCCGAGGCTGCAGAAGCAGAAACAGCAGAGGCTACAGAGGCTTAAGCTATTCCCTGCACCACCGCTTCGACTTAATAAAAAATTCGATGACGGTTTGATCAGATGGTGCGTTATGCACCGACAACAAAACAAAAAAATCAATTATTCCGTTTAAGGAGGAACACGAAAATGGCATCCGAAAAGATCACAAACATTCTTGAAGAGATCAAATCTCTTACACTTATTGAACTTGCTGACCTCGTAAAGGCAGTTGAAGACGAATTTGGCGTATCCGCAGCAGCTCCCGTAGGCGTAGTTGCAGCAGCAGGCGCAGCAGCAGCTCCCGCAGCAGAAGAGAAGACCGAGTTTGACGTAGTTCTCAAGAGCTTCGGCGCTAAGAAGCTTGACGTTATTAAGGCAGTTCGTGAGATCACCGGTCTTGGCCTTAAGGAAGCTAAGGAAATGGTTGAGGGCGCTCCCAAGACCGTTAAGGAAGGCGTTTCCAAGGACGAAGCTGAGAACCTCAAGAAGACTCTCGAGGCTGCAGGCGCAGAGGTTGAGGTTAAGTAATTTAGCCCCTACTTACGCTAAGAATAAAAAAGCTGTTCTTTTTGAACAGCTTTTTTGTTTTTTTGCTTGAAATCACTCTGTTGCAATCTCTTCTTCGTTGCTTTGCCTATGTGCCGTTCTCTGTGCCTTGAGCATCATATCCTTGACTTTCATCAGTCGCGTGGTGTTTCCGCGCTCGTTCTCATCAAGCTTCATTTTGATACTCTTGATAGCGGCAAGGTACTGAGGCATCATAATATATTCAAGCGCGTTGACCCTGCGGCGCGTTTTTTCTATTTCCTCCGCCAAAAGCTGAGCTTGCTTTTCAAGCTCTGCCATTCGGACAAGATCCTCAAGTATTCCGCCAAGTTCACGCAAAGACACGTCAAGATCTCCCGATGTGAATGCCAGACCGTAATTAAAGCTTTGTGCCGCCTCGCCTTCATCTTCGGCTACCGAATATGAAAACTCCGGCACAGTAACGCTCATCATATTTTTATAAGTAACGTCAAGGCTTCCCTCTTTTTTGGGACATATAAGTGCCTCCTCAAGCATCTTCGGATTTCCCGAAGCACTTGCAACGCCAAATCCCCTATAGTAAAGCTCAAGAGCCTTCTCTACCCTCTCGCGCAAAGCTTTATCCTCGCGGACTACCTCGAGAAATTGCTTCATAAGCTCATCCCTCTTGTCCTTGAGCAGCTTGTGTCCGCGACGCGCGGTATTATATCTGCCCTGAAGCTTTTTCATCTCCATACGGGTGGGATTTACTCTTATCTCAGCCATATAAAATCAACCTTTCAAAAGATAAAATCAGTTGCCCTTCCAATACTTTTCAAGCATATCGGGTTTTATCCTCTTCATCTCGCTCTTGGGAAGTATCGCAAGAAGCTCCCAGCCGAGATCAAGCGTTTCTTCAATGCTTCTGTTCTCATAGAAGCCCTGATTGATATATCTTGCCTCGAATTCATCTGCAAACTTAGCGTAAAGTCTGTCTATCGGAGTCAAAGCCGCCTCCCCGAGAACCACCATAAGCTCTTTTGCATCTTTTCCTCTCGCATAGCTTGAGAAAAGCTGGTTCATAGTTCCTGCATGATCTTCTCTGGTTTTGCCGTCGCCAATACCTTTGTCTTTAAGTCTTGAAAGCGAAGGAAGTACGTCAACGGGAGGCATATATCCCTTTCTGTACATTTCACGCGAAAGAATTATCTGTCCCTCGGTAATGTATCCCGTAAGGTCGGGAATGGGATGCGTTTTATCGTCCTCGGGCATTGTGAGTATGGGAATCATTGTAATAGAACCTTCAGAGCCCATCTTCCTTCCTGCTCTCTCATACATCGTTGCAAGGTCGGTATAAAGATAACCGGGATATCCTCGACGTCCGGGAACCTCTTTACGTGCGGCAGATACCTCACGAAGAGCCTCCGCATAGTTAGTAATGTCGGTCAGGATAACGAGAACGTGCATATCGCATTCAAACGCAAGATATTCTGCAGCGGTAAGAGCCATACGCGGAGTGGAAATTCTCTCTATTGCGGGGTCTGAGGCAAGGTTGATAAAGAGAACGGTTCTGTCGATCGCCCCCGTCTTTTTAAAGTCGGATATAAAGAAATCCGCTTCTTCAAAGGTAATACCTATTGCCGCGAAGACCACGGCAAATTTGGAGTCGGAATTACGCACCTTTGCCTGTCTTGCGATCTGTGCGGCAAGGTTTGCGTGAGGCAGTCCCGATCCCGAGAAGATAGGCAACTTCTGTCCTCTTACAAGGGTATTAAGACCGTCGATAGTCGATACACCGGTCTGAATAAACTCAGACGGATAATAACGAGCCGCGGGATTTATAGGCGTACCGTTGATATCAAGTGATTTCTCAGGTATCAGTCTTGCTCCGCCGTCGATTGCTTCTCCCATTCCGTTAAATACTCTTCCAAGCATATTGGGCGATAC
>JAFWXY010000147.1 GCA_017522905.1 Clostridia bacterium
ACAGAAGAGCCCACAGAAGAGCCCACAGAAGAGCCCACAGAAGAGCCCACAGAAGAGCCCACAGAAGAGCCCACAGAAGAGCCCACAGAAGAGCCCACAGAGCAGCCTACTGAAGAACCCACAGAAGAGCCCACAGAGCAGCCTACTGAAGAGCCCACAGAAGAGCCCACAGAGCAGCCTACTGAAGAGCCCACTGAGGAACCTACCGAGGAACCCACCGAGGAGCCCACCGAGGAGCCCACCAATGAGGCGTCCACCTCGCCCAACGGCGGCGCAGATGACAGCCAGGTAAAGGCAGGCTGCGGCGCTACTCTTGGAGGAGGATGTGCGGTTATACTCTCAATTTCACTTGCAGGCATCATGCTTTCAAGAAAGAAAAGAGAAGAATAAGATAGAATAAAACAAACAACAAAAAGGAGCTTTCGCTTGAAAGCTCCTTTTTGTTTTGAAAATTTATTCATATAACGTAATTGATTATTACCGTTGCCACAAATATGCCAAGGCAAACGATCGAGAAAACAAGCGTTGGCCTGAACGCCAATGCCGCGCGCAGATCGTTCGGAATATTCTTGATGGATCCAAGCTTCTTCTCGCTTCTTGCCTCGCGTGACTTGATTTTTTCTGCTTTCTTGCAAAAGATCCTTGCGCTCTCGGAGAAGAAGAGAAGAGACGAGATGGCGAGCGCGAGCACTACGGTCATGACAAGTAAAAGGTTGCTCTGCGCCGACAAAAAATATGCCGATATATTTGTCTCTAAGAAGAGTCTGTAAATATTGAAAATGAAATGAAGAATTACACACGCCCACAAAGACCTTGTTGTATATAGCACGAATACCGAAAGTAACCCTATAAACAAGGAGGGTATAATTCCGCCTAAAGCAAATCCCGAGAGGGCACAAACTACAGTAGAGATTACCGCAGCGAAGGGGAAGCTTATCTTTTCTAAGCGAGAGAGGATCACCCCTCTGTACAAAAATTCTTCTGCAAATGCGGGAATTATTGCATAAGTCAGGATGATATAAGGAACAGAGACCGTATATTCGTTTTCACCTGCCGTAAACACGCCCAGCAAGGTTACACCCCTTGAAGCATCATACGCCCCACCAAATGCAAGAGTGAGGACCAGCGACGCACAAGATGCAAACAGGGCAGAGAAAAGAATAAAAAATACGTATTCTGCCTTGACGGTGTGGAAACCGATATCCTTCATTTGTGAAAACGCACTCTTGTCGGGGGAGGTGAGCATGATAACGAGATATGCGGGTAGCACCAATGCAACTAATTGAAGTATAACGGGAGCCAGCAGCTCGTCGCTGAAGGGATATATAAAGTTGTTTATCACCAACGCGACAAAACAGATAGTGAACACGACCAAGGCAAGCAGCATCGGTAGTGCGGGCTCACTTATCGGTGTTACCGGTGCGCGTTGCTTTTTTTCTTTTTTGGGGGGATTGACCCATTTCTTAACTTGTTCTTCCATGCTTTTCTCTTTATTTGCAGAATACGGACGTCTTGATCTTTTCTGCGGTGCGGTCGTCCTTTAAGCAACGTACAAGCTCAAGCCCGAAATCAAACGCCACGCCCATGCCCTTGGCGGTGATTATATTGCCGTCGCGGACAAGGGATCGCTCGGTGTCAATCTCGGCGCCTAAGAGATACTCCTCAAAGCCGGGGAAGCAAACGGCGTGCTTGCCATCAAGATAACCGCGTTTTCCAAGCACCATGGGAGCCGCGCAGATAGCTGCAAGATATTTTCCCTGACGGTGAGCCGCGCGGAGAGCCGAGTCAACGATTCTGGATCCGTCAAGATTGGACGAGCCCGGCATTCCGCCCGGGAGAATGATCATATCGGGAGATGAATCGCGGTACATAATGTCGGGAATGTCCGCGTGTACGATTATTCCGTGCGCGCCGCGGATCACGTCCTTCCCACCAACTCCGACCGTGGTGACCTCGAGACCTGCGCGGCGAAGGATGTCAAGAGGACAGAGTGCCTCTACCTCCTCAAATCCGTCTGCCAAAAACATATATATCATAGCTTTATACCGCCTTTTTCTTCATTTACGTTAAAATCATTATAACACAGCCGCGCTTGTCTTGTCAACATTTGAGTGTGCACTGAAAAATAAAATTTTATTTTATTAAAACCTATTGATTTTTGAAAAAAAGCGTATATAATTTGACGTGGCAATCTATGATTTAAAGGAGACAGATATGGCTGTGCTTGCAAGACAAAAGGCGCTGAGAGCAGACCTTACGGAGGGACCGCTTCTCGGGAAGATATGGAAGTTTACCCTGCCGATAATAGCGACGGGACTTTTGCAGACTCTTTATAACGCCTCGGATATGATAGTTGTAGGACGGTTTGCACCTAACGGGGCGTTTGCCATGGGAGCCGTAGGAGCTTGCGGATCTCTTATTAATCTCATTGTAAATCTCTTTATGGGACTTTCAACCGGCGCGGGAATCTGCGTTGCACGCTCTGTCGGTGCGGGTCGTGACAAGGACGTCAAGGATCTTGTACATACCTCTGCAATGGCGGGAGTGATATGCGGAATCTTTGTCGGAATACTTGGATTTTTGTTGGCAGAACCGCTGCTTATTCTTATGGGAACGCCAAACGATATACTTGTTGAGGCCGTTCCTTATATGAGAGCCTATTTTGTAGGTATTCCCGCAATGATGCTCTACAACTTCCTTGCTGCATGCTTGCGCGCGACGGGAGACACTAAGCGGCCATTGATGTTTCTTGCGATTGCGGGCCTTATTAACGTGGGATTAAACCTTGTTATGGTTACTGCGTTTGGTATGGGCGCGATCGGTGTAGGTATAGCAACAACGGCATCTCAGTATGCGTCGGCGGCGATGATAATCATCTATATGCGCAAAAACAGGGGGATTTGTCATCTGAGCCTTCGTGAAATGAAAATTCATAAGCGTTGCTTTTTCGGAATCGTTGAAAACGGCTTGCCTGCGGGCATTCAGAGCCTTGTCTTTGGAATATCCAACGTTCTTATCCAGTCAAGCGTAAATGCATTCGGACCCGAAACGATAGCGGGAAGCGCGGCGGCGGCAAATATCGAGAACTTTATTTATATCGCAATGAACTCCTTCTTCCAGACTGCCATAACCTTTACCGGTCAGCATGTGGGCGCGGGAAAGATAGAGAGAATAAAGAAGATCGCGCTTTTGACGGTGGTAAGCGTAGCGGTTACCGGAATCGTGCTTGGCAGTCTGTGCTTTATTTTCAGAGAGCCCTTGCTTTCTATTTATATCGACGAGGCGGATAAGGCGGTCGAGGCACGCATAATGGAGGCGGGCGCGCTCAGAATGAGCATTATCGGAGCGCTGTATTTCCTTTGCGGCATAATGGAAACGCTTGGCGGAATGGTGCGAGGAATGGGAAGGTCCATTCAGCCGACTGTCGTCGCCATATTTGGCTCTTGTCTTATGCGAATAGTCTGGATATTTACGGTCTGCCCGTTCTTCCCCGGCAATCTCGCGGTCTTGCTCTTGGCTTATCCCGTTACCTGGATATTAACCATCACGGGACATGCGACGTGTGCCGTGTGGAGCTACAAGCAGTTAAAAGGAAAAAAAGAAGAGGCTCACATCGCTTAATATTTGGCACATAATATTTTCAAAACGGCAGATTATGAAAAAATCTGCCGTTTTCGTCATACTGTAGCAAAAATGAGGTAAAGGATTATTAAAATTTTACTTAATACCTCTTGATAAAACATATAAAATATGGTAAACTATAGTTTGGTAAAAATTTTGCGCGAGGACACCCCCTCGCATATATATGAAAGGTGGAAAAAATAATGACCTACAACAAGAAGTCTATTGAAGACGTTGTAATCAACAGAGGCACAAAGGTTTTCGTACGTTGCGACTTCAACGTACCCTCAAAGGACGGTGTTATCACCTCCGATAAGAGAATCGTAGAGGCTCTTCCCACAATCAAGTATCTTATGGAAAAGGGAGCAAAGGTTATCCTTGCTTCTCACATGGGCAAGCCCCACAACGTGTTTACTCCCGGCTTCAAGCTTACAAAGAAGGAGATCAAAAAGGTTGCAGAGCTTCCCGAGTCCGAGCAGGCTGCAGCTACTGCCGAGTATCTTGAGAAGGCTAAGAAGGACGTTAAGAAATTCTCGCTTAAGATCGTTGCAGACAGACTTAACGAGTACCTTGACGGCAAGGTTGCATTCGCTACCGATATCGTAGGCGAGGACGCTAAGGCTAAGATCGCCGCTATGGAAGAGGGCACATGCGTGCTTCTCGAGAACGTTCGCTTTGATGCGGGCGAAGAGAAGAACAAGCCCGAGTTTGCAAAGGCACTTGCTGACCTCTGCGGCGAGGACGGACTTTACGTTAACGATGCATTCGGTACAGCACACAGAGCACACGCATCCACTGCAGGCGTAGCGGCATATCTCCCCGCAGTCTGCGGTTACCTTATCGGTAAGGAGATCGGCGTTATGGGTAAGGCTCTTTCCAACCCTGAGCGTCCCTTCGTTGCAATACTTGGCGGTGCAAAGGTTTCCGACAAGCTCAACGTAATCAACAACCTTCTTTCCAAGGTTGATACACTTATTATCGGCGGCGGTATGGCATACACGTTCCTCGCTGCTAAGGGCTACGGCGTAGGTAACTCTCTCCTTGATTCCGAGAAGATCGACTACTGCCGTGAGATGATGGCAAAGGCAGAGGCAAACGGCGTTCAGCTTCTCCTTCCCGTTGACTGCACCACTGTTGCGGCATTCCCCAATCCTATCGACGCTCCCGTTGATACCGTGATCGTTGATGCAGATCAGATCCCTGCGGACAAAGAGGGCTGCGACATCGGTCCCAAGACTATGGCTCTCTATGCAGAGGCGGTCAAGACTGCAAAGACCGTTGTTTGGAACGGACCTATGGGTGTATTCGAGAACCCCACACTTGCAAAGGGAACAATTTCCGTAGCACAGGCGCTTGCCGACAGTGATTGCATCTCTATCGTAGGTGGCGGTGACTCTGCGGTGGCTTGCGAGACACTCGGCTTTGCTGACAGAATCACACACATTTCTACCGGTGGTGGAGCATCTCTCGAGTTCTTGGAAGGACTTGAACTCCCCGGTATAGCTGCCCTGCAGGACAAATAATTCTTGGTTCAGCCTAGAATTTTTACCCAATACTGCGTTGCTCCTCGAAAGCGACTCGACGTAGGAAACTACGCCTTCGTCTTGCTTTCTGCGGTGCGCCTTGTCTTGAATAAAAATTCTGCGGCTTCTGTTAATCTGAAAGTTAGCAGATGAGCCACAAATGAAAATTTACCCTTAACTATTGAAAGTTTTTGAAGGGAGTTTGAGGGGAACTTTTTTCAAAAAGTTCCCCTCATAAATAAAAAAACAAAAAAGGAAACATAATCATGAGAAAATACGTAATTGCAGGCAACTGGAAGATGAACATGACACCGGCAAAGGCAGTTGCACTTATTGAGGAGATGAAGCCCCTCGTTGCGGGCAAGGACAATTGTGACGTTGTGCTTTGCGTACCCGCGATCGACAGTCCCGCGGCAATTGAGACTGCAAAGGGCTCCAACATAAAGATCGGTGCAGAGAACGT
>JAFWXY010000148.1 GCA_017522905.1 Clostridia bacterium
CCTCGCTGACACAGTCGTAAAGCGAGATACCCATCGTAATAGTACGAATGTCGAGGTTTTCCTCGTGAATCATATTTATCGTTTCAAGTATGTCCTTTGTATTTACCATTTTCAGGGGCCCTCAAATGTGGTGCATCGTGTTGAAGATATCCTCGTGCATGACGTTTATTGACAGACCGCGCTCCTGTCCCACCGCCGACAAAATGTCAACGAATTCAGAAAAGGGCACCTTCAATTCATCAATGTCTGCAAGCATTATCATTGCAAAATAATCTGAGAGGACGCTCTGAGAAATATCAACGATATTAGCGTCGTATTTTGCACATTCAGTGGACACCTTTGCAATTATGCCGACGGAGTCCTTTCCCGTTACGGTTATTACAGCCTTCATTTCTCAATACTCCTCCATGTTATAGTTATATATTACATTATACAACAATTTAAAAAGAATTTCAAGTTTTTTTCTTTATTTTTTTAATCCATTATTGAAAAATTTTGCCTTTAATAGTATAATATATTTAGGCAATATTCTAAGTGGGAGGAATTTATGGAATCACAGGTGCTTGAGTATATAATAAAACAAAAAACCGAAGGGGCGCTGCTTGCAAAAAAGATTGCCCTCGTCGTCGGATATATACTGCTTTTCCTCATCTTGAGAATAGTTATCCTCAACCTCTCTCCCGCAGTATTGCATATTCCCTTCTTCCTTCTTAACGCCGCATTCTGCACCGTGGTCGTATTTGTCACTTGGAGGTTCGTTTGCCCCGAACACGAGATCACCCTCAGTGGCGGTGAGATGAATATCACCACGATTTACGGCAAAAGCATTCGCCACAGAATCCTCTCCTGCCCGGTAAATTCTCTTATTGAGTTCGGACTTTACGACGACGGCGCGTACGAAAAGCTCTGCAACATGTCACTCAAAAAGAATTTCATCTGCGTCTCCTCCCTCTCCGCACCCACGATATATTATGCGATTGTTGACATTGGAAAAGACCGCTCTGTCATTTACTTTGAGGCAGATGAAAGAGCAATTAAATATTTAAAACAGCAAAATTCGGCTGCAGCCCGCGCCGGAAATATCAAATAACAGGAGTCCGCTATGAAAAACCAGTACGAAATAAAGGTAAGATTATCCGAGGATCTTATGAGAAAGCTCATTTACGTTTCCGAGGCCGAGGGCAGAACACCGAATAACCAGTTCGTCTTCATGCTCCGCAATAATATCCAGTATTTCGAGAGAGCCAAGGGAAAATTCGATTCAAAGAAGCTTGCCTCAATCGACCTCTCCGAATTTGAAGAAAAGAGCGAATAATAGAAGGCTGTTGCACCGCAACAGCCTTTTGCATTATTTAAGATGATCAACTATCTCACAGATATTATCTATTACGGGGCAACCGCACTTCTGAAGCTTTGCCCTTGACTGATGCCCTCCCGCGTAAAGCACACAGTCGGCTCCAAGTGCCTCTGCGGTCTCAAAATCGTGAGTTGTATCGCCAAGCATCAAAACACGCGCATCGGGATTTTTCTCGATCCACTCGTACGCTAATGCAAGCTTGCTTCTCGCGTGAATGTTGTCAAGTCCCATAACCTCATTGATATACTCACGTACGCCAAGCTTTTTCAGATACCTGTTAAGCATTCCAAGCTCGCACGCAGAAAGCACCGATTGCTCTATACCAAGCTCCCTGACCTTTTCCATAGTATCCTTGACGCCCTCGCACGTGCCCGCATTCTCGGCGTTCATATTGTAAAGATCGACCCAGATAGGCGCCAATACCTCGTAGGGCTCTTTATCAAAATCAAATCCGAGGGAACGGTAATAATCCTCTATCGGGAAATCAAATATCTCCTGATATCTCTCCTTGCTCGGAATAGGCGCAAGACCTCTCTCGCAAAGCATCTTATTTACACTTTTGATCCCCGCCTCTGCGTCATCGAAGATAGTGCCGTTAAAATCCCACATAAGGTGAGTATATTTCATTTTTCTACCTCGCTTTTATAACCAAAGCCCCTGTACTTGACAGAGGCTTTGTTCATTTAATTATGTATTAGGGTGTGGGGAGATAACCGAATGAAGTAAGCCACCTATAGTAAATTGTATAAGGCGATTCTCCGTTATAGTCCATCTCACCGCCCGCACCGGTGTTCGTATCATACTTCTTGTTGGTCAGCTTATCCATTCTTAAGTTAACACCTGCGGAGACCTCAACGGTTTCTCTCTTGAAAGCAAGTGCAAGCTCACCGTCAGCAGAAAGTCTTGTCTTGAGCATCTCGTATGTTACGTTCTTACCTGCGATAAGCTCCCAGGTCTGTTCGCTAAGCTGTGCGCAGAGCTCAAGCTGGTAGTTATCAAGAACCGCACCGTACTCGGCAAGTCTCTCGTTGAAATCGAATCCCATAAGAGGATTGATAACAGCGTCGTTGTTCTGGGCCTTTGCATTCTCCCAGTAGTCGGGAGCAAGTCCCTCCTCGGGATATGCGATAAAGCAGTTGCCTGTTCTCTCAATCTTCATCATGTAAAGATCGTTAAGTCTTCTGAGGACGCCTGTCTCCTCGTTGATAGTATAGTTAGGAGTCTGACCCTCGCCATGCTCGCCCTGCTTGATTCCGTACTGAAGAAGATTTCTCACAGAGGAATCCGTGTTGAGAAGAGTTATAACCTCCATGCAAGCCTGAGTGTTCTTTGTGCTTGCAGAAACTGCAAACATATTTCCAAAGAGCTCCTCGTCGCCTGCCTGAGGATATTTTGCAATGTAAAGATAATATTCCTTGCCGTTCTCATCTGTATATACACCGTAATCAAAGTCATTCTCGCTCTTGCGAACGCCATCCTTAAAGAATGCTTCTCTGTACATAGCGTACGTACCGTCGGTTACAAAGGAGATCGCGGGATCTGTTCTTGTCTCGCCTGCACCCTGATTATAGTAGCCGTTCAACTCATACTCTCTGAGAGTAAGGAGCGTCTCGCGGTA
Source organism: Clostridia bacterium (assembly GCA_017522905.1). GTDB lineage: Bacteria > Bacillota > Clostridia > Oscillospirales > CAG-272 > SVTX01. The sequence continues at coordinate 2,976 of JAFWXY010000148.1, forward strand.
ATCTGCGTTTGCAAGGAGGCTATCAAAGCCAAGCTCGATGGTTCCACGGCCAACCTTTGAGGGGTCGTCGTAGAATTTACCGAGAACCGAGAACTTATTGCTGTCGTCTATAACGTAGCTGCTGGCTCCGGTATCGGGATCCACGTTGGGGATTACGTTCCAATACCAAACGAAGAACTTCATGCACTCCTCAAAGGTGGAGTCGATGGGAAGTCTGTCCTTGTGGTTCTGTGCTACGTCGTTTGCAAAAACTCCGCAATCTGCAATAGTTTCAAAGGATGAGTATGTGTGCTTATACTGCTCTGCAAGCTCCTTGTCAACGAGCATGTAGGTATACTCACCGATCTGAACGTTGTTCGGGATCGCATATGTCTCACCGTTGACCTTAACACCGTTAAGAAGTGTGGGGGAGATGTTGTATGTAAGCTGGAGACCCGTTGTGGTTACAAAGCTGTTAAGAGGAGCGATCCATTCATTTTCAATATACTCCATGTACATATCGTAACCGGAAATATAAATGATATCGATCTGGTTTTCACCTGCCTCAGGATAAACAAGCTCGTTGATTCCAAGCTCGTTCTTCTGATAAACGTCCTCGGTGTTTGTATTTTTCTTGGAAAAATCCTTGTAGGGCTCATGCTCGGGGAAGTTCTGATAGAAGACCTTAGCAATAGCGGAATCGGGATATTCTGCTGCGGGATAACCCTGCCGCTCCATCCACGAGCGGTATTCCTTTATGTATTTTTCAAGAGCTCTTTCTGCTCTCTCGGCATTCTGCTGCTCAAGCGCATAGGCTGCCATTGTCTCCTCGAGAATTTTCTCGTACTCCTCCTCGGTATAGAAGAGAATGTCAAGATTGGTCTTAAAGTCAGACTTAGTCTTCTTGGATATCTCATCCTCTACCGCCTGATACGCCTTCATAGTCGCAAGCATATCTTTATATTTCTGACTTTCCTTGTCGCCACCGCACTCATTCTTGAGGTAATCGGCAAGCTCGTCATCATTATTACAAACCTTCTTTTCGGTGATGATTCGCATCGTTATGGTCTTAGCACCGGTATTCTTATCTACGTCCGCCTCAGCATCATCCTCATTGCTGTCACAAGAGACAAGACAAAGAGAGAGAAGCATTACCAAAGCCAAAAGAAGACAAAGCAATCTTTTCATCATTAGAACCTCCATGTGTATCTTTTTCGCATCCCGTAGGGATGCAGAAAATTGCCATTTTTTATTTTACAACAAATAGGCATTTCTGTCAAGTGGATAACCCCTTGAGAAGCCAATATTTACAATTTATTAATCAAGGAATCCGCGAAGATGTCTTGCGCGGCTGGGGTGACGGAGCTTGCGAAGCGCCTTTGCCTCGATCTGACGGATACGCTCACGTGTAATATCGAACTCCTTACCGACCTCCTCAAGGGTGCGGTTGCGTCCGTCGTAAAGTCCGAAGCGAAGCTTGATTACGTGCTCCTCTCGGGGTGTGAGGGTGTGAAGCTCGCGCTCAATGACCTCACGAAGAATGGTCGATGCCGCCGCATCTGCGGGGGCGGGAGTGTCGTCGTCGGGAATGAAGTCACCAAGATGGCTGTCCTCCTCCTCGCCAATGGGCGTCTCAAGGGAAACGGGATCTTGGGAGATCTTGAGTATCTCACGAACCCTGTCCGCACTAAGACCGATCTTTTCACCGATCTCCTCTGCGGTAGGCTCACGTCCAAGCTCCTGGAGCATCTGACGGGAGTATTTTGTTACCTTGTGGATCGTCTCAACCATGTGTACGGGAATTCTGATGGTTCTAGCCTGGTCTGCAATAGCTCTTGTAATAGCCTGTCTGATCCACCACGTTGCATATGTCGAGAACTTGTATCCCTTTGTATAGTCGAACTTTTCAACCGCCTTCATAAGTCCGAGATTTCCCTCCTGAATAAGGTCGAGGAAATACATTCCGCGTCCGAGATACTTCTTTGCGATAGAAACGACAAGTCTGAGGTTCGACTCAACGAGAAGTCCCTTAGCGTACTCGTCACCGTTCATCATTTTCTCGGCAAGCTCCTTCTCGCGATCACCGTCGAGAAGCGGAATGCGTCCTATCTCCTTAAGGTACTGGCGAACGGGGTCGTCAATAGTAACGCCCTCCTGCTCCAGTATTTTTTCCATATTAGCAGAGTTTTCAAACTTCGAAACCTCCTTCTGGATCTCCTCAAGCTCAGCGGTAGAAAGGCTTCCGGGAAGCTCTACTCCACTGTCCTCAAGCGCATCGCAAAGCTTGTCAAGCTCATCGATGTCATAATCCATTTCCTCAAGCGCCTGGTCAAGATCCTCGTCAGAGAGACCGCTCTTTTTGCTCTTTTCGATAAGATCCTCTACCTTCTTTACATCGCTCGCGTCGCGGGCATCGATAGAAACGCTCTCCATATCCATAATATCGTCCTTCATTTTATCCTCCGTTTCCCGTCTTTCGGGATTGTTGTTATTTTTACTTCTTAGCCTCTCGCTTGCTTGCAAGCAAAAGCTGTATTGCGTCTATTGTTTCCTGTCCTGACAGCTGCTTCTCCTGCCGCAGTGCTTCTGCGCATCCGCGAAGCACCTCAAGACTGTTCTCGGTAAGCTCTCGCCTCTTCTGTATCAGACCTTCAAGCCGTCCCATTTCGTCAGGCGAAAAGAATTGACCTAAAAGTGAGAAATCATACTCACCGTCTCCTTCAAGCGAGCAGACCGTCTCAAACACCTTTTTGTGAAATTCCGAGAAGAAATCCTCACCGTCAAGCTCCACCTTTTTCGAGATGACCGCCGCACGGTACTCGTCAAAGAGAAGCAAAAGTCCGATTATCGCCTCCTCCGCCGTGCGCGCCTTGATGTTTTTGATCCCGTCCGAATTTATTCGGTCGCCGATTCCCATGGCGTCGTTTCTCGCCTGCCTGGAAACACCAGCGTGGTATTCGACCATCTTCTTTTTTCTGATGCTCGCAACGTCATTTTTAATTCCGTCCTCACTAAGCCCCAGCCTCTTTGCAGTAATGGCAATATACACCTCGCGCTCAACTCCGGAATTTACCTCGGAGATATACTCGCAAAGCTCACGTGACGCCTTTATCTTGCCGTCAGCCGTCGAAATGTCGTGCTTCTCAAGCGTAGCGTCAAGCTTGAACTCAAATCCGGTCTTACCCGCGTCAAGCAATGCCCTGAAGGAATCCGCTCCGTATTTCTTTATATATTCGTCGGGGTCCTTTGCGCCCTCCATATGAAGCACGCGAACCTCAAGTCCTACCTCGGTAAGCATCCTTATCGCTTTTCTCGTGGCATTTTGTCCCGCCTCGTCGGAATCGTACGCGATAATGACCTGCTTTGTGTGCTTTGCCATAAGCCTTGCCTGTTCACTTGTCAGTGCAGTACCAAGCGTTGCGACCGCATTCTCAAATCCTGCGGCGTGGCAAGCAATTACGTCCATGTACCCCTCGCAAAGTATCAGTCTCTCAGAGCAATGATTTTTTCCATAATTCAATGCAAAGAGATTTCTGCTCTTTTTAAATCCGGGCGTATCAGACGAGTTAAGATATTTTGGCTTTGAGTCATCCATGACTCTTCCGCCAAAGCCTATTATATCACCCGATGTATTGATGATCGGGAAAATTACTCTGTTTCTGAAATAATCGTATACCTTGCCTGTCTTTTGGCTCTTTCCGCAAAGGAAGCCCGTTATAAGCTCCTCCTCGGTAAATCCAAGCCTCTTCATATGATCGGTCAGCCCGCCAAAGCCGTCAGGCGCAAATCCAAGACCGAATCTCTTGATAATGACCAATGGCAACTTCCTTTTGCCCGCAAGGTATTCCATACCTACGCGACCAATTTTCTCATCAAAAAGACAGTTTCTGAAATATTTAGCCGCCGCGAGATTCATCTCGTATATTCTCTGACGACCGATTCCCCTCTCCTCTTTTTCATCGGTAGGGATGGTGATTCCCGCGCGTTTTGCCAAAAATTCAACAGCGCCCGGGTAATCAAGGTTTTCCGACCTCATCGCAAAGGTTATCGCGTCTCCTCCGGCTCCGCATCCGAAGCAATAGAAGGACTGAGTTGCAGGGAAAACCGTAAATGACGGAGATTTTTCGCTGTGGTACGGGCAGAGACCTGAGAAATTCGAGCCCGCTCGCTTCAGATTAACGTACATTCCGATAAGCTCAACGATATCGTTTCGTGAGCGTATCTCCTCAACAAGATCCTTAGAAAATCTCATCTGCCCTCCCTTCCTGCGACGCATCGCCGCAAAATTTCTAAAATTATACACCGATAAAGGTAATATACGCGAAAAAATGTAAAATTACTTTTTAATTTAATATTTTTTTATTATTTTGTTCAATCGTGTCATTCTCCGACTATCTGCATATCGGTAACGCCGAGCGCAAGAGTCGGAATATAAAGCTTTGACTGATCACTTGCCAAAAGAACTCGCATCGGGTAGCTCTTTATGTAGTACTCATGAGCGGCTAAGGTCTCCTCAAGCAGACTCGGAAGCTTGTTTCCGTTCTCGTCTTCTCCCTTGCTGCTTCCGTCTGTAAGAGTAAGGTGGGTGAGATCAAGTGCAAGATAATCACATGCACTCCGAAGCCTTGCGGCGTAATATATCTCCTTGTCATTTTGAGCCACCGTATCCACGCTCACCGCAACACCGAGAGGTGTTTTATCTGCGGCAATTGCAGCCTTTGCAACAAAGGCTTCTATTTCTGCGATATTGTCGCCTTTGACGTCAAGACCCAGAAGCAATATGTCGTCCGCCCCCGACTCTGCCGCCTCGCGTATGAGAGCTATCTCGTACGCCTTGCGGATCTCTCTTTGATACTCGTCCTCAATTTCAAACGCCCCGATATAAAGATAAGCGCAGACCCTGCCACCCGCACCGTGCGCGGCATTGCAAAGAGTTGAAAACGAATACGTGCTATCCATATCGTCAAATCCATATTGACCTGCGACGTCGAAATAATAGTCCATCTCCCCGTCCCTGTGCCTGATGCAGACCGAAAGATCAGGAATGTCCTGCATAATGTAGCTTGCAGCATCGGCGCCCTTGGGGAAGTTGTAGGCTTCAACGCCGCTTACCACCTTGTCACCGGAGTTGTATTCAACCTTTGGGAAATCAAATCTTTTGTCGCTCTCGCCGGTCTCCTCGACGCGTCTTTGGAGACTTATACCGATAACCACCGAAATAATAACCGAAAGAAGCAAAAATGCAATGACGGACAAAACGATAGGCGCTACGCTTTTCTTGTACTGCGACCTTGTTCTGCGAGAATATTTTCTTATTCTGTGCCCTGCCATCCTTGCCCCTCCTTTTCTTGATTATTTGACCTCGGTTAGGTTTATACTGTCGAAATATGAGTTACCGTTAAAAATGATCTCTGCCTTCTTGGCATCCTTGAGCTGTTTTAATACCGCATATCTGTAGTATTCGACAAGCTCATATGCCTTTCTGGCAACCTCATCTCTCACCTTGGGCATGCGCATTATGATGTAGCAGCCCTCCTCAAGCTCGACGATCTCACTTGTACCGTAGTCATCAAGAGCAAAGGTAGCCTTCTCATAATCCTTGTGCATCTGTCCATAGGTTATGTATGATCCCAAGCCTTCGACCGAATAGCCCTGAACGAAGGGCGCGTTACCGATAAGGCTCTTCATAACGTTGTATCTTTCCTTGTCATTCTTCGCTTCGCCAAGCGATTTGAGGGCCGCATTGACCTCCATGGTCATAGTAGTACCTCTCTGGGTGTAAAGATCATGCTCTCTGGGGTAATAAACGTGTATTACCTTGGCGTAGATCTCCTCCTCCATAACGAAGGCTACAAATTGATCGAGATTTGCGGCGGTGTATTCTACGACCTCACCGTTTACGGTAAGCTCCTCGAGAAGAGCGCTCTCGAGATAGTCAACCTTGTAAATGAATCTTACAAGAGCATCGGTAAGATTGTTCTTTTCAAGCCACTCGGCATACTTCTCTCTACTTCCGATCTCGTCAACAAGATCCTCAAGAGACTCCTTAACGTAGCTTCTCGCTTCCTTGGAATCGGTGTCGATTCCGTACTTGTCGCAAAGCGCTAAAATAACGTAGTTGCTCTTTATCTCCTCTTTGACCTTGTCGTTAAGCTCATTTTCATATTCAGCCTTCTCTTCACCCGATAAGGTGGAGTATTTTCCGTATTTTGCGTCAAGCTCCTCGCTGTAAAGCAAGGTGATATAGCGAAGCTCGTCGAAATAGATATCGTAGCCCGCGCACTCACCTACGACCCTCGCCTCCTCCTCGGTTCTCTCAATCTCCTTGAGAGGTCCAAGATCAAACACGAATATCATCACGGCGAATATTATCAGCGACAATGCGCCTGCACCTATAATGCCCGCGGCTATTTTCCTTTTTTTAGTCCAGACAAACGCTGATTTCCCCGTGTCCTTTTTCCCTGATTTTTTAGCGATTTCCTGTCTCTTCAATTTATTTTCACCTCTGCTTTGCGCATTTACACCTCAAAAAATATTACCGAGGTACACAATATGACCATTTTATCATATTATTGTAGCACGATTTTGTGAATTTGTCGTGAATAACTCGCGATATATTTATATTATTTTTTTGTAAATAATACTGTACAAATTTGGTGATTTGTGGTAAAATATACTCGAAGAGCCTATTTGGAGGTATAAAATGAGATCAGAATACACGATTCCGCTTTCCCAGATCGAAAAGGAATTTTCACTGGAGCGCATAACCGTTCCGGACAACTACGAATCAGTACTTATACGCACGCCCGAGGTCTGGCGTCCCGGTCTTGCGCTGGCAGGCTTTTACGATATTTTTGACAAGGACAGAATAAGCATCATCGGCAACGCGGAGCACGTCTTCCTCTCGGGACTTGAGGCCGAGGACAGAAGAACGAAGATCGTCGATTTTGTCGAGCATCTGCCTGCCGCTATAATCTTTACAAGCGGTCTGGAGGTCTTCCCGGAGCTGCTTGAGAAGGCGCGTGAGCTTGGGATTCCCGTGTTTATTACGAGAGAACGCACCAGCCCCTTCAACGCTGCACTTATCAGCTCCCTTAACACACACCTGGCGCCCAGAATCACCCGTCACGGAGTTCTCGTAGAGGTCTACGGTGAGGGTCTTCTTATCCTCGGAGACAGCGGCGTGGGTAAGAGCGAGACAGCAATCGAGCTGGTCAAGCGCGGCCACCGTCTTATTGCCGACGACGCAGTTGAGATCAAGCGCGTTTCTGCCAAAACACTTGTCGGCTCGGCTCCCGCCATAATCAAGCACTACGTTGAGCTTCGCGGAATAGGTATCGTAGACGTTCGCCGCATCTTCGGTATGGGCGCAGTCAAGGAGACCGAAAAGATCGACCTTGTTATCAACCTCGAGCATTGGATAAAGGACAAAATGTATGACAGACTCGGTCTTGACGACGAGAAGGTCGATATTCTCGGAAATCAGGTACCCGCTATCACTATCCCCGTTATGCCCGGCCGAAACCTCGCGGTTATCCTTGAGATCGCGGCAATGAACCACCGCCAGAAGAAAATGGGATATAACACCGCAGAAGAATTTAATAAGCGCCTTATGGAACAGATGGGCATACCGCAATGACCCTTGTAGCGTATACAAAAATAACTTCAACCGCCAATTCCGATCAGCTTTGGGTGCGCGTGGAAAACGCCTTTTCAGACATAGCCAACCGTAAATACTTCGACGAGATAAAATCAAGACAGAATCAGGAAAGCATCAAGGAAAGCCTCTGTGCCCTGCTTGTTTTGTCGGAATTGCTTGGGCGAGCGGGAATTAAACGCTCCGAATTAATTTTCAATAGAAGCACTAACGGAAAGCCTTGCCTTGTTAATTCGGAAATTGAGTTTTCTCTTTCCCATTCAAACGGATACGCCGCCGCGGCAATTTGTGATTCCTCGCGCGTAGGAATCGATATCGAAGCAACGGAAATATCCGAGGAAAAGGCAAAAAAGCTCGCCAAAAGATTCTTCTCGGAAGGCGAGAATAAAGAATTCGAGACCACATCCGAAAGCTTCTTGAAAATCTGGACAAAAAAAGAAGCTTATGCTAAAATGCATGGTATTTCCCTGTCAAATCTCATCATAGCCGAGAAAAAATCCCCCCTTGAAATACGAAACAACGCATTTTTTGAAGTTTTCAGCATTTATGGCTGCCCCATGACGGTATGCCTCGAAACCCCTTGCGATATAAGCAATCTCGGCGAGATAACAATTTGATTTTTTCTGTGTTTCGCCACAAATTTGTAACAATCCAAAAAATTTTTTAATTTTTTCAAAAAAAGTCTTGACAATGCGATTCGACTGTGATATAATAGTCGAGTCGCAAGGCGCGGCCCATTGGTCAAGCGGTTAAGACGCTAGCCTCTCACGCTGGAAACTCGGGTTCGATTCCCGGATGGGTCACCATAAAAAAAGACAGAAGCACATCGTGCTTCTGTCTTTTTTTATGCAAACTATATCACGAATCTGAACCCGCTTGCATCGCATTCGCGATGCAATTCGATTTGCGCCCAAAACTCTTTGATTTAAAATGCACATTAGCGCAAATGAGGGTTCAGATTCCCGGATGGGTCACCAAACGTAACAAATCCGAACTATTTCGTCAATCGAAATTGGTTCGGATTTGTTTTTTACTATAATTATTCGAATTAAGATTAATGCCGAGGATAACCATATGGTCGTCCTCGGCATTGTTTTTCTCACTCATCTTTTATCACGATTGACTGATCATCGCTTAACGAAATAACGCGATATTTACCTAAAGATTTCAAGGTATCGAAATCTGCTTTTCGCTCTTCTGTGTAATGGCAAATCAAAATGCCATTATATAATCCAAGTCCAGAAAAATCAGTCAAACAAAAAGTGTCCTTGTCGTACTTGGCTACGTGAGCAATATCTGCCGTTGCGATATGAGCGCCGGCACTACCGCCAATGTAGATAACACCTCTGTGAACGTAATCAATGATTGCTTTATCAAATCCCGAGTCGCGTATCAG
>JAFWXY010000149.1 GCA_017522905.1 Clostridia bacterium
CTCCTACCGTAATCTGGGATACTCTGATGAGAGGCTGTCCTACGTCTGTAGGAACGCTTCCGCTTGAGGAACCGCACATTCCCTGCGCAGTATCAAGGTTCTGACCTACCATATCGATATCCTGAAGTATCTGCGATCCTGTTCCGACAAGCGATGCACCGCGTACAGGCTCACAAATAATACCGTTGCGGACAATATATCCCTCGTTTACTGCGAAGTTGAATTCACCTGTAAGAGGATTTACAGAACCGCCGCCCATGCTCTTTGCATAGAGACCGTACTCGATGGATGCGATAATATCCTCATTCTTATCAGGTCCGTTTGCGATATATGTATTTGTCATTCTTGACGTAGGCTCATACATAAAGCTCTCACGGCGTCCGTTACCTGTCATAGCCATGCCCATACGTCTTGAACCAAGTCTGTCTATCATATAGCTCTTAAGAATACCGTTCTCGATAAGAATATTCTTCTGAGTGGGGTGTCCCTCGTCGTCGATATTGACCGATCCCCATGCACCGGGGATGGTTCCGTCGTCGATTGCAGTAACCTTCTCGTTTGCGATCTTCTGACCAAGCTTACCTGCCATCTGAGACGTTCCCGTACCAACGCTTGTAGCCTCAAGCGAGTGTCCGCAAGCTTCGTGAAATATAACTCCGCCAAAGCCGTTCTCAATCGCAACGGTCATCTGTCCTGCGGGACAGTAATCTGCGCGGAGATTGACAAGAGCCTGATCTGCCGCCGTTATACCAACCTTCTTTGGGTCTACAAACTCAAACATCTCAAGTCCCATTCCGCGTCCGGGAGATGCAGATCCCGACTGATTTTCGTGTCCGTCGGATGCAACCGCCTGTACTGCGATTCTGGTTCTTACGTGTCTGTCTGTTGTATAGAGTCCCTCGCTGTTTGCGATAAGTATAGAGTGATCTACAGATGCCAGACTACCCATTACCTGCTTGATCTTCTCATCGCGCTCATTTGCAGCGAAGCAAGCCTCCTTGAGAATATCGGTTCTTGTCTTCATGGGCGTGCTTCCGGGAAGGATCTTTACAGGATGAATGTTTGGAAAAATGCGCTCTGTGAGGTGGATAGAAACCTGAGCGTTGCTCTCTCCAAGCGCGTCCGCAACTGCTCTCGCGCAACGGATAAGACCTGAGCGCGAAATGTCGGTGGTTGTGGCGTAAACGGTTCTTGTACCTATAAATGCACGGATACCTACACCCGACGTAACACCGTCACTTGCGGTGTCTATCTTTCCGTTGAGAAAACGGATTCCGTTATTTCTCGTTCTTTCTGCATACACCTCGGCGAAATCAGCGCCTGTGGACATTGCAACCGCAAGAACGTCTTCAAGTAAAAGTCTTGAAATCATTGTCTTTTCTCCTTTGATTTTTACATTGAGAAATCATTAGTCCTTCTTGACGTAATGCTTGATGGCAATATTATCGCCCTCAAATGAAACGTCGCAGTACTTTGTTGCCTTGCCCTCTCCTAGATGGAAGCTGAAGTGATCGTCGTCTGCCCAGCTAAAGGAGATCTGATTTGCATCATTACCTGCAAGGAAGGAAAGCTCGCAATTATCGTTCTCGTTCTCAGCCACTACGTTAATGCGAGTAAGGCCTTTTGCAAAACGAGAAGATCCGCAAGTAACTGTTACAAAGTTCTTCTCGTTGGGGGAAACCATAGTGGTCTCCTGATTGTCGTTCTTAATCTCCTGGATAATCTTGAAAGCGGCAACACAGCTTGCAGCCGCAGCCACAGCACCTGCAGTAACTCCCAAAACCAATCCTGTAATACCTTTGTTGTTTGCCATAATATCCTCCTGAAAAGTTTATTTAATATTATTTTCTTTTTTGATTAACTCTATTACGTCGTAAAGACTGTCAAGCGTCCTGTACGACATTTTCTCGGTCTCGCTATTGGGCGGTTGTCTGTCCGGAATAAATATCGGTATCATTCCCGCCGCATACGCCGCGGCTATTCCGCTATAAGAATCCTCACAGACGATACATTCGTCAGAAACGGCTCCTATTCTCTTGCCTGCCTCAAGGAATATATCGGGAAAGGGCTTTCCGCGCTCCACCATCGCTGACGTTACTACCGCAGAAAAATAATCCTTTATTCCCGTTCTATCAATATTTCGCATCGCAAGATCGGTAAGCGTTGACGTCGCAAGCGCGCAAGAAATTGAGTATTCCTTTAAAAACTTGAGTATTTCAACACAACCGTCCTTAAGCTTCAGATCGGTTTTTGTAAGCTCTCTGTATCTGTCCATTCGGAGCTTCACGAGTCCCTCGGCATCAAAGTCCTTGCCAAAGCGATCCCACAGCGCATCCTTTGCGCTATCCACGGGTCTTCCGCATACAAGCGAGGCGTACATATCCGCAACGTCTACGCCGTATTTCTCCCCCGCCTCTACCCAGGATTGCTCGTAAAGCGGCTCTGTGTCAAGCAGGGTTCCGTCCATATCAAATAATACGTATTTTATCATATGCAATATCAGTCGGGATTTCTCTCTCCGAGAGCGATATGATATTTCTGATAGAAGCTTTCGAAATATCCGCCGTCAAGCGCCTCTCTTATCTTCTTTGTAAGGTTGTTGTAGAAGTAGAGGTTGTGAACAACGGCAAGCCTCATACCAAGCGATTCCTTTGCCTTTATCAGGTGTCTGATATAGGAGCGGCTATAATTTCTGCATGCGGGACAATCGCAGGACATAGAGATCGGGCGAGGGTCCTTTGCATACTTTTCGTTGCAGATGTTCATCTTGCCTTCCCAGGTAAAGAGATTACCGTGGCGGGCGTTTCTCGAGGGCATTACGCAGTCGAAGAGATCAACTCCCATATGCACTGCCTCAAGAATATTGCAGGGTGTTCCGACACCCATAAGGTATCTTGGCTTATCCTTAGGCATAAAGGGCTCTACCGCATCGATTATACGGTACATTTCGTCTGTCTCCTCACCAACGGCAAGACCGCCTATCGCATACCCCTCACAGTTGATCTCGGAGATCCTGTGCATATGCTCAATTCTGAGATCCTCATATGTGCCGCCCTGATTGATTCCGAACAGCATCTGATTCTTATTGATTGTCTCAGGCAGAGAGTTAAGTCTATCCATCTCCGCACGGCATCTTTCAAGCCAACGTGTAGTTCTGTCAATAGAGTTTCTTACGTACTTATAGGGTGCGGGGTTCTCGATGCACTCGTCAAACGCCATCGCAATAGTTGATGCGAGGTTAGACTGAATCTGCATGCTCTCCTCCGGTCCCATAAATATCTTCTTTCCGTCTACGTGGGACTGGAATCGTACGCCCTCCTCGGTAATTTTACGAAGCTGTGCAAGTGAAAATACCTGAAATCCCCCCGAGTCGGTCAGGATCGGCTTCTGCCAATTCATAAACTTGTGAAGCCCGCCCATTTCGTAAATAAGCTTATCACCCGGACGGATATGAAGGTGATAGGTGTTGGAAAGCTCTACCTGGCAGTCGATCTCATTGAGCTCAACGGTAGAAACGCCTCCCTTGATTGCGGCACACGTGCCGACGTTCATAAATACCGGCGTCTGAATATCGCCGTGTACAGTATGGAGAACGCCTCTGCGCGCTCTGCCATCCTGTGCTAAAAGTTCAAACATAACTTTGCTCCTTTGCCGCCCTGCGCTGACCAAAGCGCCGCGGGTGATATTGATTTTTTTCTCTTTTAAGCTTTCGCAAGCTCACGACAGGTAAAGTATAGCATTTTTGTATGCTTTTGTAAAGCTATTATTGCCAAGTGGTAGGTTTTTCGGGTTGAAATGCTGACCTTTCGACTTTTTTAAATCCAATTTGCAAGCTTACGTTCGCTCAAACTGTCTATCGATATTTTTCTTGGACATCTCCATTGCAACAGGACGTCCGTGAGGACAGAAGGTGATGTCGGGTAGCTGCATCAGCTTATCGACTACCCATTTCTGATGCTCTGCGGGGTATTCTCTACCCGCCTTGATTGCCGCCTTGCAGGACGCCTGATACAATGCCTTTTCGAAGACTATGTTTCTGGTCACGTCAACGCTTCCCGTGCCGTTCTTTATCCTGTCGGCAATAACGGTGAACATATCTCCAACCGCCTCGGGCTCGATGCCCATAGGCAAGGAGTAGATCGATACCGAGTTCCTCTGACAAGAGAATTCAAAGCCTACCGCTTCAAGCTCTCGGTGGTATTCCTCAAGCGCAGAAACCTCGTCACTCATAAGCATTATGTCAACAGGTATCATCAAAAGCTGTGAGGGTACGTCAGAGGAGTACATATTTGCCTTCAACTCCTCAAATATTATACGCTCGTGCGCGGCGTGCTTATCAATAATAAGCATCTTTTCCCCAACCTCTACTATTACGTAGGAATTGAATGCCTCGCCAACTATTCTGTAATGAGGTGTCCGAGGCTTTTCTTCCTTTACGGTATCCTTTAAAACGGGTGTAGGCTCATGCACGGTATGGGCGATCGACGTCACTGTCCCGTTGGCAGTTTGCACATCGTCCGGCTCTTCAAATGAAGTATGCCTCTTGCCGTTGCGCTCCTCAAGTATTCTCTCAAGTCTTTGAAATTCGGGATTGCTTGCCAATGCGTGTACATCATACTGCGCTGCTTGCTCAATCACCTTGATCTGTTGTTCAATAACAATGGGGGGAACCTTTTCCTCATTTGCGGTCTGTGCCTTTGACTCTACGGCATATGGCTTTTCCTCACCCGGCGTTGTCGGCTTTACGGGTGCAGGCGGAGTATCTATCGTTATTTGTCTTGCCTTAAGCGACTGCTGTCTTTCAACGGGTGCAAAAGCATCTGACATTCTGATAGCATTCGACTTTTGAACGACGATCTCAGGGCGCGTGGTGTTCTCCTCAAGCGCCTGTCTTACTGCATAATATACCGCCTCGAAAATCGGCTTCTCGTTGGAGAATTTAACCTCGAGCTTTGCAGGATGTACGTTTACGTCAACCCTCGTCGGGTTAAGAGAAAGTGAGAGCACGCAAACCGGAAATTTCTCACTTGGCATATATGACGTGTATGCCTGCTCGATCGCCGCGCTTGCGGTTCTGCTCTTGATGTATCTGTTGTTGATATAGAAATTTTCGTAGTTTCTGTTGCTCTTTACGTTATCGGAGCGACCGATATATCCCGAAACGGTGATACCGTCATATTCGCTCTTTACCTCAATAAGTCTGTTTGCAAAATCTCTACCGAACACGGCATATATTGCGCTCATAAGCTTACCGTCCCCCGCTGTCTCAAGCTTAATCTGCCCATCGCATATAAGTCTGAACGCTATCTCAGGGTGGGAAAGTGCAATTCGCTCAACGTTAGCACAGACCGCCGTGGTCTCGGTAACGTCTCTCTTTAAAAACTTTCTTCGTGCGGGAACGTTGGCAAAGAGATTTTCAACGATTATAGTTGTTCCGTTTGAGCATCCGCGCTCCATAAGTCCAAGAGTCTCACCGTAGCTCACCTCAAGCTCGGCGCCGATCTCGGCATCGTGGGTTTTGGAGATAATTCTCACATCGGCAACGGCGGATATTGCAGCCAGAGCCTCTCCGCGGAATCCAAGTGTGCAAATACCGTCAAGATCCTCAGCGGTGCTTATCTTACTCGTCGCATGCCTTTTGACCGCAAGCGGAAGATCCTCAGGCTCCATGCCGCATCCGTCGTCCGATATTCGCATAAAGGTGATGCCACCGTTCTGTATCTCAACCGTGATATGTCTCGCACCCGCATCTATTGAGTTTTCAATCATTTCCTTTATCGCCGATGCGGGTCTGTCAACGACCTCTCCGGCAGCGATAAGGTTAGCAACCTCGAACGAAAGTAGATTAATTCTTGACACTTATACCTACTCCTTTACTGAAGTCTCTTTTTCCAGTCAAATATGAGCGACATGCACTCATAGGGGGATAGCGTGTTGATATCGGTGTTCTTTATTTCCTCAACAATCTGCTCGTTGACAAGATCGTCAAAGCTGATGAGACTATCGTCCTTTGGGACCGTCTTTTCCTCCCTGTCGGTGAGCCTTATATTCTTAGCACTCTCCTCAACCGATGCAAGCACCTCTTTTGCTCTCTTGATGACCTCGTTGGGAAGTCCTGCAAGCTTTGCAACCTCTATTCCGTAGCTGTCGTCGGTTGATCCGCGGACAATTTTACGCAGGAAGGTGATATTATCGCCACGCTTCTTGGCGGCTATGTTATAGTTGACGATTCCGTCAAACTCCTGCTCCATGCTTGTCAGCTCATGATAGTGTGTTGCAAAGAGGGTCTTTGCGCCTATCTTTCTGCTTGCGGTATACTCCACGATTGCACGCGCAATGCTCATGCCGTCAAAGGTTGAAGTTCCGCGACCAACTTCATCGTATATGATAAGACTCTTCTTAGTTGCATTGCGAAGAATGTATGCAACCTCGTTCATCTCCAGCATAAAGGTCGACTGTCCCGACGCAAGATCGTCTGATGCGCCAACACGTGTAAATATCTTATCAACTATTCCGACCGTAGCCTCTGCCGCAGGGACAAAGGAGCCTATCTGTGCCATAAGGGTGATAAGCGCAACCTGTCTCATGTAGGTTGACTTACCCGCCATATTAGGTCCCGTTATCAAAAGCAGGCGGTCTGTTTTAAGGTTGAGCATCGTGTCGTTGGGAACGAAATAGCTATCCTTTACAAATTGCTCAACCACGGGGTGACGTCCGTCCTTGATACTGATTTCATCGGTAGAGGTTACCTCGGGACGTACGTATCTGTTCTTAGCTGCAACGGTTGCAAGACTGTAGTACGCGTCGATCTCCGCTATAAGCTGAGCCGATCTCTGTATTCTCGCACTGTTCTCTGCAACCTTGGTACGTATCTCGCAGAAGATATTGTACTCAAGCTGGCAGAGCTTGTCCGATGCACCAAGCACCTTGGCTTCCATTTCCTTAAGCTCCTCGGTGATATATCTCTCGCAGTTTGAAAGTGTCTGCTTTCTGATATATCTGTCGGGAACAAGGTTTATAAGGGATTTGGTAACTTCTATATAGAATCCGAAGACACGGTTGTATCCGACCTTGAGGGTCTTTATTCCGGTAGCGTCTCTCTCGTTTTGAGCGATCTGCTCCTTCCATTCGTCACCGTGCTCGATTATTCTTCTGTATTCGTCAACCTCCACGTCAAATCCGTCGGTTATCATTCCGCCCTCGCGGACCGTGAGGGGGGAATCCTCCTTGATAGAGCTGTCTATCAAAGCACAGATATCTTCCAGCGTATCAAGCTCCTCATATATGCTCTGCATCTCATTGGAGGTGCATTCGCTTATAAGCTTTTTAAGCTCGGGCAATATTCTCGTGCTGTTTGCAACTGCGCGGAGATCTCTTGCGTTAGCCGTGCCGTAAACGATCTTGGTCATAAGTCGCTCAAGGTCAAGCACCTGGTCTAAAAGCTCACTTATCTGCTCGCGGAGAATAAAGCTGTTGTAAAGCTCCTCAACCGCGTTTTGTCTGCGCGCAATCTTAGATGCGTTTATAAGCGGATGCTCTATCCATCTGCGCAAAAGACGTGCGCCGAGGGAGGATCGGGTCTTGTCAATCACCCAAAGCAGAGTTCCCTTTTTCTCCTTTGTGCGGAGAGACTCGATAAGCTCTAGGTTTCTTCTGGTGTTTACGTCAAGCTCAAGATACTGTCCGTTTGAATAGAGATTGAGCTTGTTTATGTAGGATATATCCTTCTTCTGAGTATCTGCGATATAGTCGAGCATCGCTCCGACCGCGCAGACGATTGCCTTCTCGGACGTATCATCCTCGCGAAGGGTATCAGTAAACTGATTCTTAATTCTTTCAAGACAGGGCTCGTACTCAAATCTCTTATACTGGCTATCGTTGAGCATAGCGTGAAGTCTGCCTTCGATAAACTTTGCGGTATCCGCAAACTTCAATGCATTGAGATTGGTTACAACCTCCACGGGAGAATATGTGCCCAGCTCATTTTGAAGCTTTGCATCCATTCCGTCGCCCGACACAGAGGTAGCGTATATCTCCGCGGTGGAGATATCGCAGAAGCAGATTCCATATTCAAACTCTCCGAAATATACCGAGCAGAGGTAGTTATTCTGCTTGTCGGAAAGGAGCTCGGTCTCGATAAGCGTACCGGGGGTGATAACTCTTATTACCTCACGCTTGACGATTCCCTTTGCCTCTGCGGGGTTTTCAACCTGCTCACAAATAGCAATTTTAAAGCCCTGCTCGATAAGTCTGCCGATATAGGTGTCAACCGAGTGGAACGGAACTCCGCACATGGGCGCTCTCTCGGCTTCACCGCAGTCTCTACCCGTCAGGGTAAGCTCCAGGGCACGCGAGGCTATTATGGCATCGTCAAAAAACATCTCGTAGAAATCGCCGAGACGGTAAAAAAGAAGATAGTCCTTGTAGTTGTTTTTTATCTCAAAGTATTGCTCCATCATTGGAGTCATAGCTTTTTCCTCGCTTTTTAAAGGTTTTTGTTTAATGACATCCACCGCAAGTGGAGTAGTCATGACTGCAGGGTGTGCTTCCTGTAGCGTGATACATTATAGTGTTGTTAACGCTCTGCATAAGCTCGTTTACAGCCGCCTGCGCCTCGTCAAGCTCCTTGAAAATAGGATCGGTAGTGATCTCTGCGTAGATCTCATCTATTCTGTCCTGTATTCTTGTAAGGGCGTCGGTATCGATCTGCTCACTGTCTCCCATTGTGGTAAGCGCCTGCTGCTGGATACCGTACTCCATCATAAGCTTACTGATCTTCTCGCTCTGGTCGTATGCCTTCTTGGCATTCTCCATTCTTATCATTCTCTCGTCCTTGCTGATTGTTTTACCAAGCTCGGACGCAAGTTCAAATATAGTCATTTTGTTTTTCCTCTCTAAATTAAATTTTTTCGCCGTAGAGTGCAAATGTCTCTGCGCGAACAATTTTTAGCTCGACAAAGCTTCCTATGTCGGACTCGTTTCCGTCGAACAGTACTATTTTGTTACCCTCTGTTCTGCCGGAATATACGTTGTCGTTGTTTTTGCTCGGCCCGTCACAAAGCACTCTCAATATCTCGCCCTCCATCGGCTTATTCTTTTCAAGCGCAATGTCGTTCTGCAGTGCTAAGAGACGGTTAAATCGCTCGCCCTTGATATCGTCGGGTATCTGGCACTCCATAGCCGCGGCGGGAGTGTCCTTTCTGGGCGAGTAGATGAAGGAATAGGTCATATCAAATCTGACCTTTTCAAGCATGTAAAGCGTAGCCTCAAAGTCCTCCTCGGTCTCACCGGGGAAGCCGACTATAATGTCGGATGAGATTGTAACATCCGGTATTTTTTTTCTGAAATATTCGACCGTACCAAGATACTTTTCGGTGTCGTAATGTCGGTTCATTGCCTTAAGCACCCTGTCACTTCCCGACTGCATAGGCAGATGGAACTGGCGCGCGATATGCTTGGACTCTGCCATAACGTCGATAAGCTTGTGCGACGCGTCCTTGGGGTGGCTGGTCATAAAGTGGATCTTGTAGTCACCCTCTATCTTGTCGATATCTGCAAGAAGATCAGCAAAGTCATACATCTCTCCGTCCTCACTCCTGACATCCTTGCCGTATGAGTTTACGTTCTGACCGAGGAGTGTAATATCCTTATATCCCGCATCTACAAGCTCCTTGACCTCGGCGATAATATCCTCGGGACGGCGGCTACGCTCGCGCCCGCGCACGTAGGGAACGATACAGTAGGTGCAGAAATTATTGCACCCGTACATAATGGATACCCAGGCGCGATAGCTTGATTCACGGTATATTGGGAGACCCTCTGCAACAAGGTATTCCTTTTCCTCGGGACAATAGAGTCTCTTTCCCTTTTTGATCTTCGTGTAAATAAGCTCGGGCAAGCGGTGGAGCGATGATGTACCGAGCACGAAATCAACGTAAGGATAGCTGTGCTTGATATTCTCTTTTCTGTGCTCCTGTGTTACCATACAGCCGCAAACGCCGATAAGCATATCGGGCTTTGCATTCTTCAAATGCTTGTACTGACCGATTATTGAAAGCGCCTTCTTCTCGGCATGCTCGCGTACGGCGCAGGTATTGACCATTATAAGATCCGCAAGCGCAGGCTCATAGCAGATCTCGTAGCCCATGGCGCGACACATTCCCGCGATCTTCTCACTATCCGCCTCGTTCTGCTGGCAGCCAAAGGTCTGTACGTATGCCATAAGTGGGCGACCGAGAGTTTCTTTTCTGCTCTCACTTAATTCTTTAACTTTATCTCTGAAACCGTTTTGCCTTTGCATTTCCGCCTCGGGCAAAATTCTGTATTCTCTCATAGCTTTTCCTTAGACATTTTTAGATATACTTATAGATTATATAATTATACATTATTTTGAGAGGAATGTCAAGTATGTCGCAGTATTTTTCACGACGACAAAAAAGGTCGGCAACCCGACCTTTTTTAGTTTTTTATTTTCCACGCGCGATTTCCGCTGCGGTGAGTGTGTTTTTGAGCAACATCGTGATCGTCATAGGTCCTACTCCACCCGGAACAGGTGTTATATAGGATGCCTTGGGCTCGACCTCGGAAAATACCACGTCTCCGACGAGCTTACCGCTCTCAAGGCGGTTGATTCCAACGTCAACGACAACCGCGCCATCCTTGACCATATCACCTGTAACGAATTCGGGCTTACCGATGGACGCCACCAAAACATCCGCCTCGCGGCATATTTCCTTGAGATTCTCGGTTCTGCTATGGCAGATTGTAACCGTTCCGTTAGCATGGAGCAGCAGCATTGCCATAGGCTTACCTACGATATTGGAGCGACCTATAACGACACATTTTTTGCCCGATATCTCTACTCCGCTACGCTCAAGCAAAACCATTACGCCTGCAGGTGTACAGGGCAAAAAGTCATGGTTGCCTATCATTATCTTGCCCACGTTATATGGGTGGAACGCGTCAACGTCCTTATCGGGTCTTATCTTTAGCAATATCTCGGTTTCATCAAGGTGCTTCGGGAGAGGAAGCTGTACCAAAATACCGTTGATCTTGTCGTCGTTATTGAGTCTTTCAACAAGTGCGATAAGCTCCGCTTGTGTTGTTTCAACAGGCAATTCATAGCTCTCGGAGTAAAATCCTACCTCCTCACAGGCTCTCTTTTTGTTTCTTACGTATACCTGAGACGCAGGATCGTTTCCAACGATAATTACCGCAAGACCCGGCGCTGAGCCGTATTTTGCCTTGAACTCAACAACGTCAGCCGCAATCTCTTCCCTGACCTGCTTTGATATAGCCTTTCCGTCAATTATCTTCGCCATTTTCATTTTCTCCCTTTTCGTCATTTATTTCTGTCTGTGCGTCTGCTTTTTTCTTGAAGAAAACCGGGTTCTTATCCATATCGGGCTTCAGAATAGCATCAAGCTTATTGAGCTTTGCATCGGGATCCTCGTATTTTTTAGAGTAAATAAGTCCCCAGATAAGAAGCGCGCCAAATACGACAAAGCATACTGCTCCGACAACCTGAGAAATACGGAAGGGTCCTACATAGAGACTGTCTGTTCTGAGTCCCTCGATAAACATTCTTCCAAATCCGTACCAGGAAAGATACATACAGGCAATCTGTCCGTTGAATTTCTTTTTCTTGTAAAAAATGTTAAAAAGTATAAATCCCATTACGTTCCACAAGGACTCGTAGAGGAAGGTGGGATGATAATAATAGGTTGTAAAAATGCTATCCTCGTTAGGAAGAAGTCCCATGCGGAGAAAATATAACGGACTATTCTCTGCCACTACTCCGCCGTGCGCCTCGCCGTTAAAGAAGTTACCCCATCTGCCGATGGCCTGAGCTATAACGACACCGGGAGCCGCCATATCCATAAGAGTTATGGTGTTCATTTTCTTTATCCTTGTCGCAATGATTATTCCGAGGATTCCGCAGATTATTCCGCCGTAGATCGCGAGTCCGCCGTTACGGAGATTGAGCACGTTTTTGAAAAATTGCACAAGGTCAAAGGGCTCCGGAATATATCTTTCAAGAGTAGTCAAAACATAATAAAGTCTTGCGCCGATTACACCGAGAACCACCGTCCAAAGTCCTACGTCAATAAGATCGTCAACCTTTATCTTCTCAAAATAGCATCTGTAAGAGGCGTACAAAAACGCGCTAACGATACCGAGCGTGATAATAACACCGTACCAATAGATAGGAAAATCCTCGCCTATCTGGAAGGCAACGTTGTCAACTGTAAATTCATCGATTCCGAGTCCCGGAAAGGATATTATGGTTTTTGTAAGCATCAGCTCTCCTCTCTCTGCGGATAAATTACCGACAGCGTAAAGTATTCTTCCTTGAACATTTCATAGCACAAAGCCATGACGTCCTCGTAGCGTATTTCTGATATGATTTCGGGATATGAAAAGACGTCAAGTCCCTCCCAGGTGTAGGAGGTAAGTGAAAACGCAATATCCTCGGTAACGTCAAATTCCGAAATGTACGAGGAATACATGCACTTCTTCTCGCGCTCAAAATCACGCGAATCAATGCCCGTTTTCTGAGTCTTTTCTATGTGTTTTTTTATCTCGGCAAGCACCCTTTCGGGGCAATCGCTCTCGCCCGACATCATGATGTATCCCGTAGTCGCACTTGCAGAATATCCCACGTCGAATCCGGGGGAAATAAGCCCCTCGTCAAGCATCCCGGAGTAGAACTCCCCTGCCTCTGAAAACATGGAATTCAGGAGTATATTTGCGCTTTGCGCCCTCTTGTATCTTTGGCGGGAATCGGTGGGAATATTCGTGTCCTTGACACCTATTGTGAATATAGGCTTGCCTACGGGCATTTCCCTTTTCACGCAAGGATTTGCGACCTCTCGGGGCTCGACAAATCCCACAACGTCGGGAAGCGGCTCCGCACGCTTTTCAAGCACCTTGTCCACGACCTCAAGCACACTCTCCATGCTCATTCTGCCGCTTACACAAAGAAGCATATTGGAGGGAGT
Source organism: Clostridia bacterium (assembly GCA_017522905.1). Classification (GTDB taxonomy): domain Bacteria; phylum Bacillota; class Clostridia; order Oscillospirales; family CAG-272; genus SVTX01. The sequence goes on from JAFWXY010000149.1 coordinate 13,002, forward strand.
ATAGAAATCCTCACAGCACCTATAAAGCACCTCGGGCGTGATGCGGGAAATGGACTCCTCGCTGCCGCAGATCTCCTTTTTTACGGGGTTTTCTTTGTACATTCCTTCAAGCATTCCGATATAACAGCGGTCATACGGATCGTCGATACATCCCCTTATCTCCTGAGAGATGATTCCAATCTCCTTTTTTACCGTGTCATCGGTAAAATAAGGGTTGGTAACAAAATAAATCAGCTCTTCAAGACACCGCTCCTCGTTCTCGGTGGTCGAAAAAAGGTAAGCAGTCTTTTCATTAGAGGTATACGCGTTACAGTATGCGCCAAGGGAAGAAAAAACGTCGTCCGCGTTAGTGCCGTTTGGATTGTCAAAGAGCTTATGCTCCAGAAAATGAGCGCATCCCTCAGGCAAAATTACTCTTTCACCGTTTCTTTCATATTCGGTAACGTTGCCGCCAAAATTGACCGACAAAATGGCATACGTCGCGGACA
>JAFWXY010000010.1 GCA_017522905.1 Clostridia bacterium
CCTGGAGTATTGAGGGGAATGCCTTTACTGCGGGTGCCGCCTTAGGAGCTACGGGAGCCTGTACGGGTGCCGCGGGAGCCTGTGCTGCCTCTGCACCAACCTCTTCAACCACTACGTCGTATGAAACACCGTTTACGGTTACGTTAAATCTTCTCATTATATAAAACCAAACCTTTCTTATTTTCTGTTCCAAGCGCTCTTTGCGCTTCTCTTGAAGGAAACGACTCTGAAGCCGCCCGCGAATTCATTCTTATAGTCTCCGCTCTCTATCATAGCGGCAACGGCAGCGGTAATTACCGCTATAAGCTCACCGTCGTCCTCTACTGCACTCTCCTCTGCCGCCGCTGCGGAAGTGGGAGCGGGTACGCTGACCTCAACGGGCGCGTGTGCCTTTTGCTTCTTTTTCTTTTTGTTCTCGGGTATGTCGTAGAATACTACCTTGGAAAGCGAAACTATTCCGTAAAGGAGTCCGAGCACGGCAAATACCATCAAAAGTCCTGTTACAGTACCCTGAAGGGCGTACTCAAGTCTCTCACCAAAGCTCATATCCGCGCCCGACATATCCTGGTCAAGCTTGCCGCTTGCCGCGCTCTCGGGGGCTTCGCCTACGTCACCGCTTGCATACGCAACGGTGGAAAATACCATGCAGAAAACAAGAAAAAGAATGACGAATATGCCTGATTTCTTTAAATTCTTCATATTTATCACCCCACCGTATAATTAAAGAGGTGTTCTTGCATACTTGCGCTCGGGAGCGCCGTCTGCCTTTACTGCGAGCATATAAAGTGCCGAGCAGATGCGCGCGCGGAGGCTTGCCCCGTCAACGATATCGTCGACGTCGCCATTCTCTGCCGCACAAACCGCGCTTGCGTACTTCTTTGACCATTCTGCCTCAACCTCTGCTCTTGACTTCTCTGCTGTGATCTTGTCATTAAGCAGGAACGCAACTGCGCTCTCGGGGCTCATTACACTGATAACCGCGCCCTCAAGTGCAAGTGCAATGTCAGCTCCAAGTGACTTTGAGCCGAGGAGTGTGAATGCCGCGCCGTATGCCTTACCCACAACGACCGTGACCTTGGGGCAGGTCGCGTTAGCGTAAGCAGACGCTATCATTGCAGTACACTTACCGCACGCGCAATCCGAGAGTCCCTCACTGTCAACGAGTGTGAGGACGGAAATTCCGAAACGGTCGCAGAAGGAGATCAGGTTTGCCGCCTTCTTTGCTCCTATTCCGCCTACCTTGCCTGCGTCGCAGGTGTTATCCGATGCAACAACGCCGCAGAGCTTGCCACCAAAGAAAGCAAAGCCTGTGACTATTCCGCTCTCCTTTGCGTATATCTCGGTGAATGCTCCGTTATCGCAAAGCGCCTCTACAAGCGCCTTGCCCGTAGCTCCCTCTACCGATACCTCGCGAGATGCGTCATCGCCGCTCATAGCGCTTGCATCGTCCATATTGTTCTGGGGCAATATCTCGACGAGCTCTCTGACCTTGGCGTAAGCCTCCTCCTCGCTCTTTACGTTAATTGCGGGGTTGAAGCATTTATTTTCTTTATTAGCAGCAGTAAGGTAAAGCTCACTCTTTCCCTCTACGTTGACAGAAAGATCAAACATATTAGATACGGTAAGAGCAAGTCCTGTGCAAAGACCGTCGTAAAGTGCGATCTGCGGAACGACCCCGGACGCGCGTGCAACACAGGAGATGAATCTGCCGTATGCCGAAAGCGCAGCGCTTCCCTCTGCCACGTATGCGCCCGCGCTATCGAAAACTCCGATAACCGCCGCACCGTTCTTAATTGCCATATCATAGAGCATCTCGATCTTGCGCGCTCCCGCCTCGTCAAATGCCCCGTGTGTTCTGTCACTGTCCTGCACGAATGCAAATGCAAGCTTGCCCGAAACAGAGCCGTAGCCGCATATCACTCCGTCGTATGCTTCCGCCTCGCCGCGTCTCTTTATATACGCGCCGATCTCGACGAAGGTCCCGGCATCAAACAGTGAGGAGATCTTACGACCTCCGGCCGATAAATTTCTGTCCATTTACTGCCTCCAAGTTGGTATATTAATTTGTTTTTTTATTACTAAATAGGAAAAAACCTCATTCTCTCCCATTATACTTTGATTATACCTCAAAAGAGGCGCATTGTCAATTTGGTCGCAAATTTTCTTTGTAAACTATCGGTGAACAAACCATTAAATATTATTTTAAAAACTAAAACTTTAAAAAACAGCATTTTTTATTGCTCCTACACATTGCGACCTTTTTTTCTTACTTCGGGGTGTAAAATAGAATAAAAAAACATAATTTAGGAAAGGAAAACACAAAAAATGAACTGTGAAAGCTGCAAAAATAAACACGCATCGGTCTTTTTTGCCGACGAGAGCGGTGGGAGACACGCGCTATGCTCTGCCTGTGCCGAGTCGCTTGGGAAAATAAGTCCCTACTCCCCTGCAAGCGAGGGGGGTGCGGCAAGACCGTTTATTCCGCAATCCACCCTGCTCGCCCTTAAAGAAGATCCCCACGTTGCGCTCTACCAAAGCGCGGGCGACGACTCCGCAAGGGCGGTCTGCCCCTACTGCGCGACCCCCCTTGACACCGCAATAGAAAAGGGACGCGTCGGATGTCCCGAATGCTACGTCGTCTTCTCAGACAGGCTCTTTCCCTCCTCCCTCTCACCCGAGCGGGCGAAGGGCGCGAGAATGCCCTCCTCATACAAGGCAGAGATAGACCGCACGCGCTCTATCTCGGAGCTTAAGGTGAAGATAAGGTCTGCTGTTGAATCCGAAAACTACGAGCTTGCCGCAACTCTGCGCGATAAGATCCGCAGGCTTGAGGGCTCGGGCAGAGCTGCAAGAAAGGAGATTTGATCATGTCATGGTATAACACGGAGGGACCTTTGTGGGATTTTGTCCTTTATTCAAAGGTAAGATACATAAGAAACGTTGCTAAGCAGCGCTTTTATTCGGATGCCGACCGAAATCGCGCAGCAGAAAACACCGCCCGTCTTGACTCAATTTTGCAAAAGAACGGCTTTCGCGCCGAAAAGGTGGCGGCGGGTGTGACCGCGCAGGCTCTGTCTCTTCTTGAAAAGGGCTTTGTGGAGCGCGATTTCGTCTACTCGGACAAGCCGCGCGCGCTCTATCAGAACGAGCCCTGCAATCTTCTCATCTCGCTTGGCGGAGATAATTTTATATCAATATCCTCCATAGTCTCCGGCGCGAGCATAGGCGAGGCGAGAAATATGGCGGCAGGCGCCGAGGAGCTTATCGACCGCGAAATGCCCTTTGCCTATCTTGAGGGAGTTGGATATCTCTCTCCCAGGATCAGCGACTGCGGCTCGGGCGCGGAGCTATCCTCTGCTCTCTATCTCCCCTCTCTACGCCTCTCTGGCTCCGAGGACGTATCATCTCTCGCTCCCCACGACATGTCTCTTCGACCGATGATGTGCGGCGGCGAGAACCTTGGCGATATTTATATTCTCTCCTACGTTCCCCACCACCTGTCGGACGAGGAGAGCGCGGTAAGGTATTTCGGAGGTGCGGTCTCTAAGATCATCGAAAAAGAAAAGGCTCGCCTTGGAATGATAGCCCAAAATAATGATAAGAATATATTTGAATCTGCAAGGCGCGCGCTTGGTACTCTGCTCTACTCCTCTGCCTTGAGTGAGGGCGAGCTGCTTCGTCTGCTTTCCGATATAAGGCTTTCCCTTTGCACCTCGGAATCAAGGAGCGAGGACCTGCCGCGTGTGGCGACCCTCAATTACCTCCGGGCAGAGGGACTTTCTGCCTCGGTTATCCTTGCATCGGGGAAGACCTGCAGCTCGCAATACGACTGCGACAGGGCGCGTGCGGCTCTTGTAAGGGGCTACATAGAACACAAAAACGAGGTAAAAAATGTCAAATAAGTTCACCCAAAAGGCGGAGAGCGCACTCAACTCCGCGCTCAGCTTTGCATCCGATCTCGGTCACTCATATATCGGAAGCGAGCATCTTTTACTCGGCCTTCTCGCAACGCCCGAATCCGCGGCAGCAAAGATGCTTTCGGCACGCGGCGCAAAGCTTGAGGAGGTACGGGCGACGGTCATTGAGATAACGGGCAGAGGAACTCCCGATCCCCTCTCCCCCTCCGATATGACCCCACGCCTCAAAAAGATAATCGAGGGGGCGGCTCTCCGCTCTCTCGGCAGCTCCCACAGCTATATCGGCACCGAGCATCTTCTCCTCTCCCTTTGCTCCGACCGCGACTCGGTTGGTGTAAGGATACTCGAGAGCCTCGGCGTCTCACAATCCGAGCTTATCTCCGACCTTGAGAGCTATCTTGATTCAAGCCCCCTCAAGGGCTCTGCAAAGCCGCAGGCAAAGGATGGCGACAAGGCAAAGAATGAGAAAAATCCGCTTTTGCAGTTTGGCAGAGACCTGACCGAATACGCAAGGCGGCACCGCCTTGACCCCATTATCGGCAGAGAAAACGAGACTGAGCGACTAATTCAGATACTCTCGCGCCGCACAAAGAACAATCCCTGCCTTATAGGTGAGCCCGGCGTTGGCAAGACAGCCGTTGTCGAGGGACTTGCCGAGAGGATCGCAGACGGAAGCGTGCCCGACACCTTAAAAAACAAGAGGATAATCTCGCTTGACCTTGCAAGCATGATCGCGGGAGCGAAATACCGCGGCGAGTTTGAGGACAGGCTTAAAAAAATACTGCGCGAGGTTGAGCTTGACCCCGACGTAATAATCTTTATTGACGAGATACACACCATAATCGGTGCGGGAAGCGCCGAGGGCGCGGTTGATGCCGCGAATATAATCAAGCCCGCCTTGGCACGAGGTGAGCTACAGGTGATAGGTGCGACAACTATAAGCGAATACCGCAAGCACATTGAACGCGATGCCGCGCTTGAGCGGCGCTTCCAAAGCGTAAGCGTGGGCGAGCCCTCACGCGAGGAGACGGTCAAGATACTTGAGGGGCTGCGCGCAAAATACGAGTCTCACCACAAGCTTCACATCTCAAGCGAGGCGATATATGCGGCGGTCGACCTCTCAGTGCGCTATATTCCCGACCGATTTCTGCCCGACAAGGCTATCGACCTCATAGACGAGGCGGCGGCAAGGCTCCGCCTGAAAATGTTCACCTCTCCCCCCGAGCATCGACGTCTTGAAGAGGAGATAGGACGGCTTGAGGGTGAAAAGGCAGAGGCGATAACCGAGCAGAATTTTGAGCTTGCCGCATCTCTGCGCGACAGAGAAAACGAGCTTTCCACGCGCTACCGCGCAATCAAGGATGAGTGGGAGAGGCGGCGGAGCACCCACGACCTCTCTCTTAGTAAAGAGGACGTGGCAGACGTTCTGACACAATGGACGGGTATTCCCGCAGGCAAGCTTGTCGAAAAAGAGGGCGAGCGGCTCAATGCTCTCGAAAAAAAGCTGTCTTTACGCGTTATAGGTCAGGAGAATGCCATACGCACGCTCTCGGCATCTATCCGTCGCAGTCGGGCGGGACTCTCCGACCCCAAGCGGCCTATCGGCTCGTTTATATTCGCAGGGCAGACGGGTGTGGGCAAAACCGAGCTTTGCCGCGCACTTTCCGACGCGCTATTTGGCGACGAGGACGCGATGATACGCCTTGATATGTCGGAATATATGGAAAAGCACAGCGTCTCCCGTCTTATCGACTCGCCCCCCGGCTACGTTGGCTACGGCGAGGGTGGGATTCTCACCGAAAAGGTACGCAGGAGGCCCTATTCCCTGCTCCTTTTCGACGAGATAGAAAAGGCGCACCCCGACGTCTTCAATATCCTTTTGCAGATACTTGACGACGGCACTCTCACCGATTCTCAGGGCAGGCGCGTGATATTCCGAAACTGCATCATAATTCTCACCACAAACCTCGGCGCAAAACGGGAGGGTGAGGTCGGCAGAGTCGGCTTTTCCTCGGGCACGGGAGAAAAACAGGAGGAGGGTCGCCAAAGGGTGATGAGCGCGCTCCGCTCGCTTTTCCACCCCGAATTTCTGAACCGTATCGACGAGGTGATAGTCTTCTCGCCTCTATCCGACTCCGACCTTGAAAAAATAGCCCGACTTTTACTCTCCGAGCTTGCCGACCGCATAGAAAACAACGGCTTCTTTATAGAGTTTGAGGATGATATTGCGCGCGCTATCGTCCTGTCGGGCAAAAATGAGGAATACGGCGCCCGTCAGCTTCGGCGCGCCCTGACCTCGCTTATAGAAACTCCCTTTTCCGACGCGATGCTGCGCGGAGATTTTGCACGCGGAGATTACGTTACCGCGCGTCTCTCGGGCGACAGGGTGTTATTTGAGAAAAAAGGCGCAAAATAAAATAAACTCCTTGCTTTTTTTATTTTGGCATGCTATAATCTTCTATGTAGGCAGAAAAATTCGGTCGCGGGAGGAGTAAAATGAAAATCAAAAAAAATTTGCCCATCGCGGTCATTGACTCGGGCGTCGGCGGCATCAGCGTTCTGCGCGAGCTTTGCGCCCTTATGCCAACCGAGAGCTTTATTTATTTCGGTGATTCAAAAAACGCCCCCTACGGCACCAAAAGCCGCGAGGAGGTGCTGAAGATAACGCGCGAGAATCTTGAATTCCTTAAGCAGCGCGGAATAAAGGCACTTGTAGTTGCCTGCAACACCGCGACAAGCGCGGCGGTCCGCGTTCTGCGCGAGGAGGAAAGCGAGCTTGTAATCGTTGGAATAGAGCCCGCCGTGAAGCCACCGTCCGTTGACCTCGACCACCCCACCGTGCTCTGTATGGCAACTCCTCTGACCCTTAAGGAGGAGAAATTCAAGCGACTTTGCGCGCGTTTTTCCGACGTCGAGGACATCATTCCTCTCCCCTGTCCGCGCCTTGTTGAATTTATTGAGCGCGGGGAGCTTGACACAGGAGAGCTTCACGAGTACCTTGAGGAGCTCCTATCCCCCTACAGGGACGTCAAAATCGACGCGCTTGTACTTGGCTGCACTCACTATCCGCACGTAAAGGATGCGATAGCTCAGCACGTTTCACCCACCGTGAAGATATACGACGGCGGCGCGGGAACGGCAAGGGAGACTCTGCGCCGACTCAGAGAAGCTGATCTTGTAGGCGACCGCGACGGTCAGGGCGAAATTGAGATACTCAATTCCTCGGGCGACGAAGGCATGATAGAGCTTTCAAGGAGACTGTTGTACAGATAAATTGAATAAACAGAAAAAAGCACCACTTTGGGCTACCTACGGTAAAGCAGGTCGCCCAAGGTGATGCTTTTTTGATTTTTTTGAATAACCATTGACAAAAATCGCGCAAGGCTCTATAATGAAATCAGACCAAGTAATTTTTTGAGGTACATATATTATGAAAAAATCGCTTGCCCTTTTATTGGCGGTGATAATGACGCTTTCCGTCTTTGTCGCCTGCGACACTACTACCGCTCCAGACGGAGCATACGAGATAACAAGCATGGAGCAGTCCTACACCGTAGATCTGGGCGGAAGCCTTGATTTCAGGTCACTCTTTACTATAACCGACAAGGAAACGGGAAAGACGATACCCGTAACAGAGGACATGATCGAGGCGCAATACGCCGACTTCTCTGCCCCGGGAAGGTTCACCGTTACCTGCAAGTACGGAGATGCGGCGCATTCGGTCATAATTATTGTCAAGGAAGCCGAGGACGAGAGCGTGGCGGCAACCGAAGCTCCCACCGAACAGCCTACCGAGGAACCCACTGAGGTGCCCACGGAAGAACCTACCGAGGAGCCTACGGAAGAGCCCACGGAAGAACCCACCGAAGAGCCCACCGAGGAGCCTACGGAAGAGCCCACCGAGGAGCCCACGGAAGAACCCACCGAGGAGCCTACGGAAAAACCCACCGAAGAACCTACGGAAGAGCCCACGGAAGAACCCACCGAAGGACCTACGGAAGAGCCCACCGAGGAGCCTACCGAGGAGCCCACGGAAGAACCTACGGAAGAGCCCACGGAAGAACCTACGGAAGAGCCCACCGAGGAGCCCACGAAAGAACCCACCGAGGAGCCTACCGAGGAGCCTACCGAGACAGAGACCGAGGCGACAAGTCCTTTGGCGGTGTTTGATTTCGGAGCAAACGGCCCTGCAAATCACAATGACGGCTCTGAGCAAACTTCCTCCAAATCCTATACAAATAACGGCTACACATTGGCGATTACAGATCCCTCCAAGCTTTACGTCGGCGCGTTTGACGCCAAGGGCAACTCCTGCCTGAAGCTTGGCACAAGTAAGGTAACAGGCTCGATAACCTTCACCGTCCCCGCGAGTGTTAACAGCGTTGTCATCTACGTTGCACAGTATAAGGCAAACGATACGAAAATCAAGATCAACAACACTCAATACACTGTCACAACCTCGTCCGACAGCGGCAAGTACACCGCCATAGTGGTTGACACCTCTTCCTCTAAGACAGTTACTCTTGCAACCGTTTCGGGCGCGCAGAGATGTATGATCAACACCGTGGAGCTCTGGGGCGGCAAGGCTTCCGGCGGCTCCGGTGGCTCCTCCGATGGAAGCTCGGGTAACGAGAGCTCTTACACCTCCGGCATTTCAAGCGCCGCAAACGGTGTGGGCTCATCGGCAAACAGCCCCCTCCACAACGCAATACAGGATTACATTAAAAACGATCCCGACAGCTCCAAACACCAGCTCTCCGTAGGTCTTCCCGCAGAGGGAACTTACCGTGCACTGGTTATTCCCGTTCAGTTCTCTGACGATAAGTTTAATTCCGGCGAGCTTGCCGATCTTGAAATTGCCTTCAACGGTACAAGCACACAAACAGGCTGGCAGAGCGTAAGCTCCTACTACACCGCCTCGTCCTTTGGCAAGCTTAATCTCTCCTTTGATATTGCCAACCCCATTACTATGCCGAATAAATCCTCGTACTACGAGACCGACGAGTGTGGGGCACAGGACATTCTTAACTATGCGCTTGACGAGATAGACGACAGCGTTGATCTCTCAAACTACGATACCAATAGCGACGGCTATATAGATGCGGTCTACCTCATCTACAGCGTTCCCATGGATTATGAGAGCAACAGTTCAAACTACTGGGCGTTTGTAACCTGGACCTTTGAGAGCGAGTACTACGACGGAGTCCGCGCGCACTACTACCTCTTTGCAAGCGTTGACTTTATGTACGAGGAGACCGAGGGAGGCGACAGCGACTACCAATTGGACGGACTTAAGATAAACGCAGTTACCTATATTCACGAGACAGGTCACTTGCTTGGCCTTGACGACTACTACGACTACAACGAGGGCAATGGCAGCGACGAGGGTCTTGGCGGTGCCGACCTCATGGACCAGACCGTGGGCGACCACAACGTTTACTCAAAGCTCATGCTCGGTTGGGTAACACCTACTGTAGTTACCTCGACCCAGACAGTTACGATAAGCTCCTCTCCAGAGTCGGGACAGTTCATTATGATCCTGCTTGACTACGACGGAACCTATTTCAGCGAATATCTCCTGATAGACCTCTACACCGCCACGGGACTTAATGCCCTCCATGCAAACGCTCCGTACAGTCTTTTGTACTTCGACGCGTCTACGGAATACGAGTACGGCGCAGAGTACGGCGCGCGTATCTATCACGCTTCATCAAGCATTGATAATCCCTTTAGCGACGACTATGATTCCTTTACCGATAACAACAACTCCATGACAGGCACTCCTCTCTTAAAGCTTGTTGAGGCGGACGGAGACCAAAACTTTGAAAGCGACACCTACGACGGCGTAAAGTACGCCTCCGCGAACGACCTCTGGCGGACGGGCGACAAATTAAGCTCGGCTCAGCCCGGATACACAAGTAATGACGGCAATACGCTGAGCTTTGACATCACCTTTGTCAGCGTTACCGCCGAGAGCGCAACTATTGCCATAACATTCAACTGAAAGCAACAGAGCAGAACGGCAAGCCGTTCTGCTCTGTCTTTTTTTCGGTATTCTTATTCAAGATTAAGCTTTTTGGTCATTACGTACCTTGTAACCAGCCAGAATACAAGCGAAACCGCCGCGCATATAACAATTGCGCCGCAAAGCACGATATGTATAAGGACTACCGTATCGTCGATAGTCATTTCGGAGATACTGCTGTTGATCATGGAGTCCGTCGCCAAAACTGTTCCCACGGTGCTGAGCACCGAGAGGATAGCCTGCGTTGCATAATAGTATATGAAATACACGCCTACCGCCTTGCCGATCCTATGCTTTTTTGCAGTCTGACCTATCGTTATGCAGGTATAGGCCAGAAGCATTGAGTATACCATCGCCGCAAAGATCGCGATCACAAGCTCGATGGCATAAGCTACAAGGTTGCCTGCACCGATCGTATTTACAAACTCATTCCATAATTCAGCACCGACTATTTCACCGCTTACCGAATCACTATCTCCTCCTATAAGCATAATGCTCCAGGCAAGCACTACTGTAATAAAGCAGGAGATCTGCCAGATCATAGCCGTGCAGAGCTTGACGAATATATGCTGTGAGTTGCTTGCAGGCAGCGTAAAGGTCAGGTATCCCTCCGCGGAGTACATATTCTTATAGAATCTGATAACGCTGATGATTGCGGAAAGTGCCAGGAGTCCAAAGCTTGCCATAACAAGCGCCAAGATAGATATGTTTGTCACGATCTCGTTGAAGACGTTTTCCTGATCAAATAACGTGAAGATCTTTGCCGCAATCGCCGTTGCCAAAACTATAGGTAAGAAGATACCAAAGGTGCGGAAATAGTATATAAATTCATGTTTAAAAAGCTTCTTTACCATTTGAACACCTCCCTGAAGAGCGCGTCAACGCTCATCTCCTTGTCCTCGCGTATCTCGTCAACCGTCTTGTGGAGGACTATTTTTCCGCGGTGGATGAATATCGCCTCGTCAAGCACGGGCTCGATATCCGAGATTATGTGTGTGGAGATAATGACAGACGCCTCGGGATTGTAATTATTTATAATGGTGGATATAACGTAATCGCGTGTCGCGGGGTCAACTGCCGCGATCGGCTCGTCAAG
>JAFWXY010000150.1 GCA_017522905.1 Clostridia bacterium
AAAACGGCATAACGCACAGAGGGGCGACCACGAACGGTCGCCCCTCAAAAATTGCGTCGGAGGAAGCAAAGAAAAGAGATTACTGCTTCATCACCTTGATAAAACGGAACATTTCATCAGGTCCCTCGTCGGGATCGTGCTTCTCATCCTCAAGCATATCGTGTTCGGGCTGAAAATATTCACACCAAAACTGATCGATTTGAAAACCGCATTTGTTTACGTAAAAATGGATATTGCGCTTCTCAAAATAGGGCGTGCAGGTTTCCCAAACCTTCGTTTCGGGATGCAGAGCCTCGACCTCCTGCCACGCGCCGTAGCCAATGCCTTTGGTGTGCTCCTCGGGAGAAACGAACAGGATTTCCAGCTCGTTATGGTTAGTTTCTTTGTTAATTTTCAGGATCACACCGCCAACCTTTCGCCCGTCCAAAACAATGCGGTAGGTCTCGCTATCGGGCGAGTCGATACAACGCTCGATGGTTTTGCGAGAGATGATCTCACCGTCAAAATCCATATGGTCGTCACGCTCACCGAACTCCATCATCGCGCCATACTTGAACGCCCATTGATTGTCAAGGATAAATTGCTCACGGTCGTCTGCCGTAAGCGGAACAAGGGTAACCTTTGTGTTTTTCATAAAAAACCTCCAAAATAAAAATAGAGCCTCGGCTATTGCTAAACAATAACCCAAGCTCACTTGGACACCTAATCCGGCATTACGGTACTACGGTACACAGCCTCCGGTGACAAATTATTCTGTGAGTATTATATCATATAATTACAAACAAGTCAATAAATAAGTATCAATTTGTCGGGATGATAAGAGCGAGGGCTGACGAAATCAATCGTCAGCCCTTTAAATTTGCATGAATAAAATCCGAACAATCTCTGTCGTCTCGCATCAAAACATAATGAATGACATAAGGAAGTCTATCATTTCTTCGGGTGTTTCCTTCATTCCCGAGTCCACCCATTTTTTTGTGATTCCGTTTATAAGTGCGATCTTGCCTCCGGGCAGATACTTTTCTCTTATATTTGCAGGAGCATTTTTCTCTTCGAGCAGCTTCATTTTCTGATCCATTCGAGAGAACAGAACCGACATGTTTCGGAAGCCTATTTCCGACATCTCGTGTTTTCTGCGTGTGAAACGGTAAAAATATTCGAAAAGAAATTCACGCCACCGTCTCTCATCGGTACAGCTGAGAACAGGCAGAATATCATCGATCAGCTCCTCCGACATTTCATCTACAATAAGGTCAATCACATCCCCGATAGAACCAAAGTTCCTATAAAAAGACGCTCTTGCCACACCCGCCGTGCTTACGATATCCGTAACCGTGATGTCAAGATACGTCTTTTTTGTCATCAGCTCCATAAATGCTTTCGCTATTTCACCCTTAACGGTGTGGTTGTCAAAGGCCGCCATGATACATTTTTCCCCTTCTTTGTCTCATTTACATTGAGTCTATTGTATTTTTGCTCTTGTTGTAGTATAATGTTTCAATAGTGATACATTTTGTCTCTCACAACGAGTAAATTATATCACGGTTTTCACAATTTGTCAAGAGAAAGGGAAAATTTATGCTAAAATTACTAAAGCACCTGAAAAAGAGAGAGTGGCTGTTCGCGCTCTCGGCTGTGGTGTTCATTGTAGCGCAGGTATGGCTCGACCTTAAGATGCCTGACTATATGAATACCATCACGCAGATCGCGCAGGGTGGTATCAATGCCGAAACGGGCGTGCCCTACGAGATGTCCGATATCTGGTCAAACGGCGGTTATATGCTGTTTTGCGCTCTCGGAAGTATGGTGTGCTCGATCATAACCAGCCTTTTTGTCGTCAATATCGCGGCAAACTTCTCGGCGAGACTGCGTGAGAGCCTTTATACCAAGGTTCAGCATTTTTCTATGTCCGAGATCAATAAATTCAGCACCGCTTCGCTGATCACCCGTTCCACCAACGACGTTCAGCAGGTGCAGATGCTTCTTACAATGGGACTTCAGATGATGATCAAGGCACCCATCACGGCAGTGTGGGCGATTACCAAGATCGCGGGCAAGGAATGGCAGTGGTCGGTTGCCGTGGCTGTCGCAGTGGTCACGCTTCTTCTCGGTATCGGTATCATTATGCTCCTTGTTATAAGTAAATTCAAGAAGATGCAAAAGCTCACCGATAATCTCAATCAGGTAACAAGAGAAAATCTGACGGGTATTAGGGTCGTTCGTGCTTACAACGCGGAGGGCTTTCAGGAGAAGAAGTTTGATAGCGTAAACAATGAATTTACAAATACACAGCTCTATACCGGACGCATTATGGCATTTATGAACCCCTTGATGTCCCTCGTTATGAACGGCATCTCCCTTGCCATATATCTGATCGGAGCTGTCGTCATCAACAATGCCGCGCTACCCGAGGTTCCCGGACTTTTTGGAGATATGGTCGTATTTATGTCCTACGGTATGCAGATCATCGCTTCCTTTATGATGCTTGCGATGATGTTTATGATCGCCCCCCGTGCTCTCGTTTCGGCAAACAGAATCAACGAGGTGCTCGAAACGAAGGAGCTGATCGAGGACGGTCACGGAGTTGGAAAAACAGAGGAAAAAGGAACCGTGGAGTTCAAGAACGTATATTTCCGTTATCCCGACGGTCATGAGGATGTGCTTTCGGATATTTCCTTCCGTGCAAACAAGGGGGATACGGTTGCCTTTATCGGCGCGACGGGATGCGGATAATCATCTGTCGTCAATCTTGTCTCCCGTTTCTATGACGTAACGGGCGGCGAGGTGCTTGTGGATGGTCACAACGTGCGTGAATATGAAAAGCGCGAGCTTGCAAGGAAGATCGGCTACGTATCGCAGAAGGCGGTGCTGTTCAGCGGAGACATTCGCTCCAACATTAATTTCGGTGATAATAACGCCGATGATGCGACTGTGGAAAAAGCCATCGAGATCGCGCAGGGCTCGAGCTTTGTGGAGACCGAAAAGGGCGGTATCGGAGGCAGAGTCGCGCAAAACGGAACCAATTTCTCGGGTGGACAGAAGCAAAGACTTTCCATCGCCCGTGCAGTTGCAAGAGACGCCGAGATCTACATCTTTGACGATACCTTCTCCGCACTTGACTATAAGACCGACAGAGAGCTCAGACGTGCACTGAAGGAAGAAATGGGGGATGCGACCTGCCTGATCGTTGCCCAGCGAATCGGTACGATCATGGATGCCGATCTTATTCTCGTGCTTGAAAACGGCAAGGTGGTAGGTCAGGGTACGCATAAGGAGCTTCTTAAGAGCTGTGAGGCATACAGAGAAATTGCGCACAGCCAACTGAGTGAGGAGGAACTGAAATGAGCGAACGTGAAGAAAGACGCGGACCGGGCGGTCCCGTCGGACCCGGAATGCAGATGGGCGGCGCAAAGGATATGAAAAAGGCGCTCGGCTCACTTGCAGGCTATTGCAGAAAATATTGGACGGTGATCATCATTGCCGTTTTGTGCGCTGCCATCAGTGCGGTGCTTGCTGTGATCGGTCCCGATTACATTTCCGAGCTGACCGCTGTCATTACGGCAGGTATCAGCTTTACCGGTGTCAATATCGATATGAACGAGATCTGGCGCATAGCGTGGATATTGATTGCCATCTACGTTGGCAGTATGATCTTAAACTATTGTCAATCCTTTATTATGAATACCGTTTCCTGCCGAGTGGGAAACAGAATGCGTACCGATATCAGCAAAAAGATCAATCGCGTGCCGCTGAAATACTTTGATACGCATAGCTTTGGCGATACGCTCTCCCGCGTTACCAACGACGTGGATACCATATCGCAATCGCTCCATATGAGCATCGGTACACTGGTGTCGGCGGTGGCAACTCTCATAGGATGTCTCATTATGATGTTCGTGACTGAGTGGAGAATGGCGCTGACGGCTATCGTAGCCTCGCTGATCGGCTTTATGGGAATGGGCATCATTATGAGCCGTTCTCAAAAGTATTTCAATGCAAGACAGAAGAGTCTTGCCGAGGTGAACGGACACGTAGAGGAATATTATGCGGGACAGAACATCGTCCGTGCCTATAACTCGGAGGAAAAGGGACTTGCCGCATTCAGAGAAAGCAATGAGAAGCTTCGCCGTCATACGCTCCGCGCGGAGTTCCTTGCGGGACTGATGCAGCCCTTGATGGGATTTGTCGGTAATTTCGGCTACGTTGCAGTCTGCATCGTTGGCGCGGCTCGTGCCTTTGACGGACAGATCAATTTTTCCGTCGTCGTTGCGTTTATGATCTATATCCGTCTGTTTACCTCTCCTCTCGGACAGATCGGTCAGGGTGTTTCGGGTATTCAGTCGGCAGCTGCGGCAAGCGAGAGAGTCAGTGAGTTCCTCGAGGAAGAGGAGCTTTCCGACGAAAGTAAAAAAACAAAGGTGTTGAATGACGTCAAGGGTCATGTGACCTTCCAGAATATCGGCTTTGGATACGATGCC
>JAFWXY010000151.1 GCA_017522905.1 Clostridia bacterium
AAGATTCCTCAGATCTACTACACCAAGGTCGAAGTTGCCGAATATCAAAAGGCAAGACTCTATTTCAATCAGAAGCTCGAGCGCATTTTGGATGCAGGCACCTACTACTTCTGGAAAACTCCCATTAAAGTAGATGTAGGCTTTGTTGATACCCGTTTGACACAAATGGATATCACGGGTCAGGAGATCCTTACCGCAGATAAGGTTTCTCTCCGCATCAATTTTGTCTGCAACTACCGCGTGACCGACTACGTCAAGATTCTGACCGAGATCGATGATTTTGAAGAGCAATTGCACGTATTCGCACAGCTTGCCCTGCGCGAATACGTAGGCAAATACAAGCTGGATGAGATCCTTGAAAACAAGGATCAGATGTCCGAGTTTGTGTTCGCTAAACTGAAAGCCAAGGAAAAGGATCTGTTCGTAGAAATTACGGATGCAGGTGTTAAGGATATTATTCTTCCCGGTGAAATTCGTGAGATCATGAACACCGTCCTTGTTGCCGAAAAGCGAGCACAAGCAAACGTAATCACCCGCCGTGAGGAAGTTGCATCCACCCGTTCTCTCTTGAACACGGCAAAGCTGATGGATGAAAACCAGACCCTTTACAAGCTCAAGGAGCTTGAATACGTTGAGCGCATTTGCGAGAACGTAGGCAACATTTCCTTGAACGGTAACGGCAATATTCTGGGTCAACTTACAGCAATCTTAAACGGTAACAATGCCTAAATCCTTTATACGGTCGGGCGCGTTGTTTACCACAATTCAGCCCGACCGTACAATATGAACGGAGAAAGACATGATAGAGATTATAGGAGCTTTTAACACCGCCAAGTGCTTTGCCTCCACCCTTGAGGAGGGAGCGCGTGAGCAGATCAAGGCGGTATGCGATACCGAGGCGTTTGCGTCCTCAAAGATCAGAATAATGCCCGATGTTCACGCGGGCAAGGGTTGTACCATCGGTACGACTATGACCATCACCGACAAGATCGTCCCCTCGATGGTCGGCGTGGATATCGGTTGCGGAATGTACACCGTGTACCTTGGCAATATAGACATTGACTTTGAGAAGGTCGATGCGGCGGCACACTTCATTCCTTGCGGCAGAGAGGTGTGGGACGGCAGAATCGAGAGATTTGACCTCACACAGCTTCGTTGCTACAGAAACCTTAAGCACGCTCCCCGTCTTGAGCGCTCTCTCGGAACACTGGGCGGCGGTAATCACTTTATCGAGATCGATGCAGACGAGAACGGCGGCAAGTACCTTGTGATCCACTCGGGTTCTCGTAATCTCGGAACGCAGGTAGCCGAGTTTTATCAGCAGATTGCCGTTGACCTTAATGTCGGCAAGGAGGACTATTTCAGACGGCGTGAGGAGATCATCCGCACCTACAAGGAGCAGGGCAGAAGAGCAGAGATACAAACCACAATAAAGGCGCTTGAGAAGGAGTATAATGCAAAGCAGCCTACGCTCCCTCGAGACCTTTGCTATCTGTACGATTCCTATATGGAGGACTATCTCCACGATGTGGATATCTGCCAGAGGTTTGCCGAGAGAAATCGTGCGAAGATGGCTGAGATCATTCTTGAGCGTTGCGGCTGGACAGCCGTCGAGACCTTCCGGACCATTCATAACTACATAGACGTAAACGAGATGATCCTCCGCAAGGGTGCAGTGTCCGCTAAAGCGGGCGAGAAGCTTCTCATTCCCATCAATATGCGCGACGGCTCGCTTATCTGTATAGGCAAGGGCAACGAGGATTGGAACTGCTCCGCACCTCACGGCGCAGGCAGGCTTATGTCCCGTTCTGCCGCCTTCGAGCGCCTTACGATGGCAGAGTACGAGAAGGAGATGGCAGGTATCTATTCCACCTGTGTCGTTCCCGATACCCTTGACGAGTCCCCTATGGCGTATAAGAGTATGGACGAGATCGTCGAGAACATCGAACCTACCGCCGAGATCGTTTGCAGAATCAAGCCTATTTACAATTTTAAGGCGGCGGAGTGATCCGTCGCCTTGTCTGTATATTCAAAGTCTCGCCTCTTGTAATTTTTGTTGAGATATGATATACTGAATAAAAAGTGTACCGTTTGTCGGAAGGGACTGATGCATATCTCTCTCTGCGGCAAACACTGTGTACTTTGAAAACGGAAAGGAAAGAACGATTATGCGTAAAAATTTTGGAGCAAAAACCTGGCTGTACCCGATGCCCGTGCTGATCATCGGCACGTATGACGAGAACGGAGTGCCAAACGCAATGAATGCGGCTTGGGGCGGTATTTACGACACCGATCAGGTTATGGTCTGCCTTGCGGACGACTACAAGACCACCGAGAACATCAAGAAAACGGGAGCTTTCACCGTCAGCTTTGCTACGTCCAAGACCGTCGTGCCTTGTGACTACGTCGGCATCGTTTCGGCAAATGACGTGTCCGATAAGTTTGCAAAGGCAGGCTTCCACGCGGGAAAGAGCGAGTATGTCAATGCCCCCATCATCGAGGAGCTTCCTATGACGGTGGAGTGCAAGCTCATTAAGTTCAATGAGGACGGCATCTGCATCGGTGAGATCGTCAACGTGTCCGCCGACGAGAGCATTCTTGACGAGAACGGAAAGGTCGATGTAAAAAAGCTCGATCCCATCATCTACGACGGTGTTACCCACGCATATTGGAGGTTTGGCGAGAAGGTCGGACAGGCGTTCTCGGACGGAAAAAAGATCAAGTGAAGAATCCGTATCTCAAAAATCTGAACAAGATCGAATTCGTCAGAAAAACGCAGGAGATTCTCAACGACTTTTCGGATATGGGGATTATAAGAGATTACGTGCCGTAAAAACCTAAGCTGATCAACAATCTGAATATAGAGGTGTAATATGGAATACAGAAAACTTCCTCGTGGAAATAAAAACGAAACGTTCAGCGTGCTTGGTCTCGGAATGGGCGGTATCGGAAAGACGCCCGTAGATGAGATCGAAGCGATCATACGTAAGGCGATCGATAACGGCATCAACTTTTTTGACCTTTGCACGGCAGGCGCGTCCTATGCGCCCATCGGTAGAGCAATCAAGGATTGCCGGGAAAAAGTGTTCTTGCAGGTTCATTTCGGCGCCGTTTATGATGAAAACGGTGAATACGGATGGTGCCGTGATTTTGACACCATCCAAAAGACCTTCCTATGGGAGCTCCGACAGCTTGGCACAGACTACGTGGACTTCGGATTTCTTCACTGTGTTGACGATGACGAGGACTTCGATACGCTTTGCGAGATCGGCGTGCTTGACTATTTGAAGGATCTGAAAGCGCAGGGCGTCGTGCACCATATCGGCTTCTCCTCGCATACACCGAGCGTGGCAAACCGCATCCTTGACACGGGTCTTGCGGATATGATGATGTTCTCCCTTAATCCTGCCTACGATTTTGAAAAGGGGGATGAATACGGCATCGGCTCGGTGAGTGAACGATTCGAGCTTTTCAAGCGTTGCGAGCGTGAGGGCGTAGGCATTTCGGTGATGAAGCCCTTTTTCGCGGGTCAGCTTTTGTCCGCCGATCAATCGCCCTTTGGCGTTGCTCTGACACATAATCAATGCTTGCAATATGCCATCGACCGCCCCGGCGTTCTGACTGCCGTTCCCGGTGTGCAGACGATGGAGCATCTGGATACGCTTTTGAAATTCCTTACCGCCACCGACGAGGAAAAGGACTATTCGATCATTGGCAGCTTTACGGCGGATACCGTCACGGGAACTTGTGTGTACTGCAACCATTGCCAGCCTTGCCCTGCAGGAATTGATATCGGGCTTGTCAACAAGTATTATGACCTTGCCTTGGCAGGTGACGATATCGCCGCCAACCACTACACAAAGCTGTCGGTCAATGCCGATGCCTGCCTCAAGTGCGGTCATTGTGAGAGCCGCTGCCCATTCTCTGTAAAGCAAGAGGGTCGGATGGAAGCGATAGCAAAGTATTTTGCTGAGCGATAAATAAGGGTTTGACAGAGTGAATCTGATGAACGACAACTGAAGAAGCAAGGATATAAGAGTGTAAAAGAAGTATTTCTTGCAGTTTGCGATAGTGAAAAGAACCTGTCCATATTTGCAGTTGAATAAACCACCGCTTTTCTGAAATTATACACAGTTGCGAGATTTGGTTTTTCTGTAATATAAAAAAGCTCGGGCGACTATCACACAAGATAGCTGCCTGAGCTTTATTTGTAGCTTTAGCGCATTATAAGAGATAAAGCCAAAAATTTTAATTTAACTCGGCCCTTTTGATTATAAGCTTGCCAAGCTGAAGACGTCACTCATCGTAATTGGGGGTGTACGAAAGAAACAACTTAATTGTTTAAATTGCGCTTTAAAAAGAGCATTTTCTGATGAGCTTTTTTTAATGAGATCTATGTACTTGACATTTTTGTTATCACAGAGACTTAGCATATTTTTATTGAATTTCTCAGCAAATGAGCCTCCGTTTGTTAAACCAATCATGTAAATCATGGCTTCCGGTAGCTTTTGGCGTATTGTCGAAATAAGGCGTGAATACTCGGAAGCAGCATTCGGATCAGACTCGTCTTCTTCACCGAGTGCAATAAATACCTTGCTCGGATGAATATCCACAACACAGTCATCAAGAATCTCTATTGCTTCTTTTACGGTCAAGCCTTTAATGCTTCGATTATAGACCGCGTTCTCCAACTTGCATTTATTGGTTAGCTCGTATATGGGAAATTCAGACATATACGTAGAGCCAAAAATTACGATCTCTCCCGACAGTGTGAGATCGTTGATCTTTTTCATTGCACTTGCTTTCATCCGTACATATTCATTCATTTTTCTACCTCTGCTGATTTATAATCTTTTTCTCGTTTTGCATTGATAAAGTATAGTCCAAGATCTATGCTTACGACAATCAAATTGACCAAGTAAAGAGCCACAATGTAAGTCAATTGATGATTCACAATCTTACCGATAATTCCTGAGATATATCCGATTATGATAGCAATGATAAAGACTACACTTTTGCCTTTTGTTGATTTTGAGCGGATGCTTTTGTATACGGAGATGGGCCAAGACATACCAAAGCATATGAGCATAATAATTTCGAAGATCTGCATTTTTTGTTCCTCCTGATAAGATACTTTCATTATACTCTTGACAAATGCAAAAGTAAAATATATAATTATTATTGAAATAATAGGGTATGCCTATGAAATGGAGGAGTTATGGATATACAAAAACTAAAATATTTCCACACAACAGCCCAATTTGAACATATCACACGGTCTTCTGAAGTGTTACATATATCGCAACCGTCTCTTACTCAAGCAATTCATTCACTTGAAAGTGAGCTTGGCGTGCCTTTATTTCAACGAGAAGGAAGAAAAATAGCATTAACGGAGTTTGGCGTTTATTTAAAGCAGAGATTAGATGTTTTGATACCTGAATTTGACCATCTTACGATTGAAATGGAAGAACTAAAGCAATCGGTTACAAAAAAGGTAAGGCTCAACATACTGGCTGCCTCCTCCTTTGTCATCAATGCGATAATGGAATACAAGAAGGAGAACCCGGAGGCAATCTTTGATTTCGAACAAAACGAAACAAAATATAACTGCGACATTCTGATTACAACGAATGGCTTAAAGAACGATCCGGAAAAGAAATATTTACACCGTTGTGTGAAAAAAGAGAATATTTACCTTGCAGTCCCGAAATACTCAAAGTATGCCGAGGTTTCATCTATCGATTTAAGCACAGTAAAGGATGAAAGCTTTATTATGCTGTCCAATACTCGCTTGTTCGGTGCAATATGTAGCAGATATTGTTCCATAGCGGGTTTTTATCCCAAGGTCATATTTGAATCTGATTCACCTACCGCTGTGCAGAATATCATCAGTATGGGCGCGGGAATAGCATTTTGGCCTGAGTATTCGTGGGGAAAGCTTCAAAACAAAAATTTGAAGCTCGTCACCATTGCCGAGCCTGTCTGTGAACGGGATCTGATTGTGGAACTGCATGAGAGGCACCCAAAATCCATCTATGCGGAAGACTTTTACAACTTTCTCACAAATAAGCTATAAGAGTGTAGGACGAAAGGAAAAGCACGGAAGCAATCATCGCATTTCACCGTCAAAGACAAACAGAGGTTCGCCGTTGGCGAACCTCTGTTCTTTTACGATTTTATCTATCTCT
>JAFWXY010000011.1 GCA_017522905.1 Clostridia bacterium
AGCATCTTGGTTCTGTTCATTTCAGCGGATTGCAGAGCAACGTAGGTGCGGCAGCTTGCGTCAAGCTCGTCCGCCGTCATTTCCACGATCATTTTTCCGTGACGGATAATGCCGTAGTGCGTTGCTACCTTCTGAAGCTCTCCGAGAAGGTGGGAGGACACGATGATACTGCGCTTACCGTCCTTGATAATGTCAAGGAACACCTCACGCATAATACGCATACCGTCGGCATCCAGACCGTTGAGGGGCTCGTCGAGAACCAAAAGCGTGGGATCGCCGAGCAAAGCCATGGCAATGCCTACTCTCTGCTTCATACCGAGGGAGCAGTTCTTGTATTTATTGCCTGCCGCACCCTCCATACGAACCATTTTGAGAACCTTGATGACCTCCTGCTCGGCATTCGGAATGTTAAGATTAGAAGCCTGAAGCATCATATTATCAAATACGGTAAGTCCGGGAAAACATCCGGGAGCTTCGATGAGAACGCCCATTTTTGCTCTTACGCTCTCGTCGGTATAGTCCTTGCCGTACAGTTTGATCGAGCCGCCACTTACGGGGATCAGTCCGCAGATCATTTTTTCGGTGGTGGACTTTCCCGAGCCGTTTTCTCCGATAAATCCGTAGATCGCGCCCATTGGAACGGTCATATTAAGTCCGCACACTGCCTGCTTGGGGCCGAAATTTTTAGATAAATCCTTTATTTCAACTGCGTTCATACTTTCGACCTCCTTAATAAACGTCGCAATTGTTGAGCAGCTTTGTACCTGCTACGTTGTAAATAACCGCCCAAGCAACCGACACAACAATGCAGACAAGCAAAGAGCCGATCCCGCTTGAAAGGTTGGCGTTGACTGATGCTCCGTAAAGGAAAATGTTGAGGAAGCTTGTAGGAAGCCCCAATCCTTCAACGATTGCCGCCGCACCGATGATAAGGATTCCTGTGCCAAAAAAGAAGGACGAAGCCACGGAAATTCCGAAATATCTTCTGAAGATCACATTGAGGAAGGTGTAAAGGCTTGCCCAGCCGAGCGACATAATGATCTTTCCAAGGATTGCGATAATAAGTGAGCCTATGTTGACGTCTGTCTCATAGCCCACAAGCAGACCTGCGACCGTGCCACCGATAAAGTAGGTAATGCACATACAAGCCATGGCAAAGGCGCAAACAAGACTCTTGGAGATCATATAATCCTGCTTTTTTGCGTGGGTGGTAAAGAGCTGCTTGACATAGCCCGATTTATAATCGTGACCGATAAAGATCGAAACCATAATACCGCCGAAGATGAAAACCATATTCATATTGGCGTAGTCAGCAATTCCTTCAATCACGTTAAGCGATTTCGAGGCGGCAATGATCTGCCACACGTTAGAATAAAGTGTGATCTGATTTCCATTCTGATCGGGCATCATGGTCATAGCCGATACCATCGCAGGGATGATCGCGGCAATGACAAGGAAGATGTAAAAGAGAGGAGTGTGGAACAGACGGTAAAAATCTACTCCGAGCATACCCTTAATTCTGCGAGCAAAGGTAGGCGATTCAAATTTAATTTCATGTGTTTTATTCATTTATTCTGCCTCCTTTTTCGACATAAGCTCGATGTAATATTCTTCAAGTCCGATCTTGTTTTTTCTGATCTCACTTACAACGTGATCATTTTTCATTAAGTAATCCACAATAGAAGCGGTATCGTCCACGTCGTAAATACGGATATATCCTTCTTCCTCGCGCACGTCGGTGTACTGCTTACAAAGTGCTGCCTTTGCGCCTTGCATATCCATACATTTCAACGAGGTAAACACCTGCGCTCTCGAATCCATCTCCGAAGCGGTTAGCTCCATAATCATCTTGCCCTGACGAATGATGCCGTAGTGCGTGGCGATCTTTTCAAGCTCGCCGAGGATGTGGGAGGAAATAAGCACGGTGCATCCGTATTTCTTCGTAATATCCACGAGAATTTCTCGCATAATACGCATACCGTCGGTGTCAAGACCGTTGATAGGTTCATCGAGAATGAGAAGCGCGGGATCGCCGAGCAGAGCCATGGCAATGCCGATACGCTGCTTCATACCGAGAGAACAGCTCTTAAATTTGAGGTTTGCATTGTCATCCATACGCACGATCTCAAGCACGCGGCGGATTTCCTCGTCTGCGTTCTCAATGCCAAGATTGATACATTGCATCATAAGGTTCTGATATACGGACGAACCGGGAAAACAGCCTGCGTTCTCAATCAATGCGCCGACTCGGACTCTTACACCGGGATCGGTATAATCTCTGCCGAACAGTTTAATGTCACCGCCGTCGGGGACGAGATGACCGCAAATGAGCTTCTCAGTAGTGGATTTTCCGCTTCCGTTCTCACCGATGAAGCCGTAGATCGCTCCCTGCGGAACTGTCATATTGAGGTGATCAACCGCATACATTCCGCGAAAGCTCTTTGAAAGATTTCTGATTTCAATAGCGTTCATTTACTACTCCTTTGCCTTATGCATTATAGAAAGCAACACAAGCGAGCCGTGTTTTTACGCCTCGCTTACGTTGTTTATTTTTGTTATTTCTTTGCCGCTTCGTAGCGAGCGTTTGCCGCCTCGGTTCTTGCCTGTGCCTCCGTAGCTCTTGCGGCGTTTTCTTCACGCATCCTTGCGGTTCTCTCGGAGGGACTCATATGCGCATCGTCCCAAGACTTCTTCGCGTCTGCCTTCGCTTTCTTGAAGGTGTTGTGAGCCCTATTTTCTTCAAAATTCGCTTTTGCCTCAGCCTTTGCTGCCGCAAACTCTGCCTTATCAGCCTCGTGCTGTGCCTTGGTGCTTTCCTTCATATCACCGAATGCCTTTTTGAAAAATGCCTTGATTCCCATTTGTTTTTCTCCTTCTATGTTAATTTATTTATTCATTATTTTATCGCTGAGCTTAAGAATCTCTTCGCTGTATTTTCTCTTGCGGCTACCGAGAATGCCTTTATATATCGGATAATTGACAAGAGCCATAACCATTCCGACAACACCGATGATAATACCGGGAACCATTGCGTTTGCGATACCGAGCGTAGCACCGATATCGGTCATAACAAGGCTCATGCCTGCGCCCATAATAACGGCGGAAATGCTTCCGAATACGTATGCAAATACGTTTGCGGGACGCTTTACCCTCGCATCAAGCTCACGGAGCGTGTCAAGCTCGGAGGGCGTCTTTTCCATATACTGCGTGCGGATCTTCTGCGCCATAAACTGCTGATCGTTTCTGTTCATTATCAATTACCTCTCTGTATCTGTTTTTAATTTTGTGACTGTATTATAACAACCGTATGTTTTTGATATTTTTGTAAAATGTTTGTGATTTGTTCGCGATTTGTTTCTGAAATGTTATAAAATCGAATTTGCAACAAAAAACAGGATAGGCTTTTGTGCCTATCCTGTTTTCGTATTTGTTTTGCTTTTCGTCGCGGCTTCTCGCCGCCGTCGCATAGCCGTTGTCTGTCACCTGCACCCGATTGATCCGTCAACGCCCCACGTAAAGCGGATCCACTCATCAAATACATCATCCCGTCAATTGAATTTGGTTATTAGAAAATACCGCCGTTATACTTTTTCATTGCGTAGAAGCTAATACTCATCCCTACAATGATACTCACAATTAATTCTATCACACCAAGGATAACAAATGCTGTGAGTTGCGTTTGCTCGAATATCAGGAATAGAATGCCAAACACTATCATTGCAAGACCAATGATCAGCGTTCCCAAGCCAACGAGCTTTCCAAACGGCTTTCTGCTTTCCTCTGTTACTCGTTGTCTATGATACCAATGGAGAGAGGATATGTTGCCTGTCATATTGATTATACCGAGAATAGAAATCAGTAATCCCAAGCCCGAAACAGTTATAAATTCTTCCATTTTCCTTCCTCCAACAAATTCTTATATATCAGTGAGCTGTTCGTTTCTTATTCCATCATCTTAGCGATCTGTTCAACCGTCAAACGAATCTGCTCCGCGTTTGTGATCGCAGGCGTGCCGTCGCCGTCCTGCGCACCGTACATTCCGAAGTAAGCGTGACAACCGCCGTTAAGGACGACCTCGGTAAAATCGGTCGGCAGATTGGACTTGTTCCCGTCGTATTTCTCGCGGTTCATCACCTTATCCTCGCTGCCAAAGACCGAAAGCGCGGCAAGGTCAGTATCAGACAAATCTACCGTGGAGTATGCGCCGAGCAAAATAAGACCCTCGTAGTCCTCGGCGTGATCGGCAAGATAGGATGCCGCCATCGAACCGCCGAGCGAATGACCGCCTATGTACCAATCCTCGATCTCGGGATATTCCTTCTGTATGCCGTCCGCGGCGTTGATGTCGAACACGGCGAGATTGAACGGCATCTCAACGAGCACGCACAAAACACCTTGCTCGGCACACGCTTGCATCAAGGGAACGTATGCGGTATATTCCACCTTTCCGCCGGGATAGAAGATGAGTCCCCTCGTTGCTCCCTCGGGCTTAAAAACGATCGTACCGTCGGGGTCTTCCCTCCACGTCGTGCCCGGCGGCAAAAACGCGCCGATTGCTTCATGATCCGCGCGGTAATAGTCGCCGAGATAAGTGGCGCAAGCCCCTGCAATAACGGCAAGAGCAAGGACGACCGCAGCTGTGATGATAAAAATTTTTCGTTTACGTTTATCTGACAAAAAGCTCATTTCGTTTCCCTCAAGCATCCGATTTATATTTCTGATTATAGTCCCTATTATATGTTCATTATGTAAAATCGAGTTACCGCAATCCGAATCGATTGTTTTCAAGCGCCAACAGTACCACGTCTATTATATCATATTTCTTTGAATATTTCAATCCTTCCCCTCCCCGTTCTCCTGCCGTGAAGCGATCCCGAAAAAGCGCAGTAGCTGTTCACTCCAAAGCATCATATACTGTAAAGGTGCTTCACCAAAATCTACGAAGGAGGAAATTTATGAATAGACAAAATTCGTCTATGCGAAACACCAGCAATCGTTATTGCAGCTGCAATCAAAACAGCTATAACAATCAGTGCCCCTGCTGTGATGACCGTGACGATTGTCACGATAAAGATAAAGATCCATGTACAATCTGCCCACCCGGTCCTCAAGGTCCAGTAGGCCCACAGGGTCCTGCAGGAGATATCGGTCCCAGAGGGCCGCAGGGTCCCGCAGGTCCGCAAGGGCCTATCGGTCTCCAAGGTCCTGTCGGTCCACAGGGACCCATTGGTGACAATGGTCCCGCAGGTCCGCAAGGGCCTGCGGGTGAAATCGGTCCTGTCGGTCCGCAAGGGCCTGCAGGTGAAACCGATCCTGTCGGTCCGCAGGGTCCTGCGGGTGAAACCGGTCCTGTCGGTCCGCAGGGTCCTGCGGGTGAAACCGGGCCTGTCGGTCCGCAGGGTCCTGCGGGTGAAACCGGTCCTGTCGGTCCGCAAGGGCCTGCAGGTGAAACCGGTCCTGTCGGTCCGCAG
>JAFWXY010000152.1 GCA_017522905.1 Clostridia bacterium
GACCTTGCAATCACGTCCGACGCAGTCACGGTTGACGATTTTCTTGGTTCTGCCGTTCTTGTCGGTCTTTTCAACAAGAACAACCTTAGCAAGCTCGTCTGCCTGGGCGCGCGTGAGCTTTATACAGCCGTTCTTCTGCATGCCTGCGATAAGTCTGTCTGCAACGTTTTCAAAAACAAAGACTTCCTTTTCGGCGATGCAGGGAAGGTTGTTGTCGAATGTACAGCCGTCGATAATATCCTTTGCTGCCTTATCGATATCCGCGGTATCGTCTACGATAACGGGGGGATTGCCCGCGCCTGCGCCGATAGCCTTCTTACCGGAGGAAAGGACAGCCCTGACTACTCCGGGGCCTCCCGTACAAACGAGAAGCTTGATGGAAGGATGCTTGTACATTACGTTTGCCGTATCAAGTGTGGGCTTAACCACGCTCGCTACGAGCACGCGGGGACCGCCCGCACTGTAAACCGCGCGGTTGACAAGGTCAACTGCGTAGTTTGAGGTAGCGATAGCGCCGGGGTGGGGGTTGAAAACAACGCCGTTTCCTGCGGCTATCATACCGATACTGTTACAAATAACTGTTTCTGAAGGGTTGGTGGAGGGGGTAATCGCACCGACTACACCGAAGGGAGCCATCTCGGTGAGGGTAAGACCGTTGTCGCCTGTCTTGGCCTCCTCGATGATATCCTCGGTTCCGGGAGTCTTGTCAGCAACAAGCACGTGCTTTGCATACTTGTGGTCAACGCGACCCATCTTTGTTTCCGAAACACCGAGAGCTGCCAGTGTCTGCGCCTCTGCGCGTGTAAGCTCTCTGATCGCAGTGATGATCTTTTCTCTCTGTGCTACGCTCATTGCGCGAACTGCAGTGTATCCTGCATTTGCAACCTCGATAGCCTCCTCCATGGTCTCATAAACTCCGATGAGCTTACGTCCCATATACTGAGTGGAGTCCCAAGCCTTCTTTTCAGCCACAGCCGCGGGAGCGGCGGGCTTTCTCATTTCGGCGACGACGTTTGCGACTATCGCATTGATCTGCGCCTCAGATAAGTTTTTAAGCATATTGGGTTCTCCTTTCTCTTGGATTTCGTGAAAACGAATTATCTACCGAGAGCAGCGAGAACTTTTCTTGTGATCTCAGCAACGAGAGCATCCTCGCCTGTTGCCTGTGTGCCGTGGCTGTCGCAGCTGCACTTACCGTCAGCGCACTTGCAGTTGGGAGTACCCTTATTGGGGCATGTCTTGCATCCGGGGTGCTTGCCGGGAAGACCCATCTTCTTGCGGAGCTCCATAAGTCTCTCAAGCTCGTGGCAGGAGATCTCCTCGATGTGAGCGTTTGCGCCAACACCGATCTGACGAGCGTAAAGGTTGATCTTTGCATTGAACTCAACCTCTTCCATTGTGAAGCAAGCTCTGAGAAGAGTGTTACCTACTGTAAGTGCACCGTGGTTCTTAAGAAGGAATGCATCGTGCTTCTGAATGTAGGGCATAAGCGAATCCGGGATCTCCATTGTGGAGGGCATACCGTACTCGCAGGTAGGAACGTTACCTATTGTAAGGATCGCCTCGGGGAGTATGTACTGGTCAAGCTCAACGCCTGCAACTGTGAATGCAGTTGCAACAGGGGGATGAGCGTGAACTACAGCGTTAACGTCGGGGCGCTCCTGGAATACTCTCATGTGCATCTTGATCTCGGAGGAGGGATTGAGCTTACCGTCGATCTTGTTGCCCTTGCCGTCTACCTTGATGATCATATCGGGTGTCATGTAGCCCTTAGATACACCGGTAGGTGTGCAGTAGAACTCGTTGGGTCCTACTTTTACGGAGATGTTTCCGTCATTGGCAGCTACGAAGCCGTGGTCGTAGATTCTCTTACCAATGTCGCAGATTTCTTTTTTGATTTCAAAGGATGACTGTGCCATTTTTCTTTTTCCTTTCGCGAAATGTATTTATTTTTTTATTTTCAAAAATTATTTAACGAGGTTGTATGTGTCGGAAGCGATCATGAATTCCTCGTCGGTGGGGATAACGACAACCTTTACCTTGGAGTCGGGCGTGCTGATAACAAGGTTTTCGCCTCTGGGAGCATTAAGGTTAACCTCTCTGTTGATCTTGATGCCGAAGAATTCCATGTTATCACCGATCTCCTGGCGTGCGATCTCGTCGTTCTCGCCAAGACCTGCTGTGAAGATAAGAACGTCAATGCCGTTCATCTCAGCTACGTAGGAGCCGATGATCTTCTTTGCATAGCGTGTGAGAAGGTCAGCCGCAAGCTGTGCACGCTTGTTGCCCTCAGCCGCTGCAGCGCGGACGTCACGCATGTCGTTGGAAACGCCGGAAACTCCGAGAAGTCCGGACTTCTTGTTGAGCGCGTCGTTTACCTCGGATACGGTCATACCGCTCTGCTTGCAAACGTACTCAACGATAGAGGGGTCGATACCGCCGCAGCGTGTTCCCATGGGGAGACCGTCCTGGGGAGTAAAGCCCATAGATGTATCCACTGCGACTCCGCAGTCGATAGCTGTTATAGAAGAACCTGAGCCGATGTGGCAGGAAACTATCTTTGTCTTGTTGTAGTCAAGGCCGAGGAACTCGCAAGCCTTAGCTGATACGTAGCGGTGAGACGTACCGTGGAAGCCGTAGCGGCGAACACCGTACTTCTCGTACCACTCATAGGGAAGGGGGTAGATATATGCCTTCTCGTCAAAGCTGGAGTAGAAGGAGGTGTCGAATACGCCTACGTGGGGCACGTTCGGGAGGACTGTCTTACAAGCCGAAACGCCCTTGAGCGCAGGTGGGCCGTGAAGCGGATTGATTGGGATGATGGACTCAATGTACTTGATCTCTTCTTCTCCAAGGAAGCAGGACTTGTTGAGCTTGCCTCCGTGAGCAAAGCGGTGACCTACTGCGCTGATCTCATCAACGCTTTCGATAACTCCGAGCTCAGGGTCGGTAAGAAGCTTGAGAACGAGAGCGATAGCCTCGTTGTGGGTGGGCATAGGATAATCCTCTGCGTAGTTTGCTTTGCCGGGGCGCTTGTGGGTGATAGCACCGGTAAGACCGATCTTCTCGCACAAACCTCTGGCCAATACAGCGCCCGTTGTCATATCAAAGAGCTGATATTTAAGCGAGCTGCTTCCTGCATTAATGACAAGAATTTTCATTTTGCATAATTCCTTTCCGCTGCCGCACGGCGACAGATAAAATATAATTTTAAGATGAGCCGCCCCTGCAATTTGTCAAAATTCCGCCAAGAAGGCGCAACCTTGGCTTGATTTACGAAAAGTCGCATCACAGGGCACACTTTCACACCATCATTATAACAGATTTATCCTTAGAATGCAATAGTTTTTTTAAAGTACACTGTAAAAAATGCACTAAATCAAGCTGTCGAATTTTGCGCCGTTTTATAAAAAATTGCCACTGACAAATAATTATCAAAAATCTGTGATAGATAATTAACAAACACACCCTAATATTTACCATTCCAACCTCTTTTTACAAGTTATTACTTTTATTTACTTTGCGCGATATAACATGCTCCTTTTTTGAAAAAAACACATAATTTTTTGAAATATCTATTGTAAAATAAATGCAGATTTGGTATAATGATTAATAACCGTGACATTATAAGCGGTAAATTTTGAAAGGCACTGCCCATTCGCAGTGTAAGGTGACAAAATGAACAAGTATTACATCACAACGGCAATTGCATACGCTTCCAAGAAGCCGCACTTTGGCAATACCTACGAGGCTATCGCCACAGATGCTATGGCGAGATATAAAAGAGAGATGGGCTTTGACGTATTCATGTGCACGGGTACGGACGAGCACGGACAGAAGATAGAGGACCTTGCACGTGAGGCAGGCATCACACCCAAGGCTTACGTTGATGGCGTAGCAGGTGAGATCCGTGAGCTCTGGGACAAGATGAACGTCTCCTACGACCACTTCATTCGTACGACAGACGACTATCACGAGGCGGCGGTCAAAAAGATTTTCAAGAGGTTCTACGACAAGGGCGATATATATAAAGGAAAGTACGAGGGATGGTATTGCACCCCCTGTGAGTCATTCTTTACCGAAACTCAGGCTGAGGGCGGCAAGTGCCCCGACTGCGGCAGACCCGTACAGAGAGCAGAGGAGGAGGCGTACTTCTTCAAGATGAGCAAGTACGCGGACAGACTCCTTAAGCACATCGAGGAGAATCCCGAGTTCATTCAGCCCGAGAGCCGTAAGAAGGAGATGGTCAACAACTTTTTGAAGGTCGAGGGCGGTCTTCAGGACCTTTGCGTTTCCCGTACATCCTTTACGTGGGGAATCCCGGTTGACTTTGACCCCCGCCACGTAACATACGTTTGGCTCGATGCTCTTACCAACTATATCACCGCTATCGGATATGATCCCGATAAATCCTTTGAGGAGCAGAGCGAGAAGTTCAAGAAGTATTGGCCCGCAGACGTCCACGTTATCGGAAAGGATATCCTCCGCTTCCATACAATCTATTGGCCTATCTTCCTGATGGCGCTCGATATTCCGCTCCCGAAGCAGATATTCGGTCATCCTTGGTTCAACTTCGGCACCGACAAGATGTCCAAGTCCCGCGGAAACGTAATTTATGCAGACGAGCTTGCAGAGAGATTCGGCATTGACGGCGTTCGTTATTACGCGCTCTCCGAGATGCCCTTTGCAAACGACGGAAGCATCACGTATGAGACTGTAATCAAGAGATTCAATACAGACCTTGTAAATAACCTTGGAAATCTTGTCAAGCGCACGCTTGATATGCA
>JAFWXY010000153.1 GCA_017522905.1 Clostridia bacterium
AGTATGATGAGAGCGGCAGAGATATAGAACATTACCGCGGTTGCTGTGGGATTGAAGCCGTCGCCCACCATTGATCCTATGAGATCGACCGCGCCGTCCTTGAGCGACACGATGGCGCCATCAAGAGCCTGATATATCGGGCTTGAAAGACTTTCTGCATCGACCTCAAGACCAACGTATTCGGTGAGTCTGTTGACGATAGGTCTTGTAAGGTATCCGCCGACAAGAGAGGTTACCGTGTTTAGCATCATAAAAATGAAAACTACAACAAGGAGAACCTTATATTTGCCCACGTAGGAGAGAAGTCTGCCAACCGTCTTCTTGAGGTTCTTGGGCTTGCCGCCCATACCCGCAGGACCTCTTCCGCGAGGGCCGCCACCCATACCGGGACCTCTGCCGGGCGCACCGGGCTTGGAGGAGCTGTTATATTGCTTTTGAAGCTCGGATAATGAACGTGCCATATCAGTTGCCCTCCTTTCCGGAGATCTGCGAGTTGTATATTTCCTGATATTCTGTATTGCTTTCCATTAGAGCGTCGTGGGTTCCGACACCCGTGATCTTACCGTCATCCATAACTACGATCATATCGGCATCCTTAACAGAGGAGATTCTCTGCGCGATAATGATCTTCGTGGAGTTTGCAAGCTCCTCGCGGAAGGCCTTGCGGATCTGCGCCTCGGTAGCGGTATCTACCGCACTCGTCGAGTCGTCAAGAATAATGATCTTGGGATTTTTAAGAAGTGCGCGGGCGATACAAAGACGCTGCTTCTGTCCACCCGATACGTTAACACCGCCCTGACCGAGCTCTGTCTTGTATCCAAGGGTGAAGTTCTTTACAAACTTATCTGCCTGGGCGTTTTCAGCCGCCGCCATCATCTCCTCGTCGCTTGCATTTTCCTTGCCCCAACGGAGATTTTCTTCTATTGTACCTGAGAAAAGAACGTTCTTCTGAAGCACCATTCCTACTCCCTCGCGGAGATTGTAGAGCGAATAATCCTTTACGCTCTTACCGTCGATAAGAACGTCGCCCTCGTCAACGTCGTAAAGACGGGGGATCAAGGAAACGAGAGTAGTCTTACCGCAACCGGTCGAACCGATAATTCCAACGGTGCTGCCTGCGGGAATGGTAAGATTAATATCCGAAAGAACGGGCTCCTGGCTGTGCTTGTAATAGCGGTAGGTAACGCCGCGGAATTCGATCTCGCCGCGCTCGATCTTAGCCTCTGTATCAATGCCGTAAACGTCGGTAATGTCTATCTCCTCGTCAAGCACCTCGGAGATACGCTTTGCGGATGCAAGCGCACGGGAGGAGAACATGAGCATGAATGTCACCATCATAAGCGACATAAGTATTTGTGTTACGTAGTTTATAAAGGAAGAAAGCTCGCCTACGCCAAAGGCGGAGTTAAGACCAACCGTGTCAAAGTTTGTTATAACAAGCTGGCTACCAAACCAGATAACAAGCGCAATTGTGAGGTACATAAAGAATGACTGCACGGGGGACATGAGGATCATGTTCTTCATAGCAGACATTCCCGCATCCTTGAGGTCCTTGTTTGCATCCTCAAACTTTTTGGTTTCAAAGCCCTCGCGGGTAAATGATTTTACAACGCGAACGTTGGTTATATTCTCCTGAACCGTGGAGTTGAGCTTGTCGATCTTATCCTGTCTTTTTGAGAAGAGAGGCATACCGCGTGCGATAATTATAGCCATTGCCGCGATAAGTAAGGGGAGGGTTACCGCCATAACGATAGAGAGTGAGGGACTGAGCTTGATCGCCATAAGCACGCCGCCTATAAGCATACCTGGGGAGCGGAGCATCATGCGGAGCGCCATGTTTATCATATTCTGCATCTGTGTTACGTCGTTTGTAAGTCTTGTTACAAGCGAGCCGGTCGAGAACTTGTCGATATTTGCAAAGCTGTAGCCCTGAACCTTTTTAAAGAGGTCGCTTCGAAGGTCTGCCGCAAAGTTTACAGATGCCTTTGCGCCAAAGTAAGAGCCTCCGACGCCGCCTATCATCATAAGAAGAGCGGTTCCTATCATTTCCGCCATAACTATAAGGCTCGACTCAGCCGTTATAGTACCTGCGATAGCACTGTTTATGATCTCGGCTAAGAAGAGCGGCATCAAAACCTCACCTATTACCTCTACGATCATACACAGAGGGCCTAAAATAAAGTAAAGCGAATAGGGCTTTACGTATTTCATCCATTTTTTCATGTTTAGAGTGTATTCCTTTCGTTAGTTTGTTCGCCTGAGTCTATAGGCTCACAGCTCTGAAGATTATCTTGAATTCGAGTGAGAAATCCCATAAAGATCTCAAGCTCCTCGTCAGAGAAATCGCGCAATGGCTCTGCATCCACGTGTCTGAAATATTTGCGGCTCTGCATTGTCGCCTCGCGACCTCGCTCGGTTATCTTTATCTCATTGAAGCGCGAGTCTGCGCGTTCACAGCACTTTCCTCGCTCGATATATCCGTCTGACTCCAGCTTTTTAAGCGTACCCGCAACCGCGGCCGGGCTTATATCAAAGTGTGTGGCAATGTCCTTTTGAGACGGGGTGTGGTCGCAGCGGGCGAGAAACATCAGTATTCTGTGCTGGGATAGATGCATTCCCGCATCGGTCGCCCACTTTTCAAATGCCTTGCGGTGCATTTTGTTTGTTGTGATCAGTGCAAAGACCGACCTTTGCACCAATGAATCTCGGTCGTGTTCCGGTGTAGATGTTTTATTTTCTGTCAAGGTCAGGCTCCTTTCTGCTGAAAACAATTAAGTAGTTAACGGTTAAGTAGTTAACTATCCCGCATTATACCACATTTTCTAATGCATTGCAAGTGTTTTTTAAAGTATTTCTCTGTGAATTTTTGGTAAAGTCAAAATAAAAAGCCCGCGATGCTCATCGCGGGCAAAGCATATTAAAAATCGGGCGTGTATTTAGCACTTGATGAGGAGATGTCCTGCATATATCCCGAAAAACCGAGACGGTTTGCGGCGTCAAGCACGCTGTTATATTCAAATGAGGTGATGCGGCGGCGGAGGTTTTTGCAATCCTCACGCTCTCCGTTTTCCTTTTCAAATTCAATATAAAAATCGGGAGTGTACTGTCCCATAAGGCTTAAAACAAGGTTTTTTGCGCCGATTTCCCGTGCCAAAAGCTCAAGCACGTCAATAGAATCCCGACGGTGCGAGGGGAGAATCAGATGCCTGAGTATCACACCGCTTTTCAACCTTGCCGTATCTCGATCTGAATATTTCGGAGAGCCGACCTGTCGGAGCATTTCCTTGAGTGCCGGGAGCGCTATTTCTGCATAATCGGGCGCACTCGAGTATTTTTTTGCTATTTCGGACGAAAAATATTTGAAATCAGGCATATAAATATCAATAAGCCCGTCAAGCTTCTTGAGGGATTCAACCGAATCGTATCCACCCGAATTATATACTATCGGTACGGGTATTTTATTTTTGATACGGGAAAGAAGTGCCGCAAGCCGCCTTGTGTAATGCGTGGGAGTTACAAACTCTATGCAGGAAGCACCTTTGTCGCACAGCGCGAAGATTTCAGCTTCAAGCTGTTCGTCGGTCATTATCTCTCCGCGTTCGCCTCGACTGATTGCGCGATTTTGGCAATAAATGCAACCGAGATTGCATCCGCCGAAGAATACTGTTCCCGCGCCGTTTTCGCCTGATATGCAGGGCTCTTCCCATTTGTGCAGCATGATTTTTGACACGAAAAAAGCATCGGGGGATTTACAAAAGCCCCGACGGTCGCCTGATCTGTCAATTCCACATTCGCGCGGACACAAACTGCATTTTCCCATATCTATCCATCCCTGAATCGTTTTCACGGGTATATTATACATCTAAGTGTGCATTTTTTCAATAAAAAGTAGCATATTGAAAGAAAAAATTTTATTTTTTGACAAACTCTTGATTTTTGCAGAAAAATGTATTACAATTATCTATGATTTGAATGCATCTGCCGTAAAATCGGCATTACCAACGATATGTTTTGAGCGAAAGGATTTTGAAATGGCAAAGTTCAGAAAAATAGGAATACTTACCTCGGGCGGTGACGCTCCCGGTATGAACGCGGCAATCAGAGCCGTAACAAGAAAGGCTATCAACGAGGGCATAGAGGTAGTTGGAATAGAAGAGGGATATAACGGACTTATCAACGGCAATCTGCGCCCCCTGACTAACCGCTCCGTTTCCAATATAATTACACGAAGCGGTACGATTCTTTATTCCTCCCGTTGTCCCGAATTCAAGACCGAGGAGGGAATGGCAAAGGCAATAAAGACCTGCCGTGAGAATCAGATCGACGCTATTGTGGCTCTCGGCGGTGACGGTACCTTCAGAGGTGCTACCGACCTTACGAATCACGGAATCCCCTCAATCGGAATTCCCTGCACAATAGACAATGACATTACCGCGACCGAGTACACGATCGGCTTTGATACCGCCATGAATACGGTTATCAACATGGTCGGCGCGCTTCGCGATACCTGTGAATCCCATGCAAGATGCAATATCATCGAGGTAATGGGACGTGAATGCGGAATGATCGCGCTTTATGCGGGCGTAGCATCAGGTGCGGTTGCTATTGCAATTCCCGAATTTGAGTTTAACGAGGACTTCGCGATCTCCAAGTTCAGAGAGGCGAGAGAGCATGGCAAGCGCGGTATGATAGGTGTATTTGCAGAGGGTGTTTCGCTTGACCAGGAGCATAAGTACAGCGAGTACTTTGTAAGGAAGCTTCAGGCCGAAACGGGCATTGAGACTAAGTTTGCGCGTCTTGGACACATCGTACGCGGCGGTTCGCCCACTCTCCGCGACAGACTCCACGCAACTCAGATGGGTGCAGGAGCAGTAAGCTGCTTGCTTGACGGAAAGAGCAACGTAGTTATGGCAATCAAAAACGGTATGATCACCGATATTGATATAAACTACGCGCTCGTTCTTGATAGAATGTACAAGGGCAAGCTCAAGGATGGAGATCTTGACAAATTCACACAGGAGCAGATTGCTGATATGCATGATGCCTGTGCTCGCAGAAGAGCCAGAATGGAGAATCTTTACAGAATTTCCTTTGAGCTTAGCAAGTAAAATATTTAACCGTCGGAATCAAACCCGACGGTTATGTTTTTTAATGTGATATATCACAGGTTTATCGGTGAAAAATATTTTATCGAAATAATCAAAATGTGGTTGAAAAAAGCATTCTCTTGTGATAGAATATATTTGTATTTGTTTTTGAGGCGCGTTTACTTTAGCTTTTAGAGGAAAAAGGGGTGGAAAGATGCAGAAAATAGGATTTGACAATCAAAAGTATCTCAGTCTTCAGTCTAAGCACATCAGAGAGCGCATAGCTCAGTTTGGCGGCAAGCTCTACCTTGAGTTTGGCGGCAAGCTTTTCGACGACTTCCATGCATCGCGCGTTCTGCCCGGATTTGCGCCGGATTCGAAGCTCCAGATGCTTCTCCAGCTCAAGGATGAGGCAGAGGTAGTGATTGCAATCAATGCATCAGACATTGAAAAAAACAAGGTACGCGGAGACCTCGGTATCACCTATGACCTTGACGTACTAAGACTGATTGACGCCTTCCGTGCCGTTGGTCTTTATGTTGGAAGCGTAGTGCTTACAAGGTACGAATCCCAGTCGTCTGCGCTTCAGTTTGCCCAGAAGCTCGAATCCCTTGGAATTAAGGTATACAGACACTATTCTATCCCCGGATACCCCTATAACACAGAGAAGATCGTCAGCGAGGACGGTTACGGCAGAAACGACTATATCGAGACCGAAAGACAGCTGGTTATCGTTACTGCGCCCGGTCCCGGAAGCGGAAAGATGGCGGCATGTATGTCGCAGCTTTACCACGAGAACAAGCGCGGAGTCAAGGCGGGATATGCAAAGTTTGAGACCTTCCCGATCTGGAATATGCCGCTGGGTCATCCTGTTAACCTGGCGTACGAGGCAGCTACGGCTGATCTTAACGACGTCAATATGATCGATCCCTTCCACCTTGAAGCATATGGCGAAACCGCGGTCAACTACAACAGAGACGTTGAGGTGTTCCCGGTCGTAGACGCTATGTTCAAGAAGATATACGGCTCATCGCCTTATAAATCTCCCACGGATATGGGTGTAAATATGGTTGGTAACTGTATTGTAGACGACGGTGCGGTAAGACAGGCATCAAAGCAGGAAATAATAAGACGTTATTTTGATGCCCTTTGCGAGAGGAAGGAGAACGCCATCGATTCTACTGCGGTTGGCAAAATAGAGCTTCTTATGCAGAAGGCGGATATCAGCGTCGCTGACCGTGCGGTCGTTGCTGCAGCTAATGCAAAAGCAGATCTAACAGGCGCACCTGCGGCGGCAATCGAATTGCCCGACGGGAAGATCCTTACGGGAAAGACCTCTCCGTTGCTCGGAGCAGGATCGGCGGTGATACTCAATGCTCTCAAGGCGTTGGCAGGCATTGACGATAAGGTTGAGCTCATCTCCCCCTCGGTTATCAGACCCGTACAGCACTTGAAGGTCGGTTATCTTGGAAACCACAACCCAAGATTGCACGTTGAAGAAATTTCGATCGCCCTTTCGATCAGCGCGGCAGGATCAAAGAGGGCGGCCGCGGCGCTTGAACAGCTTGGGAACCTCAAAGGACTTGAGGCACACTCCTCGGTTATTCTCTCAAGTGCAGATAAGAGAACCTTTAAAAAGCTTGGAGTCAACATTACCTGTGACCCGAGATATCAGGTTAAAAAGCTTTACCACGCTAAATAAAAATTTTTGCACCCTTGCCGATCCGCAAGGGTGCGATGTTTTGTTTGTGTTGAACAAAAAACGCTTTGACCAAATAGAGTATTTGTACAATTGTGATATTGACAAAGAGGTACAAGAGTATTATAATGAAGAAAAGCAGTGATGAGGAGCGGCGTGTTTGATAGCTCTCACAGAGAGCCGTCGGAGATTTATCTCGGGGTGAAAGACGGCAGAGCGCGAACAAGGCTAAATCACCTCGGAGCCCGCGGTCGAGTTTTCTACGGCTTGAGCTGTTGAAATGTAGGTCCGCGCGTATCCCGCGTTAAGGGAAGGTGCATGAATCGTGCACGCAGAGTGGCGAAGCTTGCTTCGCAAAAAGAGTGGTAACGCGGGTAAATAACTCGTCTCTTTGTTATTTTTCGGAGACGGGCGCATAATGTTTTGGAGTTCGTCTTGCGGCGGACTTTTTTGTTTTTTATCAACAAAAACCGTTCCGAAGCCCCGAAAAAAGAAACAATATATTGCAAAAACAACAAACTGTTGAGGAGAATACATAATGTTGACACTTGATAAGGTATATCACGCGGCATACGTTCTTAAGGATATCGTAAGAAAGACCGCGCTTATCGAATCCCCCAAGCTCAATCCCGAGTGCAAGCTGTATCTTAAGACCGAGAACCTCCAGGTTACGGGATCGTTCAAGGTGCGTGGCGCGGGATATAAGATCTCACAGCTCACCGAAGAGGAGAAGGCTCGCGGAGTTATCGCCTGCTCGGCGGGAAATCACGCGCAGGGAGTTGCGCTTGCGGCAAGGAATTACGGTATAAAATCGGTAATCTGCCTGCCTGACGGAGCGCCCATATCCAAGGTTGAGGCAACCAAGAGCTACGGCGCAGAGGTTGTTATGGTCCCGGGAGTATATGATGACGCGTACAAACGCGCTCTTGAGCTTCGTGATGAGATGGGATATTCCTTCGTTCACCCCTTCAATGACGACGACGTTATCGCCGGTCAGGGAACTATCGCCCTTGAGATTCTTGAGGAGCTTCAGGATATTGATGCGGTAGTCGTTCCGATAGGCGGCGGCGGTCTTATTTCGGGTGTGGCGTATACCCTCAAACAGCTTAATCCCGATATAAAGGTCTATGGAGTGCAGGCGTCGGGCGCACCCAGTATGTACAATTCCATCAAGCACGGTAAGATAGAAAGACTTGAAAGTGTTTCTACCATTGCAGACGGAATTGCCGTAAAGGAGCCCGGAGATAATACCTTCAAACTTATTTCCAAGTACGTTGACGACGTTGTTACCGTCACAGAGGGAGAGATCTCCTCTGCAATTCTCGGGCTTATCGAGCAGCATAAGCTTATCGCCGAGGGTGCGGGAGCAGTTTCCGTTGCAGCTGTCATGTTTAATAAGGTTCCCGTTAAGGGCAAGAAGGTAGTTGCACTCGTTTCGGGCGGTAATATCGACGTAACTATCCTCTCAAGAGTTATCAAGCGCGGCCTGTTGATGTCAGGTAGAAACCACACGCTTTGCATAGAGCTTATGGATAAGCCCGGACAGCTCAAGCAGGTGTCCGCCATTATTGCCGAGCTTGGAGCTAACGTTATTTCTATCCATCACGAAAGAGCAAGCGAGACAATGGATATCAACGGATGCTACTTGAGGATCGTGCTTGAGACGAGAAATCACGAGCATATAAACGAAATAACAGACGCGCTTACAAACGCGGGATTTAAGTTGGTCTAAATATAGCCCTATCGATAAAAGACATATACAGAAAGGAAAAAATCATGGAAAAGATATATACGAAGAACGCCCCCGAGGCAATTGGCCCCTATTCACAGGCAGTAAAGGTTGGTAACCTTGTATATACCTCCGGTCAGATAGCTATAAACCCCGCAACAGGCGCAGTTGAGGCAACTGATATCGTAGGACAGACAGAGCAGGTCTGCAAGAATCTCACCGCGGTCTTGGCTGCGGCAGGTGTTGGTATGGAGAACGTTGTAAAGACAACCTGCTTCCTCTCCGATATGGCAGATTTCGCGGCGTTCAACGAGGTTTAC
Organism: Clostridia bacterium; assembly: GCA_017522905.1. Classification (GTDB taxonomy): domain Bacteria; phylum Bacillota; class Clostridia; order Oscillospirales; family CAG-272; genus SVTX01. The sequence continues at coordinate 8,836 of JAFWXY010000153.1, forward strand.
GCTAAGTATTTTGTATCCAAGCCCGCGCGCTCCTGCGTGGCTGCAAAGACACTTCCAAAGAACGTTCTTTGCGAGGTTGAGGTGATCGCCGAGCTGTAAAAGGTTCGGTAAAATCCCCCCCAAGCCGCTTTTCTCCATTTGGAGAAAGGCAAAATAAGGTAATTTTATTCGTTAAAATCGCAGTTTTGGCGCCCTTTGCGCAATGGTTTTTGTTTAAAATATATATATTGTTAAAATGAAGCGAAAAAAATCGCGAAAATCATTGACAAGGGTGTCTCGCTGTGGTATAATTGCCACATATTTATTGAAATGCAGTGAAGGGAATCAGTAATCCGTATAAAGCGCAAAGAGAACCGACGGTTGGTGTGAGTCGGTGGCATGAGCGGACGAATCTCCTCCCGGAGCATCTGCCCGAATACCGAGTATATAAAAAGAGACAGCGGACACGTAACGACGAGTGCGGGACGGAACCGAGCTTGGTCTATAAAAAGGCTAGTAGAAGCAGACGGAAGTCCCCGTTATCACGGACGGTTTTACTGATTGGTAAATGCAGAGTGGTCGCTATGCGACAACAAGAGTGGTACCGCAGAGAGCATATTATTTGCCCTTTGTCTCTTATGAAGAAGGAGACAGGGGCCTTTTGTCTTTTTCAGGCATTTCAAGGAAACAACAGAATGGAGAAAACTTATGAAACTTAACGGCTCAGAAATACTTGTAAAAGTGCTTCTTGAACAGGGCGTTGACACCGTTTTCGGATATCCGGGCGGCGCAGTGCTCAATATTTACGATGCGCTCTACAAACATAGTGATGAGATAACTCACTACATGACCGCGCACGAGCAGGGTGCGGCGCACGCTGCCGACGGATATGCAAGAGCTACCGGCAAGACCGGCGTTGTAATTGCTACAAGCGGTCCCGGTGCGACCAATCTCGTCACCGGAATAGCTACGGCTTATATGGATAGCGTGCCTATGGTCGCTATTACGGGTAACGTACCCAACGTACTCATTGGATGCGACAGCTTCCAGGAGGTATATATTGCGGGAATCACGATGCCGATAACGAAGCATAACTTCGTAGTCCGCAAGGTCGAGGAGCTTGCAGACACGGTTCGCCGCGCGTTTGAGATCGCGGGAAGCGGACGTCCCGGCCCTGTTCTCATTGATATTCCGAAGGATGTAACGGCGGCAGTTACCGATTACGAGCCCAAGGATGCGGTCGTTCCCACAAGAACCAAGGAGATCAAGGGTGATGTCAAAGAGATCGCGGAGCTTATCAACAGAAGTGAGCGTCCCTGCATTTATTTCGGCGGCGGCGTAAAGCTGTCGGGCGCGGCAGACGAGCTTCGTGAGCTTATCGAGCGCGCGGATATTCCTGCGGCGCACACGATCATGGCGGCAGGCGTGCTTGGATACGGCGAGAAAAATAATCTTGGCATGATGGGTATGCACGGCTACTACAGCGCAAACGCGGCAGTCAGCCGCGCCGACGTGCTTATCGCTATCGGAACGCGCTTCTCCGACAGAGTTGCGCTCAACCCCGATAAGTTTGCACCCAATGCAAGTATAGTACATATTGATATCGATCCCAGCGAGATCGGTAAGAACGTAACCGCAGATTACAGTATAGTAGGCGACGTGAAGGCAGTGCTTACCGAAATGCTTCAGTACGTAAAGCCTGCAAAGCACGAGGCGTGGCACGAGCATATCGACCACTGGAAGACCGAGGACTACAAGCCCGAGGATAGCGACACTGTTATTAAGCCCCACTATCTTGTAGAAAAGGCGTGCGAGATGGCAGGAGAGGATGCGATATACGTTACGGACGTAGGTCAGCATCAGATGTGGGCGGCTCAGTATCTCCACCACACAGAGTCCAAGAACTTTTTGACAAGCGGCGGTCTCGGTACGATGGGCTACGGATACGGTGCGTCGATCGGAGCAAGCATTGCTCGCCCGGGAACAAGAGTGGTTCATTTTACGGGCGACGGCTCCTTCCATATGAACATGAACGAGCTTTGCACGGCGGTAAGCTATAACGTGCCCGTTATTTCGATCATCTTTAATAACTCGGTTCTCGGAATGGTTCATCAGTGGCAGGAGGTCTTCTACGAGGGAAGATTTGCTTCCAGTGAGCCCGAGAGAGTAACGAATTATAAGGCGGTAGCCGAGGGATTTGGCGGTAAGGGTTATCATTGCGAGACTCCCGCAGAGTTTGAGGCGGCTATGGCAGAGGCGCTTAAGCACGACGGTCCCGTTTGGATCGAGTGCGTGGTCGACCGCAAGGAAAAGGTTCTTCCTATGATTCCCGGCGGAAAAACAGTAAACGATACTATTTTCAACTAAGGAGGACGATAGAAAATGAAAAAGCAATGTATGGTCGTCTTGGTTGAAAACAACGCGGGTGTTCTTGCACGTGTTGCATCTCTCTTCGTTCAGAGGGGATTTAACATTCACTCGCTTACTGTTTCGCCTACTCACGACGAGCGCATTTCCCGTATCACCATTATGACCAACGGTGATGAAAAGACCTTCACTCAGATCATGAGACAGACAGGCAAGCTGGTTGAGACCAAGCTCATCTTTTCGGTTGAGCCCACCTTCAGCCTTATACACGAGATACTTCTTATCAAGTTTGCGGCAGAGGAGAGACATAACGAGAAGCTCAAGGGACTTATATCCATCTATGGCGCAAAGGTCGTTGATAAAACAGACCGTTGCATGACGGTTGAGCTGACCGATACTCCCCAGAGACTTGACGGATTTATCGAGGATACACAGAAGTTCCACGTGATTGAGATGTGCCGTTCGGGTGCGATCGCAATGGAGCGCGGTGACGTCACCTACGACGTTTGATTTATGTTCTTTAACGCTTTCTTTCAAAAGAAAGTTGCATCAATAAAAAATAATTATCCTGAAGGAGAAAACAAAAATGATCAACAAGTATTATGACACAGATTGTAATCTTGCCCTTATAAAGGACAAAACGGTAGCGGTTATCGGATTTGGTAGCCAGGGCCACGCACATTCCATGAACCTCGCAGAGAGCGGCTGCAACGTAGTAGTAGGTCTCAGAGCGGGAAGCGGACACTGGGCAAAGGCTCAGGCATTTGCAGAGAAGAACCCCAACTTCAAGGTTATGGGGGTTGAGGATGCTGCAAAGGCTGCTGATATCGTTATGATGCTCGTTCCCGATGAGCTTGCAGCTGACATCTACAATACACAGGTTGCTCCCAACATGAAGGAAGGCGACGTTCTTATGTTCGCTCACGGCTTCAACATTCACTTCAACCTTATCAACCCCGCAAAGAACATCGACGTTATCATGGTAGCCCCCAAGGGTCCCGGACACACCGTTCGTTCTCAGTATCTTGAGGGCAAGGGCGTTCCTTCCCTTATCGCAGTACATCAGGACTACACAGGCAGAGCAAAGGATTACGCTCTTGCATACGCTTGCGGTATCGGTGCAGGTCGTGCAGGTATTCTTGAAACAAGCTTCCGTGAGGAGACCGAGACCGACCTCTTCGGTGAGCAGGCAGTTCTCTGCGGCGGTGTAACAGAGCTTATGAAGGCTGGCTTTGAGACACTCGTTGAGGCAGGCTACGAGCCCGAGATGGCATACTTTGAGTGCATCCACGAGATGAAGCTCATCGTTGACCTTATCAACCAGGGTGGCTTTGCAAAGATGAGATACTCTATCTCCAACACGGCAGAGTACGGTGATTACAGAACAGGTAAGAGACTTATCACAGATGAGACTCGCAAGGAGATGAAGCAGGTTCTCACAGAGATCCAGAACGGTACCTTCGCATCCGAGTTCATGCAGGAATTCTCCGCAGGACGTAAGGCTAAGTTCCTTGCAACCCGCCGCGTAGAGTCCGAGCATCAGCTTGAGGCTACCGGTGCAGAGCTCCGCAAGATGATGTCTTGGCTCAAGAAGTAATGCGACCTTAGATAATTTGCGTCATACGACGTTGTTCCTCGAAAGCGGCTCGACATAGGGAACTATGCCTTCGCCTTGCTTTCTGCGGTACGCCTTGTCTGACACAAATTCTCGTCGGTCTTGGTGCGACCTTAGATAATTTGCGCAATACTGCCTTGTTCCTCAAAAGCGGCTCGACTTACGTAAGTAAGCATATGCAGGCAATCCCTGCATGGCGAGCTTGCATAGCAAGCTGTTCGCCTTCGCCTTGCTTTTTGCGGTACGCATTGTATTCGAAAAAATCTCGTCGGTCTTAGCAGCTTGAGACCTTGGGATTTCGTGCACAAATCTCTCGGTCTTGGTTTTATTAAGAACTTCGATCTTTGTACATAGTTGGCTTTGGGGACTTTTGAAAGTCCCCAAAGCCCTCAAAAATTTTAAGAAAAGAGGAATGGCTATGCTTTTAGCGATCAACGTAGAGAATCGCAAGATATCCGTTGCGTTGTTTGAAGACAGTAATGCAGAACCTGTCTCCTGCTTTAAAATATCTGCCGACATATCAAGAACCGACGACGAATATACAGTTACCGTCAAGCAATTACTCGATTATTCGGGAATTGACGCAGGTGATATTGACGGTGCGATAATGGCAAGCGTTGTTCCTCAGCTTAACGACGTAATAAAGAGCGTCGTAATTAATTTGACGGGAAAGGCTCCCGTTGTAGTAGGCCCCGGAGTTAAAACGGGCTTTGCGATAAAAATTGACGACCCCGCAGAGCTTGGCGCAGACATAGTTGCCAATGCGGCGGCGGTAGCTGCAACACTTAAAGAAGAAAGATCAGACCGTCCTGCTGTCATTCTCGATATGGGGGCGGCTACAACGCTTTTTGCGATAAATAAGAACAGGGAAGTTATCGGCGGCGCAATACTGGCGGGTGTCGGTATGTCGCTTGATATGCTTCACGAGAAGACTGCCCTTTTGCCGAGCATAGAAATGTCGGGCGTGTCAAGAGCTATCGGCAGGAACACCAAGGAGTCGCTGATCTCGGGAGTAATTCTCGGACAGGCGGCGATGATAGACGGTCTTATAGACCGCTTTGAAAGTGAGCTTGGGTGCGAGAGAGGGGAAGCGACCGTCTTTGCCACGGGCGAGGGCGCTGATCTGATTTTGTCTGATCTCAACCATAGCTTCAGATACGATTCCTCGCTGACGCTGAAGGGCCTTGCGATGATCTATAAAAACACAGTCAAATAACCTTGATAATAACGCCCTCGGCGATTATTATAAATTTTTACGCGCCGTACTCAATTTTGAGACGACAGCAGACGGTGAGATTCCGTCAAGGAGAATTTAATATGAGAACATCGGCCAAACAAAAAACATTAAGACTAGTCCAGCTTGCCCTGCTCGTTGCGCTTGTTTTTGTACTCCAGATGCTGGGATCATTCATTAAAATAGGTCCTCTTCCTATGTCATTTGTGCTTGTTCCGATCGTGGTCGGCGCATTTTTACTTGGTTGGAAAGAGGGCGCTTTTCTTGGATTTGTTTTCGGCATAATAACCATGGTTATGGGTATATTCGGAGTAGACGGATTTTCGTTCTTACTCTGGCAGGCAAATCCTTTTTGGTTTGTTGTGGTTTGCCTCGTGAAGGCAACTGCAGCAGGACTCGGGGCAGGACTCATCTACAAGGGTCTTAACAAGCTTTTGGGCGAAAAGTATATTGTTATTACTACGGTTATCGCATCAATAAGCGCGCCTATTATTAATACCGGAATCTTTGTAATCGGTATGTTTGCATTTTTCTTCAATACGATGGAAGGACTTCCTGCGCTTTTCCCCACAGTATTCGGTCAGTTTAACGGCGCGGTAGAAGTAGTCTTCCTTGGCCTTGCAGGATTTAATTTTCTCGGCGAGTTTGTTGTAAACCTCGTTGTATCGCCGGCCATCGTGCGTATCATTGCGGTGGTCAGCAAAAAAATCAAATAACTTAGCAAAAAAATCAAATTAAATATATCCCCCTATCTCCTCTATTGAAGTTTTTTGAGTGGGAGGGGTGCGGGGAGGGAGAAGCAATTTTTCAAAAATGTTCTCCCTCCCCGCGAAAAAAGGAGAAAACAAAATGAGATCTGATAACGTAACAAAGGGCGCTGAGAGAGCGCCGAACAGAAGCTTATTTTACGCTATGGGCTACACCAAGGAGGAGCTTGAAAGACCTCTTATCGGTGTCGTCAGCGCACACAGTGAGATAGTACCCGGACACGCGCATCTTGACAAGATCGCAGACGCGGTAAAGGCGGGAATCAGAATGGCGGGCGGAACACCCGTGCTCGTTCCCTCAATCGGCGTATGCGACGGAATCGCAATGGGACACATTGGAATGAAGTATTCGCTTGCAAGCCGTGAGCTTATCGCGGACAGCGTTGAAACAATGACGATGGCACACCAGCTTGACGGACTTGTCCTCGTTCCCAACTGTGATAAGATCGTTCCCGGAATGGTAATGGCGGCAGTAAGAATGAACGTGCCCGCAGTCGTTTGCTCGGGCGGACCTATGCTCGCAGGAACATATGACGGTGAGGAAGTAAGCCTTTCCAAGATGTTTGAGGCGGTTGGCGCATATAAGGCGGGTATGATCGATGCATGCAAGCTTGACGAGTGCGAGAAGGGTGTTTGCCCCGGATGCGGCTCCTGCGCGGGAATGTATACCGCAAACAGTATGAACTGTCTTTGTGAATCCTTGGGTATCGCGCTTCCCGGCAACGGAACGATCCCTGCGGTTTCCAACAAGAGAATAATGCTTGCAAAGCACGCAGGTATGGCTATCATGGAGATGGTCAGAAGAAACATCTCTGCTAGAGATATTATCAACGAAAGATCGATAAAGAATGCTCTCGCGTGCGATATGGCGCTTGGATGTAGCTCTAACAGCGTGCTCCATCTTCTTGCTATCGCAAACGAGGCAGGTGTTCCTTTGAATCTTGAGCTCTTCAATGAGATGAGCGCGAGGGTCCCTAACCTTTGCCACCTCGCCCCCGCAGGACCTACTCATATGCAGGATCTTGATGCCGCAGGCGGTATTCCCGCGGTTCAGGCAGAGCTTATCAAGAAGGGACTTCTTGACGTCGATGCACTTACCGTTACAGGTAAGAGCGTAGGCGAGAACGTAGAGGGAGCCTACATAAAGAGCACGAACGCAATCCGTCCTATCGACGATCCTTACAGCCCCACCGGCGGTATTCAGATACTCTTTGGTAACATAGCACAGAAGGGCTGTGTCGTCAAGAGAAGCGCGGTTGCTCCCGAGATGCTCAGGCATGAGGGACCCGCTCGCGTATTCAATTCAGAGGACGAGGCAATTGCCGCGATCTACTCGGGCAAGATCGTTGACGGCGACGTAGTAGTTATCAGATACGAGGGACCCAAGGGCGGCCCCGGAATGAGAGAAATGCTCAATCCCACCTCCGCTCTCGCAGGAATGAAGCTTGATAAGACGGTTGCGCTTATCACAGACGGACGCTTCTCGGGTGCATCCCGCGGCGCGTCTATCGGACACGTTTCTCCCGAGGCGGCAGACGGCGGAAATATCGCACTCATCAAGGAGGGCGATATAATCGCAATTGATATTCCTAACGCTTCCATTAACGTAAGGGTGTCCGACGAGGAGCTTAACGCTCGCCGCGCATCTCACGTTATGCCTGAGCCTAATATCAAGTCGGGCTGGCTTGCTCGTTATGCTCGCCTCGTAAGCTCGGCAGATCAGGGCGCTGTAATGAAATAAATGAGAAAAGCTTTAAGAAAAAGGTTTACATTATGAACTCAAACAAGTATACAAGACAATTTTTTCCTGCTCCCGCCGCCCCCGCGCGCTGGGCAGAAAAGAAATGGTATGTGAAAATACAAAGCAGCCATAGTACAAAAGTAGCCATTTTTGGGTAGTTTACAAAATGGAAAAGTTTTTTTACGGTGAATAGTTAAATTTCTGCTATGGTTGGG
>JAFWXY010000154.1 GCA_017522905.1 Clostridia bacterium
CCAATCGGGATTGTCGGTAAGACCGTCCCAGTTGCCGATTCTCTGCATACCGTGTGTCTCAATATCGGCCTCGTCGCAAACGTAAAGACCGTATTTGTCGCACAGCTCATAGAGACGGGGATCGTTGGGGTAATGGCTGGTACGGATCATGTTTACGTTATGGGCCTTCATGACGAATATATCGCGCACCATGTGGTCGAAGGGAGTGGCAGAGCCGAGGATGGGATGGCTGTCGTGGCGGTTTACGCCTCTTGCCTTTACCTTCTGTCCGTTAATGTAAACTGCCTTGTCCTTTACGATGATGTGACGGAATCCGCAGGGAATGCACAGGTGTTCGTCACCGCACTTTACGTGCAGCTGATACAGTGCGGGAGATTCATCGGACCAAAGCTCGGGCTTAGACACGATCAGCTCGAAGCTGCCCGCGCGGTCTATGTCAATGCTGCCGCCGGAGATCTTGTCGCCTGCGGGGGTAGTGAGATAGTAGTCGATACGGGCAGTGCCGTTGATAGTTACCTCGGTGTTGACAACACCCTGAGAGTAGTTGGTGTTGAGCTGCGGACGAACGTATATATCGCTGATGTATGTTTTATCTCTGAGCAACAGGTACACCTCACGGAAAATGCCGGAGAAACGGTATTTATCCTGGTCTTCGAGATATGATCCGTCGCACCATTTGAGGACAAGAACTTTAAGCTCATTGATGCCCGCGGTGAGATAATCTGTGATATCGATCTCGCTGGTCATATGGCTGACCTGACTGTAAGCGGCGAATTTGTTGTTCACAAAAAGATAGAAGCAAGAATCTACGCCTTCAAAGTTTATGAAAATGTGATTGTTATGCAACCAATTCGCATCAACATCAAAGCAACGTGTATACAGTGCGCAGGGGATATCATCGGGCACGTGAGGAGGATCGACGGGGTAGGGATAATTAACGTTTGTGTAGTTGGGGGTGTCATATCCATGGTTCAGCACGCTCTGCCAGGAGCGAGGGACGGTGATGGATTCCATGCCGTCAGACAAGAAGGATCCGTTTGTAAAATCATCTACGTCGTTTATGGTGGGATAGTAGCGGAATTTCCAATCGCCGCAGAGATTGATAAATCTCGACGAGCGTCCGCGTATGCCTTCGGCGGCGGTGTCGGCATCCTGGTAAGGGATAAAGTAAGACCGAGGCTTCTGGCAGCCAACGTGTAGCGTATTAAGATCGCGGTGGTAGTTATAGTTGAATTTCAATGTCAACTCCTCCTTGATATTTCTCAAGTTTTATAGTATAATTATGCCATACAACCATTTTAAAGTCAATAAGTTTTATTATATTATTTTTTCGAATGTTTTGACTTGGAAAAAATAGGATATAATTGCACTGAAATCATTTTATGAGGTGCGATTATGAGGCGGATAATAACCGAAATGATGCTTGGATTCGGTGCAGGGATAATAATGCTTGCATCGTTCTGGGCAGTGATTGTATTTTGATAGTGCGGAGGAGAAAATGAGAATAGATAAATTGTTATCTGTGTGCGGTGTTGCCACAAGAAGCGAATCGGCCAAAGCTGCAAAAGCAGGGCGTATAACTGTCAACGGAGTAGCTGAGCGAAGCCCGGCGCGGCAGATAGACGAGACTAAGGACGTGGTTTGCTTTGACGGTGTTCGCGTGATGTACAGCAAGCATATTTACATAATGCTGAACAAGCCAGAGGGCTACGTGAGTGCCACGGAGGACGGACGAGACCCTACCGTTCTTGAGCTGATTCCCGAGGAGGCTCGCAGGGCGGGTATGTTTCCTTGCGGTCGCCTTGATAAGAACACGTTGGGGCTGATGCTGCTTACAGACGACGGTGAGCTGGCGCACCGCCTTTTAGCACCCAAGCGGCACGTTGAGAAGAAGTATCGCTTTGGATGTCGCGATGAGGTAAGTGAAGATGATCGACAGGCCCTTGAAAACGGCCTGAGACTTGCAGACGGATACGTTACCAAGCCTGCTACGGTAGAGCTGTTTGATGACCGTAAAAGTGGAATTATAACGCTTCACGAGGGCAAATATCATCAGATTAAAAGAATGTTCGGCGCGGTCAACGACAATCGGATCATTTTCCTTGAGCGCATAACCTTCGGACCGCTTACACTTGACGATAAGCTTGCCCGCGGCGAATGGAGATATCTTGACGATGCCGAGGTGGATGCATTGACAGAGGCGGGGAAGTAACCGCTTTAAATAAATATTTTCACCCAACCCCTCCTGATCCTGCATATTATATAATGACAAAAAATATGCGAGGTTTGATATGTATCACAGAAATAATTTGATAAACCTGAGTGAAATACTCAACCACGTTCCGGTGGCGGTTGCGTTTATTCAAGGCGACGAAGCGCACCGCAAGATCAGCGGAAACGTCCGATTTTATCAGACGCAAAAGGGCGCAAAACAGTTGTCATTCGCGATTCGCCCGATGATTTTACCACCCAACCATCGGGTAACGCGGGCAAAAAGATCGCGTGCGGGGAGATCGTTGGGGTGAAAAGGTAATTAAATTTCAGATATAAAAAATAGGAGAGTTTATGAATAAGGATTGCCTTTTTAAAATAGACGATTATATTTTTTCTTACCGTGTCGGTGGACTATTGATCCACAACGGCAAGGTGCTTATGCAAAAAGCGATTGATGATGACGGATACGCTTTTATCGGTGGTCACGTTTCTTTTGGCGAAACGACTGCAGAAACGATTATAAGAGAATTTAAGGAAGAAATCGGTGCAGACATCAAGGTTGAAAGAATGTTTATGGTGAATGAGAATTTCTTCCATTGGGGTACTAGCCCTTGTCAGCAGATCAACCTATATTATTTGGTTTCCTTAAAGG
>JAFWXY010000155.1 GCA_017522905.1 Clostridia bacterium
AGGCTCTCGAAGAAAACCTCTCCGAGAGCCTATCTCATTTATACGTTCTTGCCCATCTCAAAGGCTTCAGTCATAGCAGCCTTGCCCTCGACCTCTCCCTTTTCGTATGTACCCATACCGTAGATGATGCCCATCTCTTTTGCCCCTTCAACGCACTCGGCATAGCCACGGAAGCAAGCAAGAGTGGTATCGGCAGAAGCGAGAGCTTCATCAGCGGCGGTTACGATATAATAGAATTCCTTATTCTTAACCTCAAGCCAACGAGCAAGGGTTCTGTCAATCAAAGCCTTGAGCTGTGCATCGATGGAATAGAAGTACACAGGGCTTGCGAGAACGAGAACGTCGGCATCGATCATCTTCTGAAGAATCTCCGCCATATCGTCCTTGATAGCGCACACACCTGTGCCACGGCAAGCGTAGCAGGCACGGCAGTAGCCGATCTTCTTTTCCGCAACACGGATTTTTTCGACCTCGTGTCCGGCTTCCATAGCACCTCTTGCGAATTCGTCGCAGAGCAAATCCGAGTTTCCGTTCTTTCTGGGGCTTCCCGACAAAATTAAAACCTTTTTACGCATCATAGCACCTCACCAATTCTTTTTCTCTTTAGAAGTGTCGTGATTTTTCTTTCTCTCCTCAACCATCTTACAGAACCATTCCACCATATTCGGATTGGTGTGCGAGAAGAAGGAGCTTTGTCCTTTATCAAGGGTAGCAATGATCTCCATATCCTCTGCGGTCAGCTCGAAGTCAAAGACATTGAAATTTTCCTCCATGCGCTCAATATGCGTGGATTTGGGGATAACAACGATACCGCGCTGAATGTGCCAACGGAGCATCACCTGCGCCGGAGTCTTGCCGTATTTTTCACCGATTGCTTTCAGCTCGGGAAGCTCAAACATACCGCCTCTGCCTTCTCCGAACGGCGCCCATGCTTCAAGCTGAATACCGTACTTGTTATGCCATTCAAGCTGCTCGTTTTGCTGATGGTGAGGATGAATCTCAATCTGATTGACAGCGGGCTTCACACGGGCGAAGTTAGCAATATCTACCATGCGGTCAACGTAGAAATTGGATATACCGATAGCGCGGATCTTTCCTTCTGCCATTAAGTCCTCAAGCGCACGGTACGCGCCGTATACGTCGGAAAAAGGCTGATGAAGTAAACAAAGGTCTACATAATCGGTCTTCAACTTGCGAAGCGACTCCAAAACGGAAGCACGGCACTCGTCGTATCCGTAATGCTCGATCCATACCTTCGTGGTAAGGAAAATCTCCTCTCTTGGAATACCGCTTTTCACAAGAGCATTACCGACCTCTTCTTCGTTGAAATAGCTCTGTGCGGTGTCGATAGAACGATATCCTACCTTCAGGGCATCGAGAACACACCTCTCACATTCATCCTTGGTCACTTGATAAACGCCGTAGCCAAGAATCGGCATCTGCACGCCATTATTCAAAGTTACGTACTGCATATATTGCTCCTCCTATTGTATTTTTTTCGATTTCGTGATATAATTGAACTGTTCAAGTAAATTATACACCTTAAAGTCAACTTGAAGTCAAGAGGTTTTGAGAAAATTTCAGGAGAAATAATGATGTATTATACCGTAGGTGAAATGGCAAAAAGACTTGGGGTTGCACCGTCAACGCTCAGATATTACGATCAGGAGGGCTTACTTCCGTTCGTGGAGCGCTCCGAGGGCGGTATCCGTGTGTTCAAGGAGAGCGATTATGAGTGGCTCGGGGTCATCGGTTGCCTCAAAAAGACCGGAATGCAGCTTCGTGATATCAAGACGTTTATTGAGATGGCAATGCAGGGAGATCAAACCATCGAACCGCGCCTTGCACTTATCATAAAGCAAAAGGAATCGGTCAAGGCGCAGATTGCAGAGCTGGAAGAAACGCTCCGTACCCTTGAATTTAAGGAGTGGTACTACAACACTGCAAAAGAAAACGGCACGACGAGCGTACCGAGAAACATGACACTCGACGAGCTTCCCGAAGAATTTCGCGAGGTAAGACTGAGATTGAGAGGTAACTAAACGGAGGACTGACGAAATCAATCGTCAGCCTTCAAAAATTGCATCGCAGAAAACAAAGAAAAAAGGCTTTGGGAATTGCTTCCCAAAGCCAATTTTGGTCGGAGTGACAGGACTTGAACCTGCGGCCGGATGGTCCCAAACGCTAAAAAGCCGATTTTTCCCTTACTTTACAAGGCTTTTCGGGGCTTTTGTGTCCGAAAACGATGCTTTCGGTGCTCTTACAAGCACTGTTTCCATGTAGTCCGAAGCCGTAGATGGTCAAAGGTGTGGTCAGGACAGATTCCGAGCCCTTATTCGTTTTCGAGAATCCACTCCAGCAGATCCTCATATTTCATCTCTCCGGCTGCAACTGCAAGACTAACTCTCGCCACGTCATCTACGGAAGGATGGATTTAATACTGTTGATCGCAATATTTGGGCATCGAATTGTTTTCGGTACTCTTTTCCTTTCTTGTGTTATCATATTTAATCCTTTACAACGATTTCCTCGTTCAGCCTATCTATCATTTCATCAATCAGCTCGCGCTTCATAATCAAATATTCTTTGTGCCTTTGCAAGATGTGATTGGGAAGGTGTGGCTGCAATCCGTTGTCAATACAGTAATTGACGCATTGGTGCATGATATCAATAGAAAGCTCCATTCGAT
>JAFWXY010000156.1 GCA_017522905.1 Clostridia bacterium
CAGAAGGTATAAACTCCCCTCTCACCCTTTGTGTCCGAGAGCGCGTATTCCGCCGCGCCGAGAGACTCAAGCCCTCTGAGCTTGCCGTAAAGAGCCTCCTCAATAAAACTCCTCTTATGCTCTATTCTCACGCCTACCGAGATAGGCTTTGCGACTATACTGAAGCTCTTTTTGATAAGCATCTCGTAGGTATCTCTCGCGCTGTGACCGAGAGCCAGCACCAATGATGAGCATTCAAAGTCACCCTTTGCGGTTTTAGCTAAAACATTTCCGCAGGGCATCAGCTCAAGATCGGAGAGCCTACAGCGGTATATTACCTCACCGCCAAGCCTTTCGATCTCCCTAAGGATATTGTCAACCACGTCACGCAAAATGTCGGTACCGATATGCGGCTTTGCCTTGACCGTGACCCCCTCGGGTGCGCCAAAGCGACGAAGCGTCTCAAGAACGTATGAGCATTTCGCATCGTTGATTCTTGTCAGAAGCTTGCCGTCCGAGAACGTACCTGCTCCACCCGCGCCAAACTGAATATTCGACTCTGTATCAAGCACTCTCTCTGTGCAGAAGCGCGTATGAGCTGCCACTCTGTCCGCAATGCAATCACCGCGGTCTATAATTATCGGTCTGTATCCGTTCTCTGCCAGAATGAGCGCGCAGAACAGTCCCGCAGGACCCATTCCGACGACCATAGGACGTGCGGTCATCCTCTCGTTACCGATAGCAACCTCAAGCTCAGCCTTCCGGACTGCTCTTGCACCTATTTTTTCAAATTTGGCAGCATCACGAGCGGCAAGGCTTCCGACCACAGAGACCGAATAGACGAGCTTGATATCGTCCTTCTTTCTCGCGTCAACGCTTTTCTTGATAAGATCCAGCTCAAGCCCCGACGGATTTATTCCGCCCGAGCGCAGCTTTTTTATCGCAAGCTCTATCGCCCTTGACTCGTCGTCATACGGAGACACGGATATTCCATCCAAGACGTAAATAAGCTTATTCATCATCCTCAATCAATTCTTCAAAGGTTATGGTAATGATGACGCTTTCCTTAACGCTTACGCCATCTGAAAGCATATCACTTGTAAGCTCATGCTGTCTTACCATTCCCGCATAGGCGTTAGTGATAATGATGGGATAGCTCTTTATGTTTCTGATAACAGACGGGGCACCCCATATCTCAACGGAATCGGTGCTGATGCTCTTTAAAAGTCCTGCCCCGGTTCCAAGCACCTTGACTTCAACAGGAATGCGCTTATGTGCGATGGCAAATACGTTTACTACAAAATCCTCAGTCGTATATTCAACCGCTCCTCCGTCGTTTACCTCATTGAGGTTCTGGTCAAGGAAGGTAAGTGGAAAGTTGGAGTATGTCATAGTGTCGGCATTTGATACGAAGTTTCCGTTCGCGTTAAATCTCGCAGAGCTGATCATATCGACGATCTGCTTGGGGCCTTTTATGAGGACCTCGCTCTCATTATGCTCGGTCTCAAAGGCATAGGTTATAAGTCCTCCCTCCTGTACCGTTGCCACAAGCACGTCAAAGCTTACGTACTTTTCTGCGCTGAGGTCGCAAATCAGGCTTACGTTAAGTGAGGAGTCGGATTCCACGGTAACGCCACTGTCCGTGGGAATCTTGACGGTGAGGGGCAAAGTATACGTACCTGCCTCGCTTATTCCGCTTACGTCAGCTATTACACTGTAATCCTCGGGATCATGCTTTTTTACATCACGGTTAGAGCCTCTGACAGTTACTGT
Organism: Clostridia bacterium; assembly: GCA_017522905.1. GTDB lineage: Bacteria > Bacillota > Clostridia > Oscillospirales > CAG-272 > SVTX01. The sequence continues at coordinate 1,753 of JAFWXY010000156.1, forward strand.
GACCTCAGCCTTATCCATGCCGTAGATCATCATTCCGTCCTTTTCAAGATCCTCAAGGCCAACGTAGTCTATCTTAAGTACCATAGTCTCTGTTACGTCGGTCTGGTTAAAATTGACCATCCAAAGCCAGATAACAAGTGCAACAAGGAGACACGCCACGCGGGCAAAGAGGTCGAGTCTGCGCTTCGGCTTATATGCAACGTTGATACTCTCGGTACCGTTCTCGTCGATATCCTTCATGAATTCATACTGCTTCATACCTTCTCGGCTCCTCCCTTCTTTGTCTTTGCTTTTCTCTTGCCGGCTGAATGATTTACGGGAATTATCGGATCATACGCATTCTTGCCCGTCATAAGCTTGTACAGGTCATCGCGCAAATCGTTAGACTTGTGCTTTCCGCCCTTGCCGATATCGTTATAATCTCTCTTTAAGAGTCTGTTGTTTGCTATAGAAATATTTCCTGTCTCCTCTGATACGACAACCACGACCGCGTCGCTTACCTCGCTTATTCTGAGCGCCGCGCGGTGGCGTGTTCCAAGTCCCTCGATAGCATCGTTATCCTCTGCAATAGTCCTTGACTTACAGGATGCCGCAACGATACGGCAATTTCTGATGACTACAGCGCCGTCGTGAAGAGGTGAACGGTTTACAAATATGTTGCAGAGAAGCTGACGCGAAACAACGGCGTCTATCTTCGTGCCCTCAGTCATCTGATTGCGGAGTCTTCCCGCCCTCTCAAGAACGATAAGCGCGCCCTCTCCCTTACTTGAAAGCTCAAATGCCGCGGCACTTATTTCTTCAATAGCCTCAAGGATATCGTTCTCGTCCTCGGTCTGTCTGTTTGTTATTCTCTTGATGTTGGAGGATGCGGTGGTACCGAATTCCTCAAGCATATCACGAAGCTCGGGCTGGAAGATAACACATATCGCAACGATACCTGCGGTATACAGCGTCTTGAGTATAGTATTCATCGCAACCATGTCAAGAACGTCGCTGAGCACGTAAAGGGCTACCAGCGCCACGATTCCAATAAGTATTCTCGAGGCATGTCTGTCTCTGACGAACTTATAAAGGATATAGATCATGTAAGACAGGAGCAGTATGTCGAGTAGGTTGACAACATTGATGTTGACGATGGGGAAAACGATGTAGTCGTTGCAAAATTCAACTATTGTTTCCCAGAAGGCTATGATAGACTCAAACATGTGATTTCTCCTTTGCTTCTTCCCGTATTTTCGGAATTTATCGCATAATACGCTATTATAATATAATTTTAGAGTATACATATACATTATAGCAGATTTCACCTCTCAAAGTCAAGGGGTTTATTCAATTCCAAGGGGTTTTTTAAAGTATTTTTTGACCCGATATCAGCTTTGCGTAATTATTCACCGAAAATTTACACTTGGAAGACTATAAAAATCGCCGAAGGTAAAAAAACCCGACGGATCAGCGTAGTGCACTTAAGGACACTACGCAACTATGATCGCCTGCGGCGAGTTTAGAGTTATGATTGGCTACGCCAAGTTATGATGTGCCTTCGGCACAGTTTGAATAAACAAGGCGATCATATCATAACGTTTGCGAAGCAAACTCATAACGG
>JAFWXY010000157.1 GCA_017522905.1 Clostridia bacterium
GTCGCTTGAAGCGATGCTTATCAACCGTTCAAACGATATCCCACGTCTTTTCGGCGATCTGCGCTTTATAGTTATCGATGAGATACACACACTTACGGGTACAGACCGCGGCAATCAGATAATTTGCTTGCTTTCAAGAATCGCTCATCTCATAGGCTTTCATCCAAGGAGAATCGGTCTATCAGCTACAATCGGAGACCCCTCGCTTGCGGCAGAGTGGCTTCGCGCCGATTCAGCTCGCGCAGTTGACGTTCCCGAGCTAACACAGGAAAAGATCCGCTGGAGACTTGGTCTTGAGCATTTCTATATTCAAAACCCGGAGCTTGAGACTCCCGAGGAGAAAAAGCAAAAGGATTCATACGACTGGGCAAAGCAGAAAAAGCCTTACTACGTTGATCCGGGATATGAATATATTTATGATTGCGTAAAGGGCTCAAAGTCACTTGTGTTTTCCAATTCACGTGAGGAGACCGAGTACATCTGCGCAACACTGCGACAAATAGCGGCACTACGTCAGGACGACGACAGTAAGATACTTATTCACCACGGCAATCTATCCGCATCGTTGCGCGAGGAGGCCGAGATGAAGATGCGCAATGACGACGACATAGCCATCACCTGCGCCACCGTAACAATGGAGCTTGGAATTGATATCGGCAGACTTGAACGCGTTATGCAGATCGAGGCTCCTAACACTGTTTCAAACTTTTTGCAGCGTCTCGGACGCTCGGGCAGACGAGGAGATCCACCCGAAATGATGATGGTATTCCGCGAGGAGGATCCCCTACCGAACACTCCGCTTCCGCAACTGATTCCGTGGGAGCTTTTGCGCGGCATTGCAATAATTCAGCTATATATCGAAGAAAGGTTTATAGAGCCTCCAACACACAAGGAGCTCCCCTTTAGCCTTCTCTTCCATCAGACTCTTTCAATGCTTGCATCCTGCGGTGAGCTTACAGCAGCGCGACTTGCAGAGCGTGTACTCTCCTTACCGCCATTCAAGTCGGTCAGCAAGGAGGATTACAAGACTCTGCTCATATCTATGCTCAACAACGAGTTTATTGAGATGACCGAGGAAAAGGGTCTTATAGTAGGTCTATCGGGAGAAAAGCTTTTGAAGAGCTTTAAGTTCTACGCGGTCTTTAAGGATAGCGAGGATTTTACGGTAAGATGCGGCTCTGACGAGATAGGTACTATAACCACACCGCCACCCGTGGGCGACAGATTTGCCTTAGCCGGTCGCGTTTGGGAGGTCGAGGAGCTTGACATTTCCCACAAGCTTGTCTACGTTAAAAAGGTGGAGGGAAAGATGGAAATCTCATGGCCCGGTGACTTTGGTGAGATCCACACGAAAATTCTTCGCAGAATGAAAAAAGTCCTTGAAGAGGACACTGTATACCCATACCTTAAGGAAAACGCTCAGAGGCGATTAGAACAGGCAAGAAAGACCGCGAGAAATACGGGAATGCTGAATCACTCCCTGGTTCATCTTGGCGGATACTCCTGGTGTCTTTTCCCTTGGCTTGGAACACGCTCGTTCAGAACCTTGCGCAAATATATTCAGAAGAATGCCCGTGAAAATAACATAAGCTCTATTGAATTTGAGGGTTGTTATTATATTACCTTCAAAATGGAAAAGATAACAGATCTTAATTTGATTACACATATGATCAATCGTGTTGAGAAATATGGAATAGACTGCCATGCTCTCGTTGAATCGGGCGAAATACCTGTATTTGAAAAATATGACAACTACGTTCCCTACGAGCTGTTACGCAAGGCTTATGCCACAGATAAGCTAAGGGCAGACGAGCCGGAGGAGCAGATCAGACATATCTTTGAAGAATACAAATAAAGAAAAGAAACGCCGACGGCATATCCGTCGGCGTTCTCGTGTCAAATATATTTTATCCGGAATAATCCGTGCTTATACTCATCTGTGTTCTATGTTAAATATATATTCAGTCCTTAACTGTAACTAAGGAACAAAGATTACAGAGATGCATGCATATTTGAATTACTTCGCGTAGTCAACTGCGCGACTTTCGCGTATAAGATTGATCTTAATCTGACCGGGATACTTGACCTCAGACTGGATCTTTGCCGCCATCTCTCGTGCAATCACCTTCATGCCTGCGTCATTGACCTCCTCGGGCTTGACCATAACTCTTATTTCACGTCCTGCCTGAATTGCAAACGCCTTATCGATTCCGCTAAAGCTCTTTGCTATCTCCTCAAGCTTTTCAAGACGCTTGATGTAGTTTTCCATATCCTCACGGCGTGCTCCGGGTCTTGCGGCGCTGATTGCATCTGCAGCCTGAACAAGCACTGCGATTATTGTCTTAGGCTCTACGTCGTTGTGGTGTGCCTCGATCGCGTGTACAACCTCGCGGCTCTCCTTATACTTCTTAGCGGCGTTTACACCTATTTCTACGTGTGAGCCCTCAACGTCGTGCGGGAATGCCTTACCGATGTCATGGAGGAGTCCTGCTCTCTTAGCAAGATTGGAGTCAACTCCAAGCTCGTCTGCCATAATTCCTGCAAGGAAGGCAACCTCGATAGAGTGCTTAAGGACGTTCTGTCCATAGCTGGTTCTGTACTTGAGTCTTCCGAGAAGCTTAACAAGCTCGGGGTGGATTCCATGGATTCCAACCTCAAAGGTAGCTCTCTCACCTGCCTGCTTGACAGATGTCTCAACTTCCTTCTGCGCCTTCTCGACCATCTCTTCAATTCTTGCAGGATGGATGCGTCCGTCGGAGATAAGTCTCTCAAGTGCTATTCTTGCAACCTCACGTCTTACAGGGTCGAAGCCTGAAAGTGTGATGGTCTCGGGTGTATCATCAATAATAAGCTCAACACCCGTAAGTGTCTCGATCTTCTGGATATTTCTACCCTCACGGCCGATGATTCTTCCCTTCATTTCTTCACTGGGAAGCGCAACACTGGACACGGTAGATTCAGACACGTGATCCGATGCATATCTCTGTATTGCAAGAGAAATGATATTCTTTGACTTTTCGTCAGCCTCTTCCTTGAATTGAGCCTCAAGCTCATCAAGTCTCTGTGCAAGCTCATGCTTGGTCTCGGACTCAACACGTTCAAAAAGCTCTTCTTTAGCTTTTTCTACGCTGATACCCGAAATTTCTTCGAGTCTTTTAAGCTGTAATCTAAGTACTTCGTTGTGCTGTTCACGGATTTCTTCGTTTTCACGGATCTTCTTATCAAGGATCTCGTTCTTACGCTCAAGAGCTTCCGTCTTTCTATCCATTGTTTCCTCTTTCTGAGCAACTCTGTTTTCAAGACGGGACATCTCCTTACGTCTGTCTCTGATCTCGCGTTCAAGCTCGTTTCTCTGAGCCATTATCGACTCCTTGGCTTCGATCATCGCTTCCTTCTTTGCAGATTCTGCGTTTTTCTTTGCTTCCTCAACGATCTTCTTCGCTTCTGCTTCGGCTGAGCCTATTTTAGCCTCACCGATCTTTTTTCTAATAAGAAAACCTACGAAAAATCCAAGTACAACACCGCCTACCGCACCTAAAACAGCGGCTAAAATGGGTGGCATTTTTTATTCCTCCTTGAATTTTTTAACGGAGCCTTTTAAAGGCACATATAATGCAAAGGACAGCTCCCGATCATTTGCAAAAATGTATTGAAACGGATATAGCCCTTTGCTGCAAGACAAAACGATATGTCTACAAGGCATCACCGAATTAAAACAAATAATAATATACCTTCTTATATTATAAATTAGTTAAGGGGCTTTGTCAATAGCTTTTTGTTGCCATATTGACAAAACCCCGTTTTGTTAATAAAAAATTTAAGTTTTCTTAATCAAATATCTTATTTTCCTGCAACGCTCATATCCTTTATGAGCACGTCGGGAGAACCAAATACGGTAAATCCGCCGGGTATTCCCCACTTAACCTCATTTCCAAGCGAATCAATATTCTTGAGAAGCTCAAAGAAGTTACCAGCAACTGTAAACGACTTGATAGGTCCTGCCTTCTTTCCGTCCTTAATAAGGAAGCCTTCGCTCTCTACAGAGAAGTCTCCCGTTATCGAGTTAGCACCTGCATGGAGGCCCTTGACACCGGTTACGTATATACCGTCTGCAGCCTTCTCAAACAAGCCGTCAAGAGTATCTTCACCTGCAGAAATTGCAAAGTTATAGGGAGCGATATTTCCACCTCTGCGACCGTTACCCGTTGTCTCCTTACCTGTCTTTATTGCAGTTGTA
>JAFWXY010000158.1 GCA_017522905.1 Clostridia bacterium
CAGATACGTTGGAGCAGACCACGCAACAGAGATACATGAAAAGGATTTAACACTTGAGGAGTATCTTGATAAATGAAGAAAATAAAAAAGCTATCTATACTTTTGTCCTTGGCGCTGATACTCTCGGTATTGGCGTCTTGCGATATAGGCACACAGATTCCTGACCCGATAGAGACTGAGTCATTGGGAATAGTTGAGACCGAAGGCGTGGGAGTTGAACCCACTGAGAGCACGACCGAGTCGATAACGGAAGCCGAAACGGAGGAGCCTGCAACCGAAGCTCCTACAGAGACTCCCACGGAGGCACCTACCGAAGCTCCCACAGAGACTCCCACGGAGGCTCCTACCGAAGTTCCCACGGAGACTCCCACGGAGGCTCCTACCGAAGTTCGCACAGAGACTTCCACAGAAGCTCCTACCGAAGTTCCCACAGAGACTCCCACAGAGGCTCCTACCGAAGTTCCCACAGAGACTCCAACTGAGGCTCCGACTGAAGTTCGCACAGAGACTTCCACAGAAGCTCCTACCGAAGTTCCCACAGAGACTCCTACAGAAGAGCCTACCGAGGAGCCTACGGAAGAGCCTACCGAGAAGCCCACGGAGAGTGAGCCCGAAACCGAGACAAAGTGCGATCACGCCGACAAGAACAACGACGGCAAGTGTGACGTTTGTTACATAAGCGTAATTATTCAGATCGACCTTTACGCTATCAACGATCTTCACGGTAAGATATTGGATAACGAATCTCAACCCGGAGTTGACGAGTTAACTACCTATCTTAAGAATGCTAAAAAGAACAATCCCAATACGATTATTTTCTCAAGCGGAGATATGTGGCAGGGAACTGCAGAGTCGGGCTTGACCTTTGGCAGGATGATGATCGATTGGATGAATGAGCTTGACTTTGCGTTTATGACGATCGGTAACCACGAGTTTGACTGGGGAGAAAAATATATTGCGGAGAATGCACCCTTCGCAGAGTTTCCGTTCTTAGCGATAAATCTTTATGATAGCGTCACAAACCAAAGAGAGGAGTATTGTCAGCCCTCTATAATGATTGATCTTGGTGAGGTACAGATAGGCTTTATCGGAGCTGTTGGTAATAACTATAGCTCAATTTCGGGAGAAATGCGTGAAGGCTTTAAGTTTATGACAGGCTCTACACTTACCAACCTTGTCAAGACCGAGGCGCAGAAGTTGAGGAGTGAGGGAGCAGATTTTATCGTGTATTCCATCCACGACGATAATGCATCAGTTGATTCAAGCCTTACAAGCGGCGGATACGTTGATATTGTATTCGAGGCACACACTCACCAGGCTTATGTGAAAACCGATACAAACGGCGCATATCATATTCAGGGCGGCGGAGAGAACAGTGGAATTAGCTACGTTGCATTGTCCATTAACTTCGCTAATATGAATAGCGAGATAGATACAGCGCGTGTAATCAAGAACAGCGAATATTCCGCGGTAGCTTCCGACAACATTGTTAACGAGCTCAAGGAAAAGTACAATGACGAGATGGAGCTTATTGAGAGCGTGCTTGGATATAATGAGGCGCAGAGAAACAGCTCTTACATAGAAGATCTTGTTGCACAGCTGTACGCTAATCTTGGTGAGACCTATTGGCCCGAGTATAACGTAGTTCTCGGCGGCGGATCGATAAACTGCCGCTCGCCCTACAATCTTTATGTTGGAAATGTTACCTACGGAGATCTTTATTCCCTTCTTCCGTTCAATAACAAGCTTGCCCTTTGCTCTATAAAGGGTAGCGATCTTTTGAACAGATACATCAACAATTCAAGCTACAGCGTAGGATACACGTCATACGGCCAGAGTATAAAGAACAGCATAGATAGAAATGCTACATATTACATCATTGCGGACTCGTACAATTACACCTATTCTTCAAATAAGCTTACCGTTGTCGAGATACTCGATGAAACCACGTTTGCGCGCGATCTTCTTGCAGCATATATAAAGAGCGGCGGACTTGGAACGCAGATGCCAAGCGGCGGAAACGGGGGAAGTGGAACAGGAAGCGGAAGCACCGCGCCCACGACTCCTCCGGATGTGAATTTGACATCGATACCTCAGCTTCTGGAGGATGCAAAGAAGCTTGGAGCGGGAAAAGAAAGCTCTGAAGCGTATTACGTAAAGGGAACGATTACAAGCATCACCAGTACAAAGTACGGAAATATGTATATTCAAGATGAAAACGGAAATGAGTTTTACATTTTTGGTGTATATGAGAACGCGGTCAGATATGACAGCATGTCAGACAAGCCGAAGGTTGGAGATACTGTTATATTATATGGAAAACTAAAAAATTACGTAAGCGGCGGATCATCCACGTATGAGATGATAAACGCAGAGCTTATCTGGCAAAATTAAAGCAAAAAAAACAAGGGGCTGAATTTCAGCCCCTATATTTTTTTGTTTTTATTCCTGGGAGTTATCCTCGTGTTTTGTTTCTTCACCCTCATTGTGTGCGGGTGCTTCGGCTTCGGAGATTGTGTTTTCCGCATTCTTTTCTGCTGCGGCCTCCTCTGCCTCAAGTCTCTCGGCTTCAGCCTCCAGTCTTGCGCGAGCCTCCTCGGCACGGACACGCTTAGCGTTCGCTTCCTCGCTCGCCTTCTTCTTAGCCTCGGCAATTGCCTCTATCTCCTCCATAACGGGGAATTCGCTTTCCATAACTGCCTTGAACTGATCGCCGTCCATTACCTCGTTCTTGACAAGGAACTCTGCTATAAAGTGGAGCTTTTGGAGGTCATTTTTAAGGATCTCCTTAGACTTGTCGTAAGCCGTCGAGATAACCTCGTGGATTTCGCCGTCTATCTTAGCCGCGATCTCCTCGGAATAATCCTGAGATGAGGAGAAGTCTCTGCCAAGAAATACCTCGCCCTGGTTAGTTCCGAAGGAACGGGGGCCGAGAAGGTCGGACATACCGAGTCTTGTTATCATCTTTTTGGCTATCTTGGTTGCACGATCAATATCGTTGGATGCTCCGCCTGAAACGTCGCCGTTGACGATCTCCTCCGCGGCACGGCCGCCAAGGAGCATAGAGATCTGATTCTTAAGCTCGCTCTTGTATTCGCTATACTTATCCTCGCGGGGAGGATTAAGCGTGTATCCAAGCGCACGTCCCGAGGGAATGATGGATATCTGCTGAACAGGGTCAAGACCGAGGTGATAAGCCACCATAGCGTGACCTGCCTCGTGGTAAGCGGTGTTTTTCTTCTCGCTGTCCTTCATTACTCTTGCCTTCTTCTTAGGACCTGCTATAACGCGTATGAATGCGTCGTTTACGTCGTCCATGCCGATAAGGCTCTTGCCTCTGCGAGTTGCAAGAAGAGCCGCCTCGTTGAGAAGGTTAGCAAGATCTGCACCCGTGAATCCTACGGTCATTCTTGCTATTTCTCTGAAATCCACGCTTGATTCGAGAGGCTTATTGCGGGAGTGAACCTTGAGTATCTCAACTCTTCCGTTTATATCGGGGTAGTTGACCGTGATCTGACGGTCGAAACGACCGGGACGGAGAAGTGCGGGGTCAAGGATGTCGGGGCGGTTGGTTGCGGCAATAACGATTATTCCATCGTGTGAGCCGAATCCGTCCATTTCAACGAGGAGCTGGTTGAGTGTCTGCTCACGCTCATCGTGTCCGCCGCCGAGACCTGCGCCTCTGTGGCGTCCGACCGCGTCAATCTCGTCGATAAAGATAATTGATGCGGGAGATTTTCTTGCGGTATCAAAAAGGTCGCGCACACGCGATGCACCGACACCGACATACATTTCTACGAAATCAGAACCCGAGATAGAGAAGAAGGGAACTCCTGCCTCGCCTGCAACTGCCTTTGCAAGAAGGGTCTTACCCGTACCGGGAGGGCCCATCAAAAGCACGCCGTGAGGAATCTTTGCGCCAAGCTTTGCAAATCTCGAGGGATCCTTCAAAAATTCAACGACCTCCTCAAGCTCTTCCTTTTCCTCGTCGGCACCTGCAACGTCGCGGAAGGTGACCTTGTTCTTTTCATCCTGGCTTGCAACCTTGGCACGCGCCTTGCTAAATGAGCCCATACCCATTTTGCCGCCTGCGCCGCCGCCCGTCATCTGCTTCGTCATAATGATGTATACGACGATAAGCGCTACACCAAGGAGAATGACAGGGAGATATGAGAGCCATGCGGCATACTGTGTAGGCGGAACGTACTCGCCCTTGAGTGTTCCTTGTGCCATTTGATCTGTGATTGTGTCACCGAGATCGGCGTGGAAGATAGAGAGACTTGCCAGGCGGTACTGAACGTTGACAGAGCCGTCCTTGTTTTCGCTTACCTTGAATTTTGCGTACTGTGAGCTTGCGTCAAAGGTCATAGTGATGACATTATTCTTGTCTATCTCAAAATCGCGGACCTCGCCGCTCTTGAATGCGGCAACCACGTCGGAATACTCCATCTTTTCCGCCCCCTCGCCCTGAAAGAGCGTGGCGCAGATAAGGACTACCGCCGAGATGAGAAAGACATAAAAGATTATATGTCTTAAATTACTTTTCTTTTTCTTCATTTATTCCTCCGAATTTTGGGGATTTGCATTATTTATCTATTATACGCCGAATTAAGGCCATATATTTCGATTTTATAATTTCAACGGTTAGATTATACCGTATGATTGTTAAGGGATGGTGAGGGGCAATTCACTTTTGTGTGAATTTCAGGAATATACCTCGCTTTTAAGTATGCCCACGTAAGGCAGATTGCGGTACTTTTCATTATAGTCAAGACCGTAGCCGATGACGAACTCATCGGGGATAGACTTGCCTGCATAGTCGGGAACGAAATCAACCTCACGGCGTGAGGGCTTGTCAAGAAGCGTACATGTCTTGACGCAGTTTGCGTTTCTGTTCTTTAAGAGCTGAGTAAGTCTTTGCAGCGTGCGACCGCTGTCCACGATGTCCTCAACGATGAGGAGGTTATAGTTTTCAAGATGCTCGCGGTTGAGGTCGAGGTGTATCTTTATTTCGCCCGATGTCTTTGTGCCCGCGCCATATGAGGAAACCTTCATAAATTCTATTTCAAGCGGCATATCGATGTGTCGGATAAGGTCGGATGCAAAGGGCATTGATCCCTTGAGAATAACGATAACGACGAGGGGCTTGTCAGAGCCCTTATAGTCGTTGGTGATTCTTTGACCGAGTGTTGTTGTGATTTCCTTGATTTCCTCCTCACTTACGAGGATGCTTTTGACGTCCTGATGCATATTAACCTCCGATTTTCTGATAAATGCCGATGTGTGTAATTATGTCGCTGCCCCTCGCCTTTGCATTGTCGCATACGGCACAGAGCGGAGCGTAGATGATTTCCTTGCCCGAGCATACGAGCGGAAGTGTGTCGCGATCGTATAGCGGCACCTTTTTGTCGCACATAAGTTTTTTGATTTTTTTATTTATGCCGCCGTCGGTTATGGACATGCCCGATTGGCGGTTTTTTACGTAAAGGGTCGTAGCGGAGCCATCTTTGATTTTTGCACTTGAATAGATGGAATATCCGTCAATGTTTTTCTTTGGTGCTTCGTCCGAGATAAGCACCGCAAAGCGCGTGCCCTCTATTATATTAAATCCCGGCTGAAGCATAGCGGAATATGAGACCGCCTCAGTCGTCTCGCGAAGATCCGGTTCAAAGCACAAACAACCGTCAAGCACGACCGCGCGCGTTTTGTCGGGAAGCGAGACGGCTGCTCCATTTTTGTCTGAATCGATAAGGGATAGCACGCTGAGGATATGCACGTACTCAAGCGTTTCATCCGATATTTCCTCAAACATAAGCTTGATAACTCTCTTTGCAACGGAGGGATGGAGCTTTGAGAGCTTCTTCGCGGAAATTTTACCGCCGCATTCGCATGCGATTTGCCGTGCATATGAAAGAATGAAATCCGAGTCCTCGCTCGCCGTAGCAGAAAGCCTTTGAGATGAGCGGGTAAGATGCGGAAACATCTCTTCAAGAACAGGAATTACTTTGTGGCGAATCGCGTTTCTTGTGTAATCGTCCTCATGATTAGTGCTGTCGGTTACAAAGGGAATAGTGTTCTTTTCGCAGTATTCCAGAATTTCACTCTTTTTTGCGGTCAATATCGGACGGATCACGATGCCGCCCTCAACTGACTCAAGGGGTCTTGCTTCGGGAATGCCGCAGAGTCCGTCAATGCCGCATCCGCGTGCAAGGTTATATATTTGTGTTTCAACGTTGTCGCTTGCATTGTGCGCGGTGGCGAGGATTCTGACGTTGTTTTCACGCATTACCTTTGCGAAAAATTCGTATCTTGCCGCCCTCGCCTCGGCTTCGATGCTTCTGCGCGATTCTTCCGCCATTTTCGGAATATCGAGCCTGTTTACAAAAAGCTCAACACCGAGACCTTTGCAAAGCTCTCGGCAAAACTCCTCGTCTCTGTCCGCCTCGTTTCGATATTCCTCGGTACGGATACCGTGGTTTACGTGCGCCGCGATGATCCTTGCATCTGTAGTCTTCGCGTATTCGCAAAGCAGATGCAAAAGCAGGGAAGAGTCCGCTCCGCCCGAGAGCCCGAGCAGAATGGGGGAATCCTTGCCGTATCCCGACAAAAGCGACGGGCATTTGAAAAATTGTGGTAAAAGTGACATTATTTTCTCCTGTATAGAGAATATTAGTGAGGTGTGTTCTCCTCAAGCGCGATGTCGCGAAATTTGGTGTATCTTCCTGTCCAGCCGACCTTGACTGTATCGGTAGAGCCGTGACGGTTCTTTGCTACAATGATTTCTGCCACGTTCTGCTCGGCATCGGATGCAACGGTGTCGCCGTCTGCGGTCTTGTAATAATCGTCTCTGTAGAGGAAGATGATTATATCCGCATCCTGCTCGATAGATCCCGACTCGCGGAGATGAGACATCATAGGTCTCTTGTTTGCCTGAGCCTCGGTTCCACGGGAGAGCTGAGAGCAGCATATTACGGGAACGTTAAGCTCCTTAGCCATGATCTTGAGCGCGCGCGACATATCACTGACCTCTTGGGTGCGGTTTTCGATCTTCTTATCCGACTGCATAAGCTGGAGATAGTCGATAACTACAAGTCCGAGATTGTTTACACGGCGGAGCTTTGCCTTCATCGCCGAAACGGTGATACCGGGTGTATCGTCGATAAGGATATCGCATCCCGAAAGAGAGCCTGCCGCCTGGGCAATATGATCCCACTGCTCGGGCTTCAGCTCACCTGTACGGAGAGCATAGCTATCTATAAGTGCCTCACTTGAGATAACGCGGTTTACAAGCTGCTCTGCAGACATCTCAAGAGAGAAGATCGCAACGGCTTTACCCGTTGCCTTAGCAACGTTGGTTCCTATATTAAGACAGAATGAGGTCTTACCCATACCGGGGCGTGCGCCGACGATCACGAGGTCGGATTTTCCCATTCCCGCAAGCACGCGGTCGAGGGAGCGGAATCCCGTCGCGGTACCCTGAGTTGATGTGGGGTCGGTTACAAGCTCCTTGAGGTGGGCGTATACGTCGGTAATGACCTCACGGATGTGTCGGAAATTCTTCGACTCACGGCCCTGAGCTATTGAATAAAGCTTGTTCTGTGCCGATTCAAGCACGTTTGCGACCTCATCCTGCTCGGAGTATGCGGTATCCGATACCTCGTCGCACATTTTGATAAGCTGGCGCAAAACGCTCTTATCCTTTACTATCTTTGCATAGTCCTTTACGTTAAGAGAATTCGGCACGGTCTGGGCGATGATCTTGATATAGTCCTCGCCGCCCGATTTGGAATAGACACCTTTAGTTACAAGCTCGTTGATAAGGGTAACGACGTCTATCTGGTTGTTCGACAAAAATAGAGCATGCATCGCAAGATATATCTGCTTGTGCTCCTCAAGGTAGAAATCCTCGGAGGAAATAATATCTGCAACCTGGTTTATAGATGATGGGTCTATGAGTATGGAACCTAAAAGAGACTGCTCTGCTATTGCAGAAAAGGGCAATTTTCTGATGATATCGTCTGCCATAATAGCTTATTTTCCTTCCGATACAGTTACTTTGAGTTTAGCTGAAATTTCGGGGTATACCTTTACGTCGACCTCATAGGTGCCGTATGCCTTTATGTTGTCCTGGAGAACGAGCTTTCTCTTGTCGATCTCGATCTTGTGCTGCTCCTTAAGCTTTTCTGCGATATCCTTTGAGGTGATGGAGCCGTAAAGACGTCCGTCGCCGCCTGAGGAGGCGCTGATTTTCACTGTAAGAGCAGAGAGCTTGTCTGCAAGGGCTTTTGCGGCAGCCTTTTCTTCCTTGAGCTTGAACTGTCTTGCCTCTTCCTTGCTTCTCGTCTCGCTCATGACCTTTGCATCGGCTACTACCGCAAGCTTTTTGGGGAAGAGAAAGTTGCGTGCGTATCCGTCGGACACCTCAACTATCTGGTCCTTTTTTCCCTGACCCTTAACGTCAGCTAAAAGTAATACTTTCATTTTTATGGTTCTCCGTTTCTATTGTATTCGATGGTTTAATCCTGATGGTCGTATTCGAAGTAGTCGTCTATCGCGCTCTTGAGCATCTCGCAGGTACGGGTCAAGCTCGCATTCTTCACCTGGGCACCTGCTATATCAAAGTGTCCGCCGCCCTGAAGTTTTTCAAGTATGAGCTGGACGTTGACCTCTCCCTTGGAGCGTCCCGAGATAACTACGTCGTTGCCTATCTTGATAAGCGCGAAGGATGCCTTGACTCCCTTGACGCGGAGAAGATTATCCGCGACCTTGGATGCGATCACTCTGTCCTCGCCCGAAGCGGCACGCTCGAGCATCATCCAGGTAATAGCGATGTCGTCTCTGTAAAGTCTTGCCTTGGATTCAAACTCACCTGTAAGAAGTATCTCGTCAAGGCTTTCGTTAAAGAATTCGCGTACGACTGCGGTGTGAGCACCGCGAGTATATAGGTAATGAGTCGCCTCGATAGTTTGAGTGCCCGCATTTCTCGTAAAGTTCTTGGTATCAAGCATGATTCCCGAGAGAAGCACCTCTGCCTCCTCCTTGTGAAGAGTGTCTGCAAATCGGCTGTAGAGGAATATCTCGGAGACGATCTCGGACGCGGAGGACTTGGTTGCCTCGATGTACTGAAGGAAGGGATCAAAGGAAAGTGTGTTTGCAATACGGTGGTGGTCGAGAACTGCAATTTTTTTGATCATGTTTGCAAGCTCGGGAGCGGCAAATATGTATCTGTTATTCACGTCACAGATGATAAGCACGGTGTCGGAGGTGACGAGGTCGCGTGCGGCAACGGGATCAATGAATATGTCGTCGTAGATTTTAAGAGGAGCAAGCTGGCGCATAACCACATCATAGCTCTCGCCCTTCTTTTCAATGGCAATATTTACTGACACCTTTTCCTTCATCCTGCCGGCGGCAACTGCATCCTCCATTACCGACATAGCAAAGCGAGCCACACCGACGCAGGAGCCGATAGAGTCGAAGTCGGGGGCGGTGTGACCCATAATGATCACGTTGGATGCGCGAATTATGTGTTCTTCAAGTATCTCAGCGCTTACGCGTGAGATTACGGTTGTGTTATTTTCAACCGTCTTGTGTGTTCCGCCAAAGTAAGTGTAGCCCGAAGCATCACGTCTCTTGACCGCCACCTGGTTACCGCCTCGCGCGATCGCCATGGTAAGCGCGTGGGATGCGTTCTTCTCCTTTTCCTCAAGTGTTTCACCAACAGGGGAGATACCCATGGAAACGGTTACGGGGAAGCTGTTGTCTCCGATCTTGAGAGCCATAATTCTTTTCTGAACCTCAAAATCGTTCTTGACCCGCTTTTCAAATTCCGCTTGTGAGAAAACTGCTACGTATTTGTCGCCCGTCTGCTCGCGGATAAATCCGTGCATATCGGCAACCCAAGCGCGGAGTATGTTCTCCGCCTCGGCGGATGCGGAGCGGTAGTCTGCTCTTACGTATTGAGCAAGCTCGCGGAGATTGTCAAGCTGAATGTATGCGATAACGGGGCTTTCCGCCTCGTGTTTTTCTGAGAGTGAAAGGAAATCCTCGACGTCGCGGAAAACTATGAAATAGTAGTTTTCCTCGCGGAGCTTGAAGACGTATGATGACGCAGAGTAGCGTCTGCCGTCGGCAAGCTTTGTAACGGAGCTTTCATGAAGTCCGTTTTCCTCGGGCATATCATAGATGCTGTCGGAGAGGAAGAGCTCGCGGTTCTTAGCCTCTGAAATAAGTGTTTTGATCGGAACAGAGCAGAAATCCGAGAGAGGCATACCGGTCGTTGCGCGCTTAAGTCCCAGAATGTCGGAGAGCGCGCCGTTGACTACTCTTACTCGACCTGTGCCGTTGGCGATGGCGTAAGGAAGGTCGATGACCGAGCGGAACATATCGTATATCTCGCTCTCAAGTCTTCTTGACTCAAGTCTTGCTTTTCTGGTTTTGGTGTTTCTTACGGCATATACAAGGCACACGATACCCGATGATACCAGATAAATGGGCAGTGTAAGATTACATACGAGCTCAATCAGCCTTGCATTGCTCTCGGTTTTTACATAAAGATTGAGGACGGTGCACATTAAAAACAGCAAAGCTGCCTCAATGAATGCAAACATCATAGGAGCCTGGAGGTCAGCGTAATAGCGCTCGGAGCGCTTGACCTCATCAAATTCCTTTATTTTGGTGATCTTATCTTTTTTGATCATTGGTCTTCTCCTTTAGAGTAGTGTTCCTCTGCCCACAGATCTATGTTGACAAGAAGTGTATGGAAAGCGCCAACCAGCGCGATGATATCAATAACCGACGACGAGAGCAGAAGTGCTCCAACAAATATTCCAAGCCACACGATAAGTGCAAAGAATCCGATCTTGCGCGGCAAGCCGGACAAGAACGAAAAACCAACACAGAGAAGAAGGGGGAGCAGCATCAGACTTAGGTTGCCTGCGGCTACTGCCACGAACGAGGGGGCGCTTGATGAGCTTGAGGTGAACGAGCATATATAAGCCACCGCATAAACAATAGCCGCCGCCACCGATGCCGTTATGGGAGCTCCGCTTAAGTTCTGGAGCTTTTCGATCTCGAGCTTCTCAAAAACTGCGTGCTGTATTTTCTGTGCAAAGAAACCGATCGTTATGAGTGAGACGGCTGTTAGACCGATAAGGAGATTGGTCATCTCTATCGCCATGGTGTCTACCATCAGGATTATGTCGTCTGTAATCGCCACCTCTCCAGCCGCTTCTATCGTGAGTGTGAGGGATTCCACTATAGTTAACTTGAAGTATTCTGCCGCCTCACCGATAATTTCAATTGAAAGGCTGCCGTTTTGCGTGTAAATGTGAAGGAGTGCTGCTCCGCCTACCTCAGCCGCCGCCAAGGCCGCAAATGCCGCGATCGCGCCAACACGGCTGCCGCCGCGTCTTAATGTGATCCCCATTGCAAGGGCGGGAAGGAAGGGGGCGAGCGCGATGATAGCCAAGGTTATATCTGAGCTGAGTGCGTATGCGGATGCGAATGCAACGGCAGGGATGAACGCCAAAAATGCGATCTGCCATTTGCGCGCATTCGCCACAAGAGCGGAATATATTCCGCAAGCGGATATTGTTCCGACTACGAGTGCCACCGATGCCGATGAGCCTGTGTAGGATGCAAAGAACGTAAGCGTGAGTGAAAGGATAATAATAGTCGAGAATTTTCTCGAGGTCATTAGCGTCAATATGCCAAATACAAGGCATATAATCCAGGAGAGTGCCTCGGTAGCCGTTGTAACGAATCCTGAAATCGGGAGCGCCAAGGCAAAGAGAGAAGCGATAAGAGACAGAATGAGTATCTGCTTTCCCGAAAAAGCATCTTCGTTAAATTGTACCGACGTCTGTTTGGTCTCTTGCACAGTCATACTCCGTCTCCTTTCTCTCAATTATATCGGTATGTACCGCGTGGGCATAATCTTCCATATTAAACCATTATATAATTATATCATAACTTTCTTCACTTGTAAATATATTTGGAACATTTTTTGTTCCTTGAGCACGTATTTTTTGGACTTTTTCTACATTATTAAAGAGCGGGGCGGAAATTTAAGCAATTTTGATAAAAAAATTCAAAAAACTATTGCAATTCCAAAAAAAGTGTGATATAATAGGCAAGAATCATAGTAGTGTCGTGAGTGGGTTGCAAAATCCACTCATAAATTTTGTTATGGAGAGGACTCGAAAATGAAAAGCAATTCTTCAAAAAATATCGCGGCGGTAGTGCGCGAGATAATCGCTCCGGTTGCTGAGGAAATGGGAGTTTTCATCTGGGACGTTGAGTTTGTTAAGGAGGGCGCGGATAAGCACCTCAGAATCACGCTTGACAACGAAGAGGGAATCAACATCAACGACTGCGAGCAGTTCCACAGAGCAATAGATCCTCTTCTTGACGAGGCAGATCCGATAAGCGAGGCATACGTTCTTGAGGTATCCTCCCCCGGAATCGAGCGCGACCTTAAGTATCCCGAGCATATCGACGCTTGCGAGGGCTGGGACGTTGAGGTAAAGCTTTATGCACCCCGTAACGGATCAAAGCTCTTCCGCGGAGTCCTTCTCGGATACGACGAGGACGGCAACATCGCGATCGAGGCAGGAGAGAACAAGATCACCTTCAAGCCCGAGGAGATCGCAAAGATCGCAACCTATTACGACTTTGCAAACAACTAAGTGAAATAAAAGACACATATACGCCAAACTGAAAGGAAATTTGGAAATGAACAAGGAATTTTTTGTAGCACTTCAGCTTCTTGAGAGAGAAAAGGGTATCCCCCAGGAGTACATGATAGAGAAGATCGAGGCAGGTCTTGTCTCTGCATTCAAGAAGGAATACGGAAGCAACACAAATGTAAGAGTTAACATCGATCCTGTCGAGGAAGACGTAAGAGTTTACCAGCAGAAGGAGGTCGTCGAGGTGGTCGAGGATCCCGGAACACAGATTTCGCTTGCGGACGCTAAGGCAATAAGCAAGAGAAATACGCTTGGCAAGATAGTTGAGTTTGAGGTTAAGCCCAAGAACTTCCGCCGTCTCTCTGCGGGAATTGCAAAGAACGTAATCGTTCAGGGTATCCGCGAGGGTGAGCACAAGGCTATGCAGGAGGCTTATGAGTCCAAGCGTGAGGAGATCATCACAGCGGTAGTTGACAAGGTTGACTACGTGACAGGCGCAGTCGTTCTTATCACAGAGAACGGCAGAGCGGTATTGCCCAGAAGTGAGCAGATCCCCGGCGAGAGCTTCAGAGTCGGAGATAGAATAAAGGTATATATTCAGGAAGTAAACAGAGAGATGCGCGGACCCATCGTTACACTTTCCCGCGTACATCCCGGATTCGTTCGCCGTATGTTTGAGCTTGAGATCCCCGAGATCACAGATGGCGTTGTAATGATCAAGAACGTCTCCCGTGAGGCGGGATCAAGATCTAAGATCGCGGTTTATTCGAGAGATGAAAACGTTGATGCAGTCGGCGCATGCATCGGTTCTCACGGAATGAGAATCGAGAGCATTCTGTCCGAGCTTGGCGGTGAGAAGGTTGATATCGTTAAGTACAGTGAGGTTCCCGAGGAGTTCGTAGCGGCAGCGCTTTCTCCCGCCACCGTGCTTGACGCGGAGATGGACGGCGAGAGATTCTGCAGAGTAACCGTTGCTCCCGAGCAGCTTTCACTTGCAATCGGTAAGGAGGGACAGAACGTCCGTCTTGCAGTAAGACTTACCGGCATTAAGATCGACATAACGGCAGAGGGACTTGAAAAGTCCAGATAAACATAAAAAACGAGGAGGAGCCCCGGCATGGAGCAAAAAGTTAAAAAGATACCGATGCGTCAGTGCCTCGGCTGTAATTCTCATAAGCCGAAGCGCGAGATGATGAGGGTTGTAAGACTTCCCGATGGGAACGTGGTACTTGACCTTGTCGGCAAGGTCTCGGGCAGAGGCGCGTATATCTGTCATGATATCTCCTGCTTTAAAAAAGCGAGAAAGGCAAAGCGTATTGAGCATATACTTGAATGTGAGATACCCGAGAGCATTTTTGACAAGATGGAGCAAGAGATTGAGAGCGGAGACGGAAAATGAGTCGCGAGGTCAATAAGGAAAAGGGACTCTTATCGGTCATAGGGCTTTGTCACAGAGCGGGCAAGGCGGTGATTGGAGTCGAAATGATATGCGAGACTCTCAAGAAACGGGGAGTCAGGGAGTGCGATGATGACGTGATCGTCATAGAAGCGCGAGACACCTCCGATAATACGCACAAGAGAGTAAGCGACAAGTGCGCTTACTACAAGGTAAGACATATGAAGATAGAGTCGGACACCCTGACGCTTGGCAGGGCGGTCGGCAAGAGTGCGGTTGGAGCTATTATGATCAAGGATCAAAGCTTTTGCCGTGCAATTGACAAACAGCTTGCAAGCAAGCAAAATTCGCAGTAAACCGGAAAGGTATGGGTATAATTTATGGCAGTAACACCTCAGATAAAAGCTAATCAGTTGATAAAGGACCTTAATATCAAAAGCAAGGATATGTCTGATATAATGGCGGAGAAGGGACTTGAATTCAAGGCGCAGAAGGCACTCGAGCCTATTGAATTCGAGGCGTTTTTCGATGCGATCACATCCAAGCACCAGATAGAGGGTATCGACGACTATATTGACGGCGTCACCTTTATCCCTTCAAAGCTCGAGAAGGCTGTAAAGAAGC
This sequence comes from Clostridia bacterium, assembly GCA_017522905.1. Taxonomy (GTDB): domain Bacteria; phylum Bacillota; class Clostridia; order Oscillospirales; family CAG-272; genus SVTX01. The sequence goes on from JAFWXY010000158.1 coordinate 14,710, forward strand.
CTGCTCCCGAGACAAAGGAAGTGGCTGAAGAGAAGGCTGTAGAGGTTAAAAAGGAAAATACAGAAAAGAAGGCAGGCGCTAAGGCGGAGACTGCCCCTGTAGCTGTAGAGAAGACCGAGAAGAAGGGCGACGTCGCTGCCAAGTCGGAGCCCCGAGAGAAGGTTGAGCCTAAGGCACAGGAGAAGAAGGAGAGCGCGCCCAAGGCGGCACCCGCTCCCGGGGGAAAGGTACAGCCCAAGGTAGACAGAGCCGAGGCGATCGCTCGTGCTGCGGCTATCGAGAAGGCTGCGCAGGAAAAGGCTATGCAGCGCAATGGAGGTGCACAGAGACCCGACGCGCAGAGGAGACCCGAGGGTGCAAGACCCCAGCAGAATACAAATCAGTTTGCACAGAGACCTCAGGGCAATGCTCCGTTCAACTCTCAGAGACCTCAGGGCGGCATGCAGAATGATAGAAATGACAGATTCAAGAACATGGGTGCTCCCAACTTTGACCGTCAGGCGGCTCCTCAGAGACGTGACGACAGAAAGCCTCAGAAGCCCCAGTTCAATCAGAACCGAGGCGGCGGAATGGACAAGGATGATTTTGTTCCGAACGTTCCGAGAGAAAAGTTCCAGCCTCAGATAATCACACGCGCTCAGACCCCCAAGGGCGGAGATGGCACAAACAAGAAGGGCGCGGCAAAGACGGTAGATATCCGTTCCTCGTCCGTAGATCTTTCAAAGTACGACGAGAAGCTTGACACCTTTGTAGCCGAGAACGACAGGAATCTTCGCGACGGCGGAACACAGAAGCTCAAGAAGCAGCAGAACAAGACAAGAACAGAGAACAGCTTTGCAAAGGGCAAGCAGCAGGGCAAGAAGGGTCAGAAGACTCAGACTCCCGTAACTATCGTCAAGGGTCCCCTCAAGGTTCAGATCCCCGAGGAGATCATGGTAAGCGAGCTTGCATCTATGCTTAAGGTAACGGTAGGCGAGGTTATCAAGAAGCTCATGCTTATGGGTATGATGACCACTGCAAATCAGACCATTGACTTTGATACTGCGGCACTTGTAGCCGTTGATCTCGGTGCAGAGCCCGAGAAGGCAGTTGTAGTTACAATCGAGGAGAAGCTCTTTGACGAGAGCGAGGATACCGCAGAGAACCTTATCGGACGCGCACCCGTAGTTTGCGTTATGGGTCACGTTGACCACGGTAAGACCTCTCTGCTTGACGCGATAAGACACACAAACGTAACCACCGGCGAGGCGGGCGGAATTACCCAGCACATCGGTGCATACAGAGTTAAGATCAACGGACAGGATATAACATTCCTTGACACCCCCGGAAACGAGTCGTTCACCGCAATGCGTGCAAGAGGTGCAATGGCAACCGATATTGCTATCCTTGTCGTTGCGGCAGACGACGGAATCATGCCCCAGACCGTTGAGGCGATCAATCACGCTAAGGCGGCAGGTGTAGATATCATCGTTGCGATCAATAAGATGGATAAGCCCACAGCTAACCCCGATGCGGTTAAGCAGGAGCTTACAAAATACGATCTCGTTCCCGAGGAGTGGGGCGGCGACGTTATCTGCGTTCCCGTATCCGCACTGACCAGAATGGGTATCGAGGATCTTCTTGAGAACGTACTGCTTGTTGCAGAGGTTAAGGAGCTTAAGGCTAATCCCAACCGCCGCGCGAAGGGTATCGTAATCGAGGCTAAGCTTGATAAGGGTCGCGGACCCGTGGCAACCGTTCTCGTTCAGAACGGAACACTCCATAACGGTGATATAGTGATCGCAGGAACCGCGGTTGGACGCGTAAGAGCGATGACAGACCATAACGGTAAGCAGCAGAAGGTTGCAGGACCCTCCGTTCCCGTAGAGATCATCGGTCTTGCAGAGGTTCCCGTAGCAGGTGACGACTTTGCGGCTGTTGCTGACGAAAGAATGGCAAGAGAGCTTGCGGAGCAGAGAAAGAGCAAGGCTAAGGAAGAGGTGTTCAAGGCTAATGCACGCGCTAACCTCAACGATCTCTTTGCTCAGATCAGCGAGGGCATTAAGGATCTTAACATCATCGTGAAGGCAGACGTTGTAGGCTCGGCAGAGGCAGTCAAGGCATCCTTAGGTAAGCTTTCAAACGAGGAAGTAAGAGTAAACGTTATTCACTCTGCAGTTGGTGGAGTAACAGAGAACGATGTTATGCTTGCGGCAACTTCCAATGCAATTATCGTTGGATTTAACGTTCGTCCCGACCGTGCGGCTCTTGAGAGCGCGGAGAGACAGGGCGTGGATATGAGAATGTACCGTGTCATCTACCAGTGTATCGAGGAGATCGAGGCTGCTATGAAGGGTATGCTCGCTCCCAAATTCCGTGAGAACCTGCTTGGACACGCAGAGGTTCGTCAGACCATCCGCGTTCCCGGCGTAGGAACCATTGCGGGATCCTACATCCTTGACGGTAAGATCGTAAGAAATGCTCAGATCAGAGTAGTCCGCGACGGTATAGTTATCTTCGAGGACAAGATCTCATCGCTTAAGAGATTTAAGGATGACGCAAAGGAAGTAGCTCAGGGCTACGAGTGCGGTGTCGGACTTGACAGATTCAACGACATCAAGGAAGGCGATATACTCGAGGCCTTCATTATGGAAGAGATCGAGAGATAATTGACCTAAAACCGTGTCGGGGCGAAACGCCCCGACAAAGCAGTGCCAAAGCAAATGGAGATGATAAAATGTTGTACGAGAAATCCTGCGGAGCGGTAGTCTTCAGAGATGAGATCAGCGCCGAGGCAGAGAAGAAATACGTGCTTATGATAAAGCAATCGCAGGCAAGCAGATTTTCCTTTCCCAAGGGACACGTGGAAGGCGGAGAGAGCGAGACCGATACCGCGGAGCGCGAGGTGCTCGAGGAGACCGCGGTAGCGATAAAGATCACCGACAGCTTCCGAAAAACGGTAAGCTACAGCCCAAGACCCGGAGTAAAAAAACAGGTCGTTTATTTTGTCGCCCGGACGGACGTAAAGGATATCAAGCCTCAGGCAGGCGAGATAATCGAGGTCAGGTGGGTGGACGTTAATAAGGCTGCACATCTGCTTGGACACGCGAATGACAGAAGAATCTTATCCATGGCGCTTGAGTACGTTAAGAATAGATAAAATAATGGCCGCAGAGAGAAAATCTCTGCGGCTTTTGTGCTGTTAAGTTTGCAAAAAAGATTGACAAAACCTTTAAAATAAGATACAATTTAATAGTCAGAACAATAGAGAGGACGAAAGAATGTCTGAGAAAAAAGTAGTAATATTTGACCTTGACGGTACGCTTCTCGATACCCTCTGTGATCTCGGAGATAGTCTTAACAGAATGCTTGAGCATTTTGGATATCCGACTCACTCATACGAGAAGATAAAGGATATGGTGGGCAACGGTGCAACAGTGCTTACTCTGAGCGCGATTCCGGGCGGAAAGGATAATCCGCATGCACAGGAATATATCGCGTATTTCAGGACGAATTATAACGATAATTCCAACAAGAAAACCAGACCTTACGACGGTATAATTGAGCTTCTTGGTAAGATCCGTGAGAAGGGGATTTATACCGCGGTTGTTACAAACAAGCCCCATCACGCGGCAACCGCAATCTGCGATGACTTCTTTGGTGACAAGCTCGATATGGTCATCGGTGACCGTGAGGGAGTAAGAAGAAAGCCTTATCCCGACAGCGTTTTTGAGGTCATGGATAGCCTTTGTGCAAAAGACGCGGTATACGTTGGAGACGCCGATACCGATATTGAGGTTGCTAAGAACGCGGGTATTCCGTCGGTGAGTGTTACATGGGGATTCAGGGATAGAAATTTTCTTGTGGAGCATGGCGCAGAGGTGCTTGTTGACAATGCAAACGAGCTTGCCTGCTCTCTTTCGGGCTTGCTTGCAACAAATCTTGGAGAGATTACTCCCGCGGAGGGAAAATAATGAATATTCCCGAAGGCTTTAAGAGAAGAATGATAAATATTCTGGGCGCTGAGGAGGCAGAAAAGCTCTTTTTATCAATAGAAAACGAGGATGCGGTCAAGGCGTTCAGAGTTAATGCGATAAAGACGGATATTGAGTCCTTTGAGGCTGCTAAGCCTCAGATCGACCGACAAAAAGCCGATTTTCCGTCATATGCATATATTACGCGCGAGGAGTATCCGGGCAGCCTGCCTTGCCACCATTCGGGGGCAATATACGTGCAGGATATTTCCGCAATGTCCACCGTCACCGCAACCGAGATAAGAGAGGGAGCAATTATTCTTGATTCCTGCTCTGCGCCGGGCGGAAAGACCACTCAGCTTGCCGCGGCGGCAGGGAAGAGCGGCATTGTTGTCGCAAATGAGTACGACAAAAAGCGTTGCCGTATACTTCAGGGCAACGTTGAGAGAATGGGAGCTGCAAATACGGTAGTCTGTAATCTTGACACCGCAGTGCTCGCGGAGCTTTATCCCGCCCTGTTTGATCTGGTGCTTTGTGACGCGCCATGCTAGGGCGAGGGAATGTTTCGAAAGAACGCCCGTGCCGTTGAGGAATGGAGCGGGGAAAACGTAAAAATGTGCGCCGAGCGACAGCGAGAAATACTCACAAACGTCGCAAAATGCGTAAAGGCAGGGGGAAGACTGTTGTATTCTACCTGTACCTTTGCACTTGACGAGAACGAGGAGAACGTCGCTTGGTTTTTAAACACGCATAAGGATTTCAGTCTTGTTCCCGTAACCGAGGAGCTGAAGAATCACACCTCGGATGGCATTATGCTCGAGGATTGCGATATTGATATGACCTTGTGCCGCAGAATCTATCCTCACCGCTCAAGGGGTGAGGGACAGTTCATTGCTCTTTTTGAGAGAAGCGCAGATGCAGAGAGCTCACAGAATACGAAAAAGGACAGAAAAGACAAAAGGGCAAGGGGCAATGATGCCGCAAGAAAGAGCCGTCAGGAGCTTGATGCTATCGATATTGCAAGGAGGTTTTTGGCGGAAAATCTTACATCTGAGACGTGCGGCGAGCTTGTGATGCTTGGCGGCTTTGTGTATCTTGTGCCCAAGATCAAGCTTCCCGAGTATAACGTGTTTACGGCGGGCGTTTGTGTAGGCGAGTGCCAAAAGGGCAGAATGATACCCCACCATCAGCTTTTCAGCGCGCTTGGTCGGGAATTTGCCCGTAAGGTGATCCTATCGGGATCAGACGAGGAGGCACGAAGGTATCTTGCGGGTGAAGAGATACGTGTTGAGGGACTCGTTAGCTCTGACGGCAAAAACGGTAACGGCTGGGCGGCTGTTTTAATAGACGGTTGTGCCGTGGGCGGCGTTAAGATCAGCGGTGGAGTAGCAAAAAATCATTATCCCAAGGGACTTAGAAATTAAACTTGTATTTGAGTTATATTTGGAATTTTAAATAATGGTTGACTTATTTCACTCTGTGTGATATTATTATCTTGTAAGAGTTTTTCTTGCTTGGAGGATTTATGAAGAAAAATAGCATCAATAAATACATAGCTATCCTGATTTGTGTTTTACTTGTGCTTTCAGCTGCGGCATGTGTTAACTCACCCGCGGATGGCGTGGAGACCGATGAACCGGAGTCCGAGAAGACCGTAGGAACGGGCGAGGAGACCTCGGGCTTGGATTCCGACACCTCAAACGAAAACGAGGAGAGCGGCAGCGGCAATGGCGAGACCGAATCTGACGTTAAGGGTGAGCAGGACAAGGAAACCTCAGCCGAGAAAGAATCCGATGGCGTGTCAGAGGAGGAAACAAATACAGGTACAGGAACCGACACCGAGACAGAGGCTGAATCGGGGGCAGATTCGGGCAATGAAGACGAAAGCGATACCGATACGGAAAATGAAATAGAATCAGAGGACGAGTCGGACACCGAGCCTGAGACTGAAAAGGAATCGGAAAAGGAATCGGAAAAGGAATCGGAAAAGGAATCGGAAAAGGAATCGGAAAAGGAATCCGAAAAGGAAACCGAAAAGGAAACCGAAACAGAAGAGGAGAAGGAACCTGATTACGGAATGGGATTTGTTCCTATCTAAGATTTTTAAAAAAGGAGGATTACATGGCAGATTTTCGTGATTTTGTGATCGAAATAGCAAGTATCAAGGCGCGGATGCTTTGTGATTTTCCTTATACCCGAAGACTTTGTGAGGACTTTGCCATAGAAGGATGCGATTATGATATAATTGCTCGTACGAGTGCCGAGGAGATAGGTGCAGAAAGTGCTCAGTATGTCGATAACACGCTTTCAAGAGGATATTGCGAGGGCATATGTCTCTATCGCTCTATAGCAGAGCAGATACCGAGCCTTGGTGGATTTGTCTTTCACGGCGCGGCGGTTGAAATAGGGGGCAGAGGAGTGATATTTACCGCTCCCTCGGGCACGGGCAAGACCACGCACGTCTCGCTTTTGATGAAAAATTATCCCCAATTTGTGAAAATAATTAATGGAGATAATCCCATCGTCAGGAAAAGCGGCAACGAATGGAGAGTTTTCTCCACGCCCTGGGCAGGCAAAGAGGGCTGGAAGAGAAACGCGTCGGCACCTCTTTCTTCAATTGTTTGGGTTGAGCGATCAAGTGATAATTTTATAGAGGAGATTTCTCCCGAGAGCTGCTTTGACAGAATAATGGGACAAATATATTTGCCGCACAATGGAATCGCACGGCTGGAGACCTTTGAATTGCTTGATGAAATGGCAAAAACGGTAAAATTTTACCGTTTGGGATGCAATATGGACAACAGTGCCGCTGAGACGTCATTCAATATGCTAAAATAAAAAACAAGACATCGGCGCACCTGCTTTATCGCAGGTGCGCCGATGCCTTATTTTTTGTGTTTTATATGGTTGAAAACAGATTTCAGTCTTAATTTAAGACGCACGAGTGGGCTTATGAATACTATAAGCCGTGAATATAATCTGTATCCACGTCCGAGCATATCGATTTCTTTTTCGGAGCGGTATATTCCTGTCAGTCTGCCGAGTATATCGGCATCCTTGACGTGGTCGGGCATAATGCAGTTGTCTCCCCTGATGACGTATGAGTCGGGAAGAACCTCTATGACCCTGTGCAAAACGTAGCTGTCGCCTCTGCGAAAAAGAGCAACGTCGTATTTTTTCAGTCTTTCGGTGGATGGTGTTACAACAATTGTGTCTTTTCTGTCGCGCAAAAGCGGGTACATACTGACCCCACTCGTGGTGCTGACAAAAACCCCCTCGTCCGCAATGATCTTTTCAATATCGGATAGGATCATAACTCAACAAATCCCTGCTGGATAAGAGTCTTAATGGTTTTTTGGACGTCGGATCTGAGCTGTTGCTCCTCCACGTCATATTCGGCTATCATAAGGGATACGATATCCTCCTCGCTTTTTCCCTCGGAGATATAGCTCCATATGTTAGCGGCGGTTTCATTGAGCTTGACCATTCCGTGAAAGCCTCTGCTTTCCTCGCCCGTCGCAATAACGACGTAATTACCCATTACCTGTCTTATAACGTAGCCTGATTTTATTTTCATAGCTTTCTCCTTGTCTTGTGTTATTCAAGGGAATCTCCCCGCCCGGGACTCGGGCGGGGAAGGCCTGTGTTTCAGTTCAATGCTTCGAATTGTTCAAGTGCGGCCTTAAAGGATGCCATGCAGGAGTCAAACGCATCCATCTTGGTAAGGTCTACGCCTGCAAGCTTGAGAAGCTCAACGGGGCTGTCAGAGCCGCCGGAGGAAAGGAACTTGAAGTAGTCGTCAACTGCAGCCTGACCCTCGTTGTAGATCCTCTCTGCGATAGAAACTGCGGTGATGATGCCTGTTGCATACTTGTAAACGTAGAACGCGCGGTAGAAGTGGGGAATTCTTGCCCACTCGTAAGCGATCTCATCATCGGAGCGAACGCTTCTGCCGTAATACTTTTTGTTGAGGTCGTGGTATACCTTGCAGAGCGCATCGGTGGTGAGGGGCTGACCCTTCTCGCACATATCGTGTGCGATGTATTCAAATTCTGCAAACTGAGTCTGACGGAAGAGGGTTCCCTTAAGCATATCCATATAGTAGGAGAGGAGATACTTCTTAAGCTTTTCGTCTGTTGTTGTCTTCATAAGGTACTTGAGAAGAAGAACCTCGTTTACCGTACTTGCAACCTCTGCTACGAAGAGAGTATAGCCTGACTTTTCCTGGGGCTGATTCTTTTCGGAGAAGTAGGAGTGCATTGCGTGTCCAAGCTCGTGGGCGATGGTGAATACGTCGCCCGTCGTCTTCTGATAGTTAAGGAGAACGTAAGGGTGCTTGAGGCCGTGAACGCTTGAGCTGTAAGCTCCGCTTCTCTTGCCCTCTGTCTCTTCAACGTCTATCCATCCGTTATCGTGAGCCTCGTCAAGAAGCCTTGCATATTCTGCACCGAGAGGAGAGAGACCCTCCTTGACTACCTTATAGGCGTCCTCGTAGTCAAGCTTGAGCTCTGCGTCCTCGATGGGAGAAACGTACACGTCGTACATATGCATGGTCTTCACGCCCATGAGCTTTTTCTTGTCTTTGTAGTAGCGGTGGAGGAGGGGGAGGCCCTTCTTAACGCTGCGGAGAAGGTTCTTATATACCTTAACGTCTACGTCCTCGCGAGCCATACTCATCTCAAGCGCGGAGCCGTATTTTCTGGTACGAGCCAGGAAAACGTCCTTTTCAACGTTACCGCAGTAAGCCGCGGTGATTGTGTTGATAAGACCGATATAAGCCTTATAGTAAGCCTTGAATGCATCGCGGCGAACGCGGCGGTCGGGGTGATGGAGGAGAACTCCGTACATGCCGTGTGTGACCTGAACCTTTTCACCGTTAACCTTGATTGAGGGATAGGGGAAGTCTGCGTTATCTATCATGGAGAAGACCTTCTGGAAGCCTCCGAAAATTGTGGATTCCTGAGAGAGCATAGTCTCGACCTCTTTGGAGAGAACGTGGGGCTTGCCCTTGATGGTCTGTTTGATGGTGTAGTCGTAGTCAGCGAATCTCTCGTCAGTGATAAGAGATTCGAGGTATTCTGTGGGGAGAGAGGTCAACTCGGGATTAACGAATGCGACCGCTGCGCCAAACTGCATCTCAAGCATATCGACTCTCGACTGAAGCGCGAGGGAATCGGAGTTGCGTGTATCCTGATCGTGAAGCATAAATGCATAAACAGCAAGATGGCTGAGCTTGTATACCGCCTTGTTTATTTTCTCGAGGCACTCAAGAAGTGTGTCAGGATCGGAGAGCTTACCCTCGTATTTTGAAAAATTGATTTCGCCCGATACCTCGTCATAGAGCTTATTCCACTCTTCAACGCTTTCAAAGATATCTTCAAGACGCCATTTGAGATTTGCAGGAACGTCCTGTCTGTTCTTACCCATATTAAGTATCCTCCTTGTGGGATTTGAATTATTACAACTCATTATAGCATCAAAAATCCCTGTTTTCAAGTCGGTTTGGACATTTTTTTGTGAAATTCATGCCTAAAAGTAAAAAACTATTGACGGACAGGGGTAAAAGTGGTATAATTTCGAGTAATAAATGCTTCAATGTGAAAACGGAGAACGATATGAAAAAAAGCTTTATTCCCGAGGGTTACAAGCCCGCCCTCGATGCATATGATACGCAACGCGCCATAGCGTTTATCAAAATAACGTTTCAGGAGGAATTTTCAAAAATCCTTAATCTGAAGCGCGTTTCTGCGCCCCTTTTCGTTACTGAGGGAAGCGGTCTGAACGATAATCTGAGCGGTGTCGAGCGTCCCGTGTCCTTTGACGTACCCGCAATAGGACTTGACGCACAGGTAGTGCATTCGCTTGCAAAGTGGAAGAGACTTGCGCTTAAGAGATACGGCTTCAGCGTTGGAAACGGACTTTATACCGACATGAACGCTATCCGTCGCGACGAGGAGCTTGATAATATCCATTCGATTTACGTTGACCAATGGGACTGGGAAAAGGTAATTACACGCGAAAACAGAAATCTTGACTATTTGAAGCTGATCGTAAGCTCGATAGTCCGCGCAATATGCACGACCAACGATCTTCTCCACGTGCGCTATCCTCAGCTCAGGACCGAGCTTTGCCCTGACGTTACCTTTATAACGTCTCAGGAGCTTGAGGATCTCTATCCCTGTCTTACGGGATCCGAGAGAGAACAGGAGTTTGTAAAGAAGCATAAGACCGTGTTTATAATGCAAATTGGCGGCAAGCTCAAGTCCGGCAAGCCCCATGATTCGCGCGCTCCCGACTATGATGACTGGCAGCTCAACGGAGACATCTTTTTCTGGGACGAGACACTCGGACGTGCGCTTGAGATTTCATCTATGGGAATAAGAGTTGATTCCGAGTCGCTTGACCGTCAGCTCACACTTGCAAATCACAATGAGCGCAGGGAATTGCCCTTCCACAAGATGCTTCTTAGCGACGAGCTTCCTCTTACTATAGGTGGCGGTATCGGTCAGTCGCGTCTTTGTATGCTTATGATGGGATGTGCCCACATCGGTGAGGTGCAGTCAAGCATCTGGGATGATGAAACCGTAAGAGCTTGTGAAGAGGCGGGAGTTCCGCTGCTTTAAAGCTTGTATAGAAAGCCCTCGGAGCGAGGGCTTTCTATATTATTTGTGTGTTTGTGCTTGACAAAGAGATAATGCTGTGGTACAATAGTAAAGGATAACTATGTCCGCATACAGGAAAACAACGGAGAGATTAACAATGGGATCTAATAATTCATACGGAATGTCACTAGGACAGATATTTTCACTTGCAATAAAGCGTTGGTGGATAATTTTGATAGCAGTGGTGCTTGGTGCGGCATTGCTCTTTGCATATACGTACTTCTTGGTTGAGCCGATGTATACCGCCTCTGCCCGCATAGGCATCAGAGTTATGGATATGAATGCGTACAACGAGAGTATGACAGGACAGAAGGTGGCAAAGGACTGTGCATTCATTCTTATGTCCGATATCACGTTTGACATGGTTGTAAACGAGTTGAACGGTACGGCAAGAAAGGACGGTACGATCCGCAACTACTCCAATGCCAAGCTTAGAGGAATGATAAGCACGGAAATAGACGAGGACACCCGTTTCTTCAGAGTTCACGTTTCCAGTAGCGATCCCGAGGAGGCTCGTTTGGTTTGCGAGTCGCTTATTAACGCGTTTTGTGTTGTCCTGGATGAAAATAATTTCATAAAGGATGCAGGTGGAATTATTTTGAATCATCCCACACTGCCCTCGTCCCCCTCATCTCCCAATACCACCTCGAATGTTATTTTAGGAGCGGCTATGGGGTTTGTTCTTTCTCTTGCTGCACTCGTTGCATTGTCGTTCTTGAAGGATACAATGGATAGCGAGGAGACCATTATCAGCGCATACGGAGAAAAGATTCCCGTGCTTGCAGTAATACCCGATGCAAATTCAGGAGCGGCAGCGTACAAGAAATACAGCAAGAAGTATGGATACGTGTACGGAAGAGGCTATGCTCCCGAGGAAACCGCGGATCAGAATAAGAAATAATATTGTCATTAACAAAATTTGTACGATAGGGATGCTCAAATGAAAAAGGAAAACTCTTTAGAGGTAAAAAGGACAACTAAGGTGGGCGCAGAGCTTGATTTTGCGTCACGTGAAGCATATAAGCTTTTAAGAACTAACGTCTCCTTCGCTTTCCCGGATGAGGAAAACGGAAGAGTAATAGGTGTTTGCAGTGCATGTCCCCACGAGGGAAAGAGTACCACCAGTGTAAACCTTGCGTATTCACTTGCAGAGGCTAACAATAAGGTTTTGCTTATAGACGGAGATATGCGCCGTCCCACAATCAATAAGGTAGTGGAAATTGAAGGTGAGCCCGGACTCTCGGATATGCTCTCCGGAAAGAGCGGTGTAGAGGTAGCGAACAAGGTATTGCATGAGAATTTGGATATTTTGGCATCGGGCCATATTCCTCCCAACCCCTCGGAGCTTATCGGTTCTCGCAGGATGGAAGCGCTGATCGAGGAATGCAAGACCAAGTATGATTATGTTATAATCGACTTGCCGCCTGTGCTTTCCGTTTCGGACCCCGTTGCGGTATCCAAATACCTCAGCGGAATGATCATCGTTGTAAGACATGATAAAACAAGACGCCGTGATATGGCAGAAACCATAAGACAGCTGGAGTACGCCAACGTAAAAATACTTGGTTTCGTGTATAACAGAGTAGGACACGAAAGCGGCGAGAACAAGTATAGGTACAAGTATAAGTACAGAGGATACAGCTACAGAAGCAAAAAATAAAAATAACGATTAAAACCGAGCCAAACTCGGTTTTAATTGGTTTATGAGGAGGGCAGAATGAGCGGATATTTTGATATACATACACACGTATTGCCGCGCGCCGATGACGGAAGCTCGTCAAGTGCCGAATCAATAGAGATGCTTTGCGCCCTTTTTGATCAGGGCGTGTCGCGCGTAGTCGCTACGCCCCATTTTTATGCCTCGAGCGATGAGCCTGAGGAGTTCCTTCTGCGAAGAGGCGCATCGATGGACAGATTGCTTGCAAGGATAGATGAGGAGATAGGCAAGGACGAGAGCATTCGAGAGAGACTTCCCGATATTTATCTTGGCGGTGAGGTTGAGTTCTTTGGCGCTATGAGTAACGTTGATATTCTCTCGGAAATATGCATATCGGGCACTAAGCGACTGCTTGTCGAGATGCCGTTTGCCCCTTGGAAGCCCTCCATGATAGAGGAGCTTTATATGCTCAGAATAAAGCAGGGGATAACGCCGATAATTGCCCATATCGACAGATATTTCGGATTCTTCAAGTCCGAAATGCTTTACGATATGCTGGATAATGGCATCGAAATACAGATAAATGCAGATGCCTTTTTGAGATTCAGCACGCGTCGGCGCGCATTGGAGCTTATGAGAATGGGCATGGTGCATTATCTCGGAAGCGACACCCATAACATGGGCAGACGAGCTCCGCGTATCGGAGAGGCGATCGTAGAGATAGAAAAGAGGCTGGGCAAGGAAGCCTTGAAGATAATACTCGGCAACGGAAGCTATCTTGCAAAAGGAGCTGCTCCCTTGTTTAAGGTTGAGGACAGATAGATGAAAAAAAGAAAAATATACGTCTTTTTGTTTGTCTTCATTCTGTGCTTCATATTTGGCAATTCAATGCTCAGCAAAGAGCTGTCCGGTACAATAAGTAAATTTGTGGCAGGTATTCTGGGCGGCGAAGCGGGATCGACCGATGAAGGGCATCATCTGGTCCGAAAGCTGGCGCATTTTACCGAATACGCCGCGCTTGGCGCAGTCGGACATCTTTTATTTGACTCTATGATGCAGGATAAATACAGAAAATACGTTACTGTATCACTTGTTGGAGTGACAACGCCTCTTGTGGATGAAACGATACAGATTTTTTCTATGAGAGGTCCCGCGCTCACTGACGTGTGGATTGATGTTGGAGGATATTTAGTAGGAGTATTGCTGGTTTTTGCGCTGTGTGCGCTCAGGCAAGGATGCTTTGAAAGGCATAGATGCAAGCAATAAAACGAGCTTTGTGAATGTTGTCTACAAAGCCCAAGAAAACAAAAAAATAATTGTCGAATTTTAGGACAAGTAAATTCATAAAATACTTGACAATTTTGGGCGTTTGTGATATCATTATATTGTGATTTTGAGAATTTCTGCAACTGACGGAAAAGCGGATTTCAAGGTGCTTTGGAGCATAGTGAATTCGCGTGGATTTGCCCACATGGAACAGAAATTTATATTGCCGACCGTCTGGGCACACTTAGATCAGAGTGGCTGATTTGTTGCCACTATGCTAGGTGCGCCCATTTTGTTTTTTCGGCAACAAAACACGTTTTGGATTTAAATAATTAATTAAGATACATAAGTTTTTCGGAGGTTTGGTATGAAAAAAGTCGGTATCGTAATGGGAAGTGCAAGCGATATGCCTGTCGTAAAGAAGGCTATAGATATGCTTGCCTTTTTTGATGTTCCTTATGAGGTGCACGTGTACAGCGCGCACAGAACTCCTCGCGAGGCGGCAGAGTTTACTCAGAATGCAAGGGCAAACGGATTTGGAGTGATTATCGCTGCGGCGGGAATGGCGGCTCACCTGGCGGGCGCAGTCGCGGCTAACACAGCACTTCCTGTAATCGGAATCCCCTGCAAGTCGAGTAATCTTGACGGACTTGATGCACTTCTGGCAACGGTTCAGATGCCTACGGGCATACCGGTTGCTACAGTTGCCATTGACGGTGCGGCAAACGCGGCAATTCTGGCGGTTCAGATGCTCGCCATTGAGGACGAGGCCCTGGCGGAAAAGCTTATGGCAAAGAGAGCGGCAGACGCAGAGGCGGTTCTGAAAAAGAGCGCTGAGATAGAGGCCGAATACAACAAATAAAGAGCGGATAAGAAAAGCTAACCTAAAGGATATTTCCTGCAGACGAGGTAAAATATGGGTGGATTTTTTGGAATAACATCGAGAAAAGAGTGTTTGGTAGACGTGTTCTTCGGAACCGATTATCACTCACATTTAGGCACAAGACGCGGAGGCCTGGCGGCATACGATCCAGAGCTTGGGCTCCAGAGAGTTATACATAACATCTCGAACTCTCCCTTCAGAACAAAGTTTGAAAATATATTTGATGAGATGCACGGCAGAGCGGCAATCGGTTGCATCAGCGATAGCGATCCTCAGCCGCTTATCATTCGCTCCAAGCTTGGCGCGTTTGCCATTTGTATAATTGGTGTAATAAACAACGCGGAGCGGCTTATCGAGGAGTATTTCTCGGTCAGCGGAGCGCACTTCAACGCGATGACCTCAGGCGTTGTAAACTCGACAGAGCTTGTAGCCGCGCTGATAAACCGAAAGGATAATTTTGCCGACGGCATCAAGTTCGCGCAGGATTCGATAGACGGCACCGCGGCAATTATTATACTGAAGAACGACGGATCGATAATCGCCGCGAGAGACAAGCTCGGAAGGCTTCCCTTGCTCGTTGGCAAGAGCAAGGACGGATATGCCGTCAGCTTTGAGTCCTTCGCGTACAAGAAGCTGGATTTTGAGGACGAGCGCGAGCTGGGTCCGGGCGAGATAATCGAGATAACGCCCGACTCAATCAAGCAGCTTGCAGAGCCACGAAAGAAAAAGAAGGTCTGTGCGTTCCTCTGGTCGTATTACGGATACCCTACGGCAAATTACGAGGGTGTCAACGTTGAGGCGATGAGATACAGAAACGGAAGCATTCTTTGTGAGAATGACCGTGAGGCAGGAAGGCACGAGGATATAGACTATGTTTGCGGAGTGCCGGATTCCGGAACACCGCACGCCATAGGATATGCCAACGCATGTGACATTCCTTTTGCGCGTCCGTTTATCAAATATACACCCACGTGGCCGCGCAGCTTTACAACAGCCAAGCAGGCAGACAGAAAAAAGGTTGCAAAGATGAAGCTGATACCCGTGCACGAGCTTATCGAGGGTAAGAATCTTCTTTTTGTGGATGACTCGATAGTAAGAGGAACACAGCTTAAGGAAACCGTAGACTTCCTTTACTCCAACGGAGCCAAGCAGGTGCATATGAGAAGCGCTTGCCCCCCGATAATGTATAGCTGTAAATACCTCAATTTCTCAAGGGCGACAAGCGAGATGGAGCTGATTGCCCGTCGCGTTATTATGGATCTTGAGGGGGAAGAGGGATTCAAATATATCGAGGAGTACAGCGACGGTAACACCGAGCGCGGCAGGAGGCTGCGCGAGGCAATATGCAAAAAGATGAAGTTTGCATCCCTTGAATTTCAGACGCTCAAGGGAGTTATCAAGGCGATAGGGCTTGACGAGGACGAGCTTTGCACCTATTGCTGGAACGGAAAAGAATAATCAGAGCTTAAAATCAAGAAAGGTCAGGAAAAATAAATGCATTCAAATTCAAGAAGCGAAAGCTACGCAGCGGCAGGAGTTGATATAACCGCGGGATACAGAGCGGTAGAGCTGATGAAGAAGCATATCGCCCGCACAAAAAACGAAGGTTGTCTTGATGACGTAGGCGGCTTTGGCGGTTGCTTTGGTCTCAATATTGGTGGGATGGAAGAGCCTGTGCTTGTTTCTGGAACCGACGGTTGCGGAACCAAGGTCAAGATGGCGATACTTATGGACAAGCACGATACAATAGGAATTGACGCGGTTGCAATGTGTGTAAATGACATTATATGCTGTGGTGCAAAGCCCTTGTTCTTCCTTGACTATATTGCTTGCGGCAAGAATATCCCCGAGAAGATCGCGTCAATAGTCGGCGGCGTTGCGGAGGGCTGTGTTCAGTCGGGCGCGGCGCTTATCGGCGGCGAGACCGCAGAGCATCCCGGAATGATGCCTGTTGAAGAGTATGACCTTGCAGGCTTTGCGGTAGGCATAGTAGACAAGAAAAAGATACTTGACAATACAAAGACAAAAGAGGGCGACGTTGTCATCGCGCTTGCATCAAGTGGAGTTCATTCTAACGGATTTTCGCTTTGCCGTAAGGTCTTTGAGATAGACAAGAACCCCGATAGCCTTTATGTTCCCTGTGGGGACCTTGGCGGCAAGTCGATTGCCGAGACACTTCTCACGCCTACCAAGATCTACGTAAAGAGCGTGCTCAAGCTCCTTGAAAATGTAGACGTTAAGGGCATTTCCCATATTACGGGCGGTGGATTCTACGAGAACATCCCGAGAGCACTTCCGAAGGGAATGACCGCGAAGATAGACAGAGCGGCAGTTAAGGTTCTTCCTATCTTCGAGCTTATTATGAAAACGGGCAACATACCCGAGAGAGATATGTTCAACACATACAATATGGGTGTTGGAATGAGCATTACGGTTGCCAAGGAAGACGTCACAGAGTCGCTTGAGATCCTTCGCGAATGCGGCGAGGACGCGTACGTTATCGGTGAGATAATCAAGGGCGACGAAGGCGTGGTAATGTGCTGATGGCAGAGAAAAAGAGAATTGCCGTGCTCGTTTCGGGCGGCGGCACAAATTTACAGGCGCTTATCGATGCAGAGGCGCGCGGCGAGATAGGTAACGGCGAGATAGTGCTTGTTATCGCATCAAAGCCCGGCGTTTACGCGCTTGAAAGAGCAAAAAATGCGGGAATTGAGGGCAGGGTACTCGCCCGCAGGGATTATGATAGCATAGCTGATTATTCAAAGGTGCTTGCCGACACAATGACCGCGGAAAAGATCGATCTTGTCGTGCTCGCAGGGTTTTTGACTATAATCGACGAGCAGGTATATAACGCGTTTCCCAATAAAATACTCAACGTGCACCCTGCACTCATTCCGTCCTTTTGCGGAAAGGGATATTACGGACTTCGTGTTCACGAGGCGGCGCTTCGGAAGGGCGTCAAGGTGTCGGGCGCAACCGTGCATATCGTCACTCCCGAGTGCGATGCAGGACCGATAGTTCTGCAAAAGGCAGTTGAGGTCAAGGAGGGCGACACGCCCGAGGTCTTACAGCGCAGGATCATGGAGGAGGCCGAGTGGAAGATACTTCCCGAGGCAGTCAGACTTTTCTGCGAAGATAGAATAGTAGTTGAAGATAACAGAGTCATAATTACGGAAAGGGACTGAAATGAAGATTTTCACAATCAAGGAAGAGCTTAATTCTCTTGAATATCACGGCAGAGGAATAATTATAGGTAAGAGTGCTGACGGCAAGAAGGCAATAAGTGCGTATTTCATTATGGGAAGAAGCGTTAACAGCCGCAACAGAGTTTTCGTTCTTGAGGGCGAGAATATGAGAACAAAGGCATATGATGAGTCAAAGATGGTCGACCCCCACCTCATCATTTACTATCCCGTCCGCACTTTGGGCGACGATACGATAGTAACAAACGGAGATCAGACCGATACGATATACGAGCTTATGGGCAAGGGATTGACCTTTGAAGAGTCGCTCAGAACCCGTGAGTTTGAGGACGATAAGCCTAATTTCACCCCCAGAATTTCGGGAATGATCCACCGCAAGGATGGCAAGATGAGCTTTGATATGTCTATTCTCAAGAGTGCAGAGGGAGATGATTCCTCCTGCGAGAGATTTACATACACATATTCGAATCCCATTTGCGGAAAGGCAAAGTTCATTCACACCTATAACTCGGAGGGCGATCCGCTTCCTTCCTTTGAGGGTGAACCCAAGACTCTTGTGCTCCCCGAGATGGGCATTGACGAGCTTACATCCCACATCTGGGAAAACTTGAATGAGGACAATAAGGTATCGCTTTTCGTTCGCTACATTGATATTGAGAGCGGCGAGAGCGAGACAAGAATAGTAAACAAGAATGCGTGAGGTGATAAAAATGACAGAGTTTGAGTTGAAATATGGCTGTAACCCCAACCAGAAGCCCGCAAGAATTTTCATGAAGGATGATAGCGAGCTTCCGATCAAGGTACTTAACGGCAGACCCGGATACATAAACTTTCTTGATGCGTTCAACGCATGGCAGCTCGTAAAGGAGCTTCGCGAGGTATTTGGAATCCCTGCGGCAACATCCTTCAAGCACGTTTCCCCCACAAGCGCGGCTATCGGGCTTCCGCTCGACAGGGGACTCAAAAAGGCATGCTTTGTTGAGGAGTTTGAGGAACTGGATAACTCTCCCTTGGCTTGCGCATACGTTCGCGCAAGAGGAACAGACCGCCTTTGCTCCTTTGGCGACTGGGTGGCACTTTCCGACCCCTGCGACGTTATGACCGCGAAGCTCCTCGCACGCGAGGTCTCCGACGGAATCATCGCCCCCGGCTACGAGCCCGAGGCGCTTGAGATACTCAAGGGCAAGAGAAAGGGGAATTACAATATCGTGGAGATCGATCCCGAGTATAAGCCTGCGCCCGTTGAGACAAAGGACGTTTTCGGGATTACATTTGAGCAGGGAAGAAACGAATTTAAGATCGGTTATCACCTTCTTGAAAACGTGGTAACAGAGAACAAGGAGCTTCCCGAGAGCGCAAAGAGAGACTTGATAGTTGCGCTCATCACACTTAAATATACACAGTCCAACTCGGTGTGCTACGCGGTTAACGGTCAGGCTATCGGTGTAGGAGCGGGTCAGCAGAGCCGTGTTCACTGTACAAGACTTGCAGGCGGCAAGGCGGATACTTGGCTTCTCCGTCAGCATCCCAAGACGTTGGCGCTCCCCTTTATCCCCACAATGGGTAGACCCGAGAGAGATAACGTTATAGACGGTTATATCAACGGCAACGAGGAGGACGTTTGCAGAGACGGAATCTGGCAGAATTACTTTACAGTAAAGCCCGAGAAGCTGAGCGCAGAAGAGAAAGCAGAGTGGCTTGCAGGATTTAATGAGATCGCGCTTGCATCCGATGCCTTCTTCCCCTTTGCAGATAACGTAAAGCGCGCGTACGCTTCGGGTGTTAAGTACATCGCACAGCCCGGCGGATCTATCCGTGACGACCTCGTAATCGAGGAGTGCAATAAAAATAATATGGTAATGGCGTTCACGGGAATGAGATTGTTCCACCATTAATATTCGACATAAAGCTTTTATTAACATAATCTAACTTCTAACCATTGGAGAAATCAATGAAAATAATCGTAGTAGGCGGAGGCGGCAGAGAGCACGCCATTATAAAGAAGCTCAAGGAAAATAAAACGATAGAGAAGATATACGCGCTCCCCGGAAACGGCGGAATGGACAAGGACGCCGAGTGTGTAAATATCGGAGCTAAGGATATCCCCGCGATAGTCGCGTTTGCACGTGCAAACAAGATAGATTACGCGGTGGTAGCTCCCGACGATCCGCTGGTGCTTGGTTGTGTTGATGCGCTTGAGGAGATAGGCGTTCCTTGCTTCGGACCTCGCGCATGCGCGGCAATAATCGAGGGAAGCAAGGTATTCTCAAAGAATTTAATGAAGAAATACGGCATTCCCACCGCGGCATACGAGGTGTTTGACGATATGGCGGCGGCTCTTGAATATATCGGGACTGCCCCTATTCCTACGGTAATAAAGGCAGACGGACTTGCGCTTGGCAAGGGTGTAATCATCGCTACTACAAGAGACGAGGCTCGCGCGGCGATAATCTCTATGATGCAGGACAAGCAGTTCGGCTCAAGCGGAGATCACATTGTAATTGAGGAATTCTTGAGCGGCCCTGAGGTCTCGGTTCTCGCCTTTACAGATGGCAAGTGCGTAAAGCCGATGATCTCATCAATGGACCATAAGCGCGCGGGCGATAACGATACAGGCCTTAACACAGGCGGTATGGGAACCGTTGCGCCTAACCCCTACTATACAAATGAAATTGCAGACGAGTGTATGGAAAAGATATTCCTGCCCACTATCGATGCAATGAATAAAGAGGGAAGAACCTTTAAGGGATGCCTTTATTTCGGACTGATGCTTACAGAAAACGGCCCCAAGGTTATTGAATATAACTGCCGCTTCGGCGACCCCGAAACACAGGTAGTGCTTCCCTTGCTTGACAGTGACCTTCTCACTGTAATGCGGGCAACCACAAACGGAACGCTTGCGGAGACCGAAGTTAACTGGAAAAACGGTCACGCTTGCTGTCTTATTATGGCATCCAAGGGTTATCCCGA